>NZ_SRTP01000019.1:1079-81338 GCF_004791945.1 Mesorhizobium sp. M3A.F.Ca.ET.175.01.1.1 | reverse complement strand
CTCCCGCCAACACCGCGCTCCTCAACCGCATCGCCAGAAACATCCTTCAGGGCGCCGATGTCGACAAAGTCCCCATTAGCCACCGCATCAAGAAATGCGCCTGGAATGACGACTACCTCATCCAGGCGCTTACTCATATGCGATAGCCCTGCCCCTGTGGGGGAGATGTCCGGCAGGACAGAGGGGGGCGCGAAGGAACGCAGCCTATGACCACCTTCACCCCATCCTCATCCGCCGAAATCCTCTCCACCATCCAATGGGCGGCCGCCGAAGAAACCTCCCTCGAAATCCTCGGCCACGGCTCCAAGCGCAACATCGGCCGTCCGCTGCAGACCGAGCATACGCTCGACCTCTCCAAGCTCACCGGCGTCACGCTCTATGAGCCGGCCGAGTTGGTGCTTTCAGCAAGGGCCGGAACATCCCTCGCCGAGATCGACAGGCTGCTCGCCGAAAACGGCCAACAGCTAGCGTTCGAGCCGATGGACTATCGCGCGCTGCTCGGGGGCGAGCCGGGCAGGGGCACGATCGGCGGGGTGCTGGCGGCGAACCTGTCCGGCCCGCGTCGGCTCAAGGCCGGTGCGGCGCGCGACCATATCCTCGGCATATCGGCGGTTTCCGGCCGCGGCGAGGCCTTCAAGTCGGGCGGTCGCGTCGTCAAGAACGTCACCGGCTACGATCTCTCCAAGCTGATGGCCGGGAGCTGGGGCACGCTGGCCGTTCTGACCGACGTCACCTTCAAGGTGCTGCCCGCGGCCGAGACCGAGGTGACACTTGCCATTCGCGGTCTGCTCGACGAGGCGGCCGTGTCGGCCTTGGCGCTGGCTCTCGGCTCCAGCGCAGAGGTTTCGAGCGCCGCGCATCTGCCGGAGCGGATCGCCGCGCGCGTGGCCGGCGGCAAGCTTGGCAGCGATGCCGCGACGCTGCTGCGCGTCGAAGGCTTTGGTCCCTCGGTCGTCTACCGCATCGAGGCGCTGAAACAGCTGCTTGGCAAGGCCGGCCCGCTGGAAGAGATCGCGGGCGAGTGCTCCACAACCCTGTGGCGCGACATCCGCGATTGCGCGCCCTTCGCCGATGGCGGCGCCCGACCGGTCTGGCGCGTCTCTATGGCTCCCTCGCAGGCGCATCACATGGTGATGGCGCTGCGCATGCAGGCTGCCGTCGAGGCCTTCTACGACTGGCAGGGCGGGCTGGTGTGGCTGTCGATGCGCGAGGCCGACCCGGGCGCGGCGTTGCTGCGCGGATTGATCCGCAAACATGGCGGCGGCCACGCGACTTTGGTGCGCGCCTCGGCTGCGCATCGCGCAGCCCTGCCGGTGTTCGAACCGCAGCCGCAGCATCTGGCAGCGCTGTCGGCGCGGCTCAAGGCCGAGTTCGATCCGAAGCACATTCTCAACCCCGGCCGCATGGCGCCAGGTTCCAGCTCTGCTACTCTTGCCCAGTCAAAGGAGGGAGCAGCATCATGAGCAACGCCAATTCAGGCCCGGGCACGGGAGCGCGCCAGACAGACCGCTGGCTCGAGCCGGGACAGACCAACGCGCTGGTCATCTACATCCTCTACCTCGCCAGCCTTGTCATCGGCGTAACCGGCATCATCGGCATCGTGCTTGCCTACATCAACCGCGGCAAGGCGGGCGGCTTCGTCGAAAGCCACTACACATTCCTGATCAGGACCTTCTGGATCGGCCTTCTCTACGCGCTGATCTCGGTGGTCCTGATGATGCTGGCGATCGGCTTCCTGCTGATGTTTGCCGTCGCGGTCTGGTTCATCGTCCGCTGCATCCTGGGCCTGCAGGCGCTGCAGCGCGGCGAGCCGATCAAGAACCCGCAAAGTTGGCTCCTCGGTTCATAAAGCTTGATCCCGAACCTAGTCCGCGAGCCTTGAAAAGCTGGAACCGGGTTTCGGGAAAGATCATGCTCAGCTAGTTAGGACATTTCGGTGCAGACCAATTTCTCAGCCTCGCAGCTTGCCGATCCGCACGTCGCGGAATCGGAAAAGATCCTGCGCAAATGCGTGCATTGCGGCTTCTGCACCGCCACCTGCCCGACCTATGTGACATTGGGCAACGAGCTGGATTCACCGCGCGGCCGCATTTATCTCATCAAGGACATGCTGGAGAACGGCCGTCCGGCGGACAAGGAGATCGTCACCCATATCGACCGCTGCCTGTCCTGCCTTGCCTGCATGACGACTTGCCCTTCGGGCGTCAACTACATGCATCTGGTCGATCATGCCCGCGCCCATATCCAGAAGACTTACAGGCGTCCGCTGCTCGACCGGCTGACGCGCGCCGTGCTGGCTTTCGTGCTGCCCTATCCAAGCCGCTTCCGCGCCGCGCTGAAATTGGCGGGGCTGGGTCGGCCGTTCATCGGCCTGTTCGAAAAACTTCCGGCGTTGAAGCCGGTCGCCGCCATGCTGAAGCTCGCGCCCTCGTCGATCCCGCCGGCGTCGCCAATGGCCTCGCCGGGCGTGCATGCCGGGCAAGGCACAAAGCGCGGTCGCGTTGCCATTCTCACCGGCTGCGCGCAGTCGGTGCTCGATCCAGCCATCAACGAGACGACCATCTCCTTGCTCACGCGACTCGGGGTCGAGGTCGTAGTGCCGGAAGGCGAGGGCTGCTGCGGCGCGCTCGTCCACCATATGGGCCGCGAGGCGGACGCCCTTGCGTCCGCCAGGCAAAATGTCGACGTCTGGACGCGCGCCATCGAACAAGGCGGCCTCGACGCCATCATCATCACCGCTTCAGGCTGCGGCACGACGATCAAGGATTACGGCTTCATGCTGCGCCTCGATCCGGCGTACTCTGAGAAGGCCGCTCACGTATCGAGACTCGCCAAGGACATCACCGAATATCTCGCCGCCTTCGATTTGCCCGAGCCGGTGCGCAAGCCGGGCACCATCGTCGCCTATCATTCCGCCTGCTCGATGCAGCACGGCCAGAAGATCACGCACCAGCCGAAAGAGCTTCTCGCCAGGGCGGGCTTCATCGTTCGCGAGCCTCGCGAAGGTCATCTCTGCTGCGGCTCGGCCGGCACCTACAACATCCTGCAGCCTGAGATTTCGGCAAAGCTGCGCGACCGCAAGGTGAAGAACATCGAGGCGACCGGCGCTTCAGTGGTCGCCACCGGCAATATCGGCTGCATCACCCAGATCGGTTCGGCCGCCAAGCTGCCGGTGGTTCATACGATCAAGCTGCTCGACTGGGCCTATGGCGGCCCGAAGCCGGAGGGCGTTCCCGTTGAACGACTGGTCGCAGCGGAATAGTTATTCGCGTTGCCTCCACGGCGAGCTTTCGTGCGGTGGGAAAGGAAAAGGGCAGCGCGGTTGCCCGTGCTGCCCTTTCGCGACCGGCCGTATCCCCACACGGCCCGTCCCCCGTTAACCCGCTGTCACTCTAAGCACGTCTCCCAGAGGCGCGCTATGGCTTGAGAGCAACAGCACGCGCCAAAAACGACTGCCGCGCGGATTGACAGTCCCTAAATCACCACCACGGTCGTTCCGATGTTCACGCGCTCGTAAAGGTCGACGACGTCCTCGTTGCGCATGCGGATGCAGCCCGACGATACCGCGCCGCCGATCGTCCATGGCTGGTTCGTGCCGTGGATACGGTATTCGGTGGTGCCGAGGTAGAGCGCGCGGGCGCCCAGCGGGTTCTCGATGCCGCCGGCAAGATAGGTCGGCAAATAGCGGCCCTTGGCCGCCTCGCGCTTGATCATAACGGCTGGCGGGCGCCAGTCCGGCCACACTCTTTTGTCGGTGATCTTGTGCGTGCCCGACCATTCGAAACCGGGCTTGCCGGTGCCGACGCCGTAGCGGCGCGCCTTGCCGTCCTTCTCGACCAGATAAAGGAAGTTATCCTTGGTATCGATGACGATGGTGCCAGGTTTCTGCGGGCCGTCATAGGCGACTTCCTGCGGCAGGTAGATCGGATTGATCTGCGGCCGCGCCGCCATGCGCTTGGCAGGCTGGCCTACGGCCGCGGTCCGCTGCTGGCCGGGCTGGGCCTGGAGAAGCCGCCGCAGCGGCTGCTGCGTCGCCTGCCGGGTCGGGCGCACGATGCCGGGCGCGTGGCCGAGCTGCAGCACCCAGGGCGCCGAAAGGTCGGGGCTCACCATCACCGGCGGCACGTCGGCATAGCGGTCATTGGCAAGCGAAGTCGTCGCGCCAGCGGCCAGAACCGCAATCGCGCCGAGCAGGGAACAAAACGCTGTCTTCATCTGAAAAGCACCTTGATCGTCGAACCCGTCCGGGAGCGGGGCTCCTCGGGTTTCGCGATCCTTGGCGCCGAGCGGCAACCGAAACATGAATCGGAATGCGTAAAATGCCGACTTGTCAGTAAACCTTTTGGTGTGGTTACCGGCCGGTTCAGGAATCTGGTAAAGCCGGCGTAAAGTGGCCGCTGCGGCGCGTTAACAAATGGATTTCTGGCGATGGGAAATGAGAATGCCGGCCTGCTCGATGGCCCCGACGGCGTTGCGCGCTGCTTCTGGCACGGCAACCTGCCGGATTATCTGCATTATCATGATCATGAATGGGGCAGGCCTGTAGCGGACGACCGCCGGCTGTTCGAGAAGATATGCCTCGAAGGATTCCAGTCCGGCCTCTCCTGGCTCACCATCCTGCGCAAGCGCGAGAACTTCCGCGAGGCTTTCGCCAATTTCGACTTCGACAAGGTGGCTGCCTTCACCGAGCAGGATGTCGAGCGCCTGCTCGGCAATGCCGGCATCATCCGCCATCGCGGCAAGATCGTCTCGACCATCAACAACGCCAGGCGCGCCCGCGAGATAGTCGATGAATTCGGTTCTCTGGCCGCTTGGTTCTGGAAATTCGAGCCCGGTCCCGACGAGCGGCCTTCGATTGTCGACCTCGCGCATCTGCGCGCCAATCCGACGACGGCGGTCTCGGTCAGGATTTCGAAGGAACTGAAGAAGCGCGGCTGGAGCTTCGTCGGCCCGACCACCGTCTACGCTTTCATGCAGGCTATGGGCCTGGTCAACGACCATCTCGAAGGCTGTGTGTGCCGGGCAGAGGTGGAAGCCGAGCGCAAGACGTTCAAGCGGCCGAAGTGAGCGCTTTTCCCTTCTCCCCATTCACGGGGAGAAGGTGCCCGAAGGGCGGATGGGAGGCAGCGCCGACCGTCGAGATTTCCCGGCGAATGACAAGCTCAGACGCCGCTGGCGCTGGTCAAGAACAGCCCGGCGAGGATAGCCGCAAGCGCGGCGAAAACCGGATAGACCACCATCAGGCCGGTCACCAGCGCGTCGCGCACCGTCGGCTTGCGCGTCTCCGCCGCAACCTCGAATGGCCCGGCCGGCTGCTGCGCTGCCTTGAGCGGGGCAGTGCCGGCAGGCCGCAGCCTGGCGGCCGGGTTGCCGCTGTCGGTAATGTCTTGCGCCGTGATCATGACCCGAACCCTTTGTTTCGGTGCGCTTTATGCTCTGGGATTGTGTCGGCAGCATGCCGCGCCGGTGGCGGAATTGTTTCGTTTTCGACGTGATTTGTTTCGAGGCAGGCACCCTTGCCGCACCAAGCAGCATCGGTTAGGACACGCGCGCCTTGGAATTAGGAAATTTCCCATCCATGGCGCGTCACGAAACACCGAGTAACCACCCATGGCCGACAAATCGGAGAAGACGAAAGCGCGGCTGCCGCGCGGTTTTGCCGACCGCAGCGCCGAGGACATCCGCGCCGTCGAGAAGATGATGGCGACCATCCGGGGCGTTTATGAACTCTATGGTTTCGAGCCGGTCGACCAGCCGATGATTGAATACACCGACGCGCTGGGAAAATTCCTGCCCGACCAGGACCGGCCGAACGAAGGCGTGTTTTCTTTCCAGGACGACGACGACCAGTGGCTGTCGCTGCGCTATGACCTGACCGCGCCGACGGCGCGCTTCGTCGCCGAGAATTACGACCGCCTGTCGAAGCCCTATCGCAGCTACCGCTCCGGCTGGGTGTTCCGCAACGAGAAGCCCGGTCCGGGCCGCTTCCGCCAGTTCATGCAGTTCGACGCCGACACCATCGGCACGCCCGGTGTGGCGGCGGACGCCGAGATGGCGATGATGATGGCCGACGTGATGGAGGCGCTCGGCATCAAGCGCGGCGACTACGCCATTCGCGTCAACAACCGCAAGGTGCTGGACGGTGTGCTGGAAGCCATCGGCCTTGGCGGCGACGAGAATGCTGGGCGCAGGCTCACGGTTCTGCGGGCCATCGACAAGCTCGACAAGCTCGGGCCGGAAGGCGTGAGGCTCCTGCTTGGCCCGGGACGATGGGATGGCGGCAGGGAAGGCGAAGGCGATTTCGCTAAGGGCGCCGGGTTGAACGACGCACAGGCCGAAGCGGTTCTTCTGGCCACGGCAAGGAACGGCCAGACTGGCCAGGATTCCAGTGTCAGCGCAAATGCCGTCTATCAAGAAGGCGTCGGCGAACTTGCCACGATTGAAGCCCTGGTCAGAGCGGCCGGATACGGGGAAGATCGCATCGTGATGGACCGCTCCGTCGTGCGCGGCCTGGAATACTACACCGGCCCGGTGTTCGAGGCCGAGCTGCTGGCCGAGATCCCCAATGAGGACGGCCAGGTCGTGCGCTTCGGCTCGGTCGGCGGCGGCGGCCGCTATGACGGGCTGGTCTCGCGCTTCCGCGGCGAGCCGGTGCCGGCGACCGGCTTCTCCATCGGTGTCTCCAGGCTGATGACGGCGCTGAAGAACCTCGGCAAGCTCGATACGTCCGATGTCGTCGCCCCGGTCGTTGTGCTGGTCATGGACAAGGATACGGAAAGCCTTGGCCGCTACCAGAAGATGGTCGCGGATCTCCGCGCCGCCGGCATTCGCTCCGAGATGTATCTCGGCGGCGCCGGCATGAAGGCGCAGCTGAAATATGCCGACCGCCGCGGCAGCCCGGCCGCCATCATCCAGGGCGGCGACGAGCGCGCCAAAGGCGACGTGCAGATCAAGGACCTGATCGAAGGCGCGCGCCTGTCGGCCGAGATCACCGACAACGCCGAATGGCGCGCCGCGCGGCCGGCGCAGGTGACGGTGGCAGAGGGTGAGCTGGTTGCCGAGGTTAAGAAGATCCTGGCGGCGCAGGCGGCCGATCGCGCGAAGGGTGGCGCTTGAACACCCCCCTCTGTCCTGCCGGCCATCTCCCCCTCAAGGGGGGAGATTGGATGTTGCCTATGCTTTCGCCAATCTCCTACGGAGAAGAGAAGGTGCCGTGCTTTGAGCTGCCAATCTCCCCCCTTGAGGGGGAGATGGCCGGCAGGTTAGAGGGGGGCGCCTCGCGCCCCGCCTATCCATGACCTCCCGCTACCCCGCCATCGCCGCCGACGTCACGGCCCTCTTCGCCGAACGCGACACCCATGCCGTGGAAGTGGCGGTGCTGCAGCCGGCCGATCCGTTCCTCGACATGGCCGGCGAGGACCTGCGCCGCCGCATCTTTCTAACCGAGAGCGAGACCGGCAAGACGTTGTGCCTGCGGCCCGAATTCACCATTCCGGTCTGCCTCGACCACATCGCCAGCCAGGCCGGCACGCCGCGCCGCTATTCCTATCTCGGCGAAGTGTTCCGCCAGCGCCGCGAAGGCGGCAACGAGTTCTTCCAGGCTGGCATTGAGGACCTCGGCGACCGCGACACCGCAGCGGCGGATGCCCGCTCGCTGGCCGACGCCCATGCGCTCCTGTCGTTGGTATTGCCTGGGCAGCCGCTCGCCATCACGCTCGGCGACCAGACCCTGTTCGAGGCGGTGCTGGCGGGGCTTGGCCTGCCGCGCGGCTGGCGCATGCGCCTCGCCCGCGCCTTCGGCTCGGCGCCGATGCTGGAAGCAGCGCTTGCCGATCTCGCCAACCCGCCGCGCAACAACCAGCTCTCCGGTCCGGTGGCGACGCTGGTGCTGGACGGCGACGCGGAAGCTTTGGCCGCGCATATCGCCGCCGGCATGGAAGAGGCCGGCTTGTCCGCTTCCGGCGGTCGCGCTCCCGCCGACATAGCCAGGCGGCTGATCGAGAAGGCGCAGCTGCGCAGCGTGCGGCTCTCCGACGAGGCGTTCTCTGCCTTGAAGGGTTTTCTAGAGATCGACGTCGCGCTCGATGGCGCGACCGAAGCGCTGGACAAATTCGCCGCCGATGCCGGCCTGTCGCTGGGATCTGCGCTGGAGAATTTCGCCGCCCGCGTGAAGGCGATCGAATTGCACGGCCTGCCGATGGCGACGATCCGCTATGATGCCGCCTTCGGCCGCCCGCTCGACTATTACACCGGTCTCGTCTTCGAGATCGCCGCGGCCGGCGGTGATCGCCCTCTGGTCGGCGGCGGCCGCTACGATCGGCTGCTGACGCTGCTGGGGGCAAAAAAACCGATCCCCGGCGTCGGCTTCTCGGTCTGGCTCGACCGCATCGAGACCCTGCGGGAGCGCGCGCGATGATCACGCTGGCGATTCCGTCCAAGGGCCGCCTCAAGGAACAATCGCTTGAGGTGCTTGCCAAGGCCGGTCTGGCGGTCACTTTGCCGGCAGACGACCGCAAATACCGTGCCCGCATCGATGGCCTCGACAATGTCGAGGTGGCCTTCCTGTCGGCGTCCGAAATTGCCGGCGAAATCGGCCAGGGCGCGGTCGACCTCGGCATCACGGGCGAAGACCTGCTGCGCGAAAACCTGGCCGACTGGGAAGCGCGCGCCGAAATCGTCGCCCGTCTCGGCTTCGGCCATGCCGATGTCGTGGTGGCGGTGCCGGATATCTGGCTCGATGTCGACACCATGACCGACCTCGACGATGTCGCCGCCGATTTTCGTCAGCGTCACGGCAGGCGGTTGCGGATAGCCACCAAATACTGGCGGCTGACGCAGCAGTTCTTCTCGCTGAAACACGGCATTCAGGTCTACCGCATCGTCGAAAGCCTCGGCGCCACCGAAGGCGCGCCGGCCGCCGGGCTCGCCGACGTCATCGTCGATATCACCACCACCGGCTCGACGCTGCGCGCCAACCACCTCAAGGTGCTGGGCGATGGTGTGATCCTGCAGTCGCAGGCCTGCCTGGTGGCGTCCAGGAAGAGACGAGATGTAGCGGACGAAGCCGTCTTGCGCGATATTGCGACCAAGATGAGCGCCCTCCCTCCCCCTTGAGGGGAGGGTGCCTCGCGAAGCGAGGCGGGTGGGGTCGTCTCACGTCGAGCACTTTCGTAATCCCTGCCGCCCTCCACCTTTCGCGGCCTTCCACTCTCCGCTCGCGTATAGGCGTACCATTGTCGGGTTTCCACCATCCCGGCAGGCTGATAGGTTGGCTCAATCCCGGGAGGAGACGGCGATGGCGATCAATCTCGACGAGCTCAAGAACGCCACCAATCTGCGCAAATCGCGCAATAGCTTCATCGCTCCGGTGGACGGCAGGGCGCATGTCTCCGGCGACCGATCGGTGCCCTTGCTGGACAAGACCATTCCGGAGCTGTTCTCCGATACGGTCACCAAATACGCCACGCTCGACGCCGCCGTCTTCGTCGGCCAGGACAAGCGCTTCACCTGGAGCGAGCTTTCGGACGCGGTTGACGCTTTGGCCGCCGGCTTCCTGGCGCTCGGCCTCGAAAAGGGCGACAGGGTCGGCATCTGGTCGCCGAACCGCTGGGAATGGCTGGTGACGCAGTTCGCCACAGCCCGCATTGGCCTCATCCTGGTCAACATCAACCCTGCCTATCGGCTGACCGAGCTGGAATATGCGCTGAACAAGGTCGGCTGCAAGACGCTGGTCACCGCGGCGAGCTTCAAGACCTCCGATTACCTCGGCATGATCGAAACGCTAGCGCCGGAGATCGCCAAGGCCGAGCCCGGTAAGCTCAACGCAAGGAAGCTGCCGGCGCTGAAGATCGTCATCCGCATGGACGACGACAACTCGCCCGGCATGTATAATTTCGGCGACGTGCTGGCCATGGCCGGTCGCGACGAGCACGACAGCCTCGACCGCATCTCGGAAGGCCTCAAGCCCGGCGACGCCATCAACATCCAGTTCACCTCCGGAACGACGGGCGCGCCGAAGGGCGCTACGCTCACGCATCACAACATCGTCAACAACGGCAATTTCGTCACCGCGGCGATCAGGCTCGGTGTCGACGATCGGCTTTGCATTCCGGTGCCGCTCTATCATTGCTTCGGCATGTCGATGGGCACGATGGGCTGCGTCACCAAGGGCGCCACCATGGTCTTCCCGGGCGAAGGCTTCGACGCCGGCGCCACGCTGAAGGCCCTGGCGCAGGAGCGCTGCACTGGCCTATATGGCGTGCCGACCATGTTCGTGGCCATGCTCGACTACCCTGATTTTTCGAGCTTCGATCTGTCCGGCCTGCGCACCGGCATCATGGCCGGCTCACCCTGCCCGATCGAGGTGATGAAGAAGGTGGTGTCGCTGATGCATATGGCGCAGGTGACCATCGCCTACGGCATGACCGAGACCAGCCCGGTGTCCTTCCAGAGCAGCGTCGACGATCCTCTGGAAAAGCGCGTTTCCACCGTTGGACGCATCCAGCCCCATGTCGAGGTCAAGGCGATCGACGCCGACGGTGCAACCGTCGCGGTCGGCGCGCCGGGCGAGCTCTGCACGCGCGGCTATTCGGTGATGAAAGGCTATTGGGACGACGCCGAAAAGACCCGCGAGGCGATCGACGCCGACGGCTGGATGCACACCGGCGACCTCGCCACCATCGACGCCGAGGGCTATTGCAACATCGTCGGACGGGTGAAGGACATGGTCATCCGTGGCGGCGAGAACGTCTATCCGCGCGAGATCGAGGAGTTCCTCTACCGCCATCCCAAGGTCAAGGAAGTGCAGGTCTTCGGCGTTCCCGACGACAAATATGGCGAGGAGCTCTGCGCCTGGATCGTGCCGAAACCCGGCCAGGTCGCGACCGCCGAGGAGATCAAGGCCTTCTGCGCCGGCCAGATCGCGCATTACAAAGTCCCGCGCTACATCCGCTTCCGCACCGAACTGCCGATGACGGTGACCGGCAAGCCGCAGAAGTTTCTGATGCGCGAGGCGATGATCGAGGAACTGGGCTTGGTGGCGCAGAAGACGGCGTGAAGCAGGATCGACCGGAAGATATTGAGCCTTTGGGGAAACGCGCCTAGAGCAACTCCAGGAAGTCCGGAATTGCGTGAAAACAAACGCTTAGAGCGGATCAGCGATACTGCGAAAAGCTGAACAGCTCGAAGACGCGAACCTGCCGACCGTGCGTTTTTGGATGAGCTATGGAACAGGAGTTCCCAAATTTCGCGGCGCTGAAAATCGCCAAGACCGAGAACATAGACTATCGAATAGTCGTCCGACGTGGCGCGCGAAGCGGCAGCGCGATCGTCATCGCTCCCCATGGCGGGAAAATCGAACCTCGCACATCCCTGATCACTCAGACGATAGCCGGGAGCGATCTCGACTTGTATTGCTTTGAAGGCCTCATGCCGGAAAGCAATCGAGAGCTGCACATAACGTCGAGGAACTTCGACGAGGAAACTGCGCTCGAACTGTTGCGAACGAAGTCCACCGTCGTTTCTATCCACGGTCGACACGATCGGGATGACCCCTCGACGGTCTACATGGGTGGAAAGGACGCCGCGCTGATTTCAGCTATAGTCTGGCGCTTGCAGGAAGCCGGCTTCAGCACGCAAAGGGATAACCACCCGTTTCCAGGCATCGACGATTTCAACATTGTCAACCGTGGATTGACGGGGAAAGGAGCGCAACTGGAGATACCCTTCACGCTGCGCCAGCGACTGGCGAACGAGCCAGAGCTTTTGGACAGATTCTGCACGGCGACGCGCAAAGCAATCCAGGCGTTCGATGCTGAAAACGGTGTTCAGCCCCCGATCGTGTCTTGAAAAATGCCGACGACGGTGTGAGCGGAAGATACTCTAACCCGGAAGCATCGCCCGCTTCGCCTTGCGTTCGGCGCGCCATTCCTCGAACCGCTGCAGGATCACGAAGAAGGCAGGCACGAAGAGGACGGCGAGGCAGGTCGAGGCGATCATGCCCGAAAACACCGTGATGCCGATCGATTTGCGCGCGCTCGCGCCCGCGCCCGTCGCCAGCACCAGCGGCGCCACGCCGAGAATGAAGGCGAAGGAGGTCATCAGGATGGGGCGGAAGCGGGCGCGTGCAGCTTCGATCGCCGCTTCGACGATGGGTCTGCCGTCGGCGCGCAACTCGCGCGCGACCTCGACGATCAGGATGGCGTTCTTGGCCGACAGCGCGATCAGCAGGATCAGGCCGATCTGGACATAGAGATTGTTGTCGATGTGGAGCCCGTTGAGCACCAGCACGGGGCCGACCAGCGACATCGGCGCCGCGAGCAAGATCGAGATCGGCGCCAGCCAGCTCTCATATTGTCCCGCCAGCACCAGGTAGACCAGCAGAAGCGCCATGCCGAACACCAGGTAGATCTGCCCGCCGACGAGCTTTTCCTGGAAGGAAAGCGCTGTCCAGTCGTAGCCGGTGCCGGGCGGCAGCGTGTCGGCGGCGGCCGCCTCCATCAGCTTGATCGCATCGCCTGATGAAAAGCCCTGTGCCTGCACGCCGAGGATCGATGCAGAGGGATAGAGGTTGTAGAGGCTGATCAGCGAGGGACCGACGCTTGGCGTGACCGTTAGCACGGTGCTGAGCGGGATCATGTCGCCGCTTTGGTTGCGCACCGTCAGGCGGCCGATGTCCTCGGGCGAAAGACGGAACTGCGCATCGCCCTGCACATAGATCTGGAACACGCGCCCGAACTTATTGAACTGGCTGACATAAGTGGAGCCGAGATAGCCGGCCAGCGTCTGGAACACCTGGTCGGTGGTCAGCCCGAGCGTCTGCACCTTCTCGCGGTCGAATTCGACCTGGTACTGCGGCACGTTGGACCGGAACGTCGCCGAGACGCGCTGGATGCCCGACTGCGTCTCTGCCGCCCTCGTCAGCGCGTTGGCGGCGCCTTGCAGCTTGGCCAGGTCGAAGCTGCCGTCACGCAGCTCGATCTGCATGGTGAAGCCGGCGGCGTTGCCGATGCCCTGGATCGGCGGCGGAGGCAGCACCAGCACGTTGCCGTCCGCCATGCCCGACAGATTCTTGTTGAGCGTCGCATAGAGCGAGGCGAGATCCTCGCCCTTGCCGCGCACGCTCCAGTCCTTGAGGATGATGTAGGCGACGCCGGCATTGGCGAGCGTGGAGTTGTTGTCGAGGGCCGAGAGGCCGGCGATCGTCACCACCTGGTCGACCCCAGGCGTGGCCTTGGCGATGGTCGAGACCTGCTGCAGCGTGTCCTGCGTGCGGCCGAGCGATGCCCCGTCGGGCAATTGCACCGAAGCGAGCAGATAGCCCTGGTCCTCGATCGGGATGAAGCCAGTGGCGACGCGCGACATGCCGTAGCCCGCCGCGCCGATGATCAGCAGCGCAATGATGCCCATTACCGTGCTGTGACGCACCATCGATCCGATCAGGCGCGCATAGCTGTTTTCCGCGCGCTGGTAGAGGCGGTTGAAGCCGCGGAAGAAGGCGTTGCGTTTTTCGAGCGGCACCGGCTGCCTCAGCCAGGTCGCGCACTGCGTCGGTTTCAGCGTTGCCGCGTTGACGGCGCTGATCAGGGCCGTCGCCGCGATCACCAGCGCGAATTGCGCATACATCTGCCCGGTCAGTCCGGGCAGGAAGGCAGCCGGCAGGAACACCGCCATCAGCACCAGCGTGATGCCGATGATCGGCCCGAACAGCGCATTCATCGCCGCGACCGCCGCATCGTGGCGAGACATGCCGCGTTCCATATTGTGCGCAGCCCCCTCGACCACGACGATGGCGTCGTCGACGACGATGCCGATGGCAAGCACGATGGCGAACAGGGTCGACAGATTGACGGTGAAGCCGAGCGCAAGCATGGCCGCGAAGGCGCCGATGATGGTCACCGGCACGGTCGTCGCCGGCACCAGCATCGCCCGCCAATCCTGCAGGAAGAGCAGGATGACGATCAGCACCAGCACCGCGGCTTCGAACAGGGTCTTGTAGACCTCGTCGATCGCCTGGCTGACGAATATCGTGGTGTTGAAGGGGATCGAGTAGGCGACGCCCTGCGGGAACTCGCCCGACAATTCCTTCATCCTCGCCTCGACCTTGCCGGCCACGTCGAGCGCATTGGCGCCCGGCGACAGGAAAATGGCCAGGCCGGCCGCCTGCTGACCGTCGAGATTGAAGAACTGCCCATAGGTCTGGGCGCCAAGCTCGACGCGGCCGACGTCGCGCACGCGGGTCAGGTCGCCGTTGGCGCCGGTCTTGACGATCACGGCGCCGAACTGATCGGGATCGTCGAGGCGGCTGGACACCTCGATCGTGTACTGGAAGGACTGCCCGTCCGGCGCCGGCGGCGCGCCGACCTGACCCGCGGTGACCTGCTCGCTCTGCTGCTGCAGCGCCTGGACCACGTCCTGCGTGGTCAGGCCGCGGATCTGCATCTTCTCCGGGTCGAGCCAGACGCGCATCGAGTACTGCCCGGCGCCGAACACGTTGACGTTGCCGACGCCCGGAATCCGGGAGAGTTCGTCCTTCAGGCGGATCGTCGCATAGTTGGCCAGGTAGAGGCTGTCATACTGGCCGCTTGGCGACGTCAGCGTCACGATCTCGAGGATGGAGGTCGACTTCTTCTGGACGTTGACGCCCTGCACCTGCACTGCCTGCGGCAGGGACGCCAGGGCGGTGGACACGCGGTTTTGGACGCGCACCTGCGCCTGGTCCAGGTCGGTGCCGATCTGGAAGGTGACGGTCAGATTGTAGCTGCCGTCCGACGCGGCGAATGACTGCATGTAGAGCATGCCTTCGACGCCGTTGACCTGCTGTTCGATCGGCAGCGCCACCGTGTCGATCACCGAGCGGGCGCTGGCGCCGGGATAGCGTGTTGTGACCGAAACCGTGGGCGGCACCACGTCGGGATATTGCGCCACCGGCAGGCCGAACAGCGAGATCAGCCCGACGACGACCATGAGGATCGCGATGGCGTTGGCCAGGACCGGGCGTTCGATGAAGAATTTGGAGATCATTGCACAGCGCCGTCGGCTGCGGCCGCTTCCAGCGTCTTCACCTGCGGCTCGATCTTCTGGCCCGGCACGGCCGTGAGCAAGCCGGAGACCAGGACGCGATCTTCCGCCGAGATGCCCTTGGTGATCACGCGCAGCGTGCCGACGAGCTGGCCGATCTCGACCGGACGCTCCTCGACCACGTCGTCCTTGCCGGCGACGAGCAGGTAGCGGCCTCTCTGGTCGCTGCCGATCGCGCGATCGGGAACGAGCAGCATGTCAGGCTCTTCGCCCAACGGCACGCGGACGCGCACGAAGTAGCCCGGCAGCAGCGCCCGATCGTCGTTGGGCAGCACGGCGCGCACCGCAAGCGTGCCGGTGGCGGCTGTCACCTCCGGCGCTGCAAAGTCCAGCATCCCCTTATGCGGGTAGCCCGTCTCGTTCTGCAGACCGACTTCGACCGGTATTTTCTTCAGATCCTGTGAGGTTATCCCGCGCTTGGCCATGGCGGCGCGGATGCGTAGCACGTCCTGCTCCGAAACGTTGAAGTTGACGTAGATGGGCGCAAGCTGAACGATGGTCGCCAGCGTGGTGGCGCTGCCGGCGCCGACGAGTTGCCCGATCGAGACCTGGCGGGCGCCGACGATGCCTGCAAACGGCGCCTTGACCTCTGTGTAGCTCAAATTCAGCTGAGCCTGCTGGACGTCGACCGCGGCCTGCTTCTGCTTGGCGACGTCGACGTCTGCCGCGGCAGCGGACTGATCGAGGGTCGATTGCGAGATGATCTTCTGCGACAGCAACTCCTGCTGCCGCTTCAGGTCGGCTCCGGACTGCTTGGCCGAGGCATCGGCCGAACCCTGCTCGGCCTGGGCTTGGTCGAGCGCCAGCTGGTAGGAAGCCTGCTCGATCAGGAACAGGCGCGTGCCTGCCTTGACCTCGTCGCCGTCCTTGTAGTCGATTTCCTGGATGAAGCCCGAGACGCGGGCAACCAGCGGCGTCGTGTTGATCGCGGCGGCGCTGCCGGTGGCATCGAGATAGGGGGTGACGTTCTGCTTCACCGGAACCGCGACGTCGATCTTGGGGGGTGGCGGCGGCGCGTAACTGTTTTCTTTGCTGCAACCGCACAGTAACGTTGCTGCAAGTGCGAATAAACCTGCCGTCGGCGCGGCTCTCCCCCAGGCGAAAACCATTTTGCCCCTCTGAATACTTCGGTATATATATCGCATTGTTATGGAATTGGGTGAACCTACCTTTTTTGGGGGAGTTTGTCATGCGGATTGCGTTGGGCGTGCTTTTTCTGGCAACCCAGATTACCGCTACAGTGGCACTGGCACAGACGGCGGCGGAGCGGGAAGCCTGCCAGGCCGACTATGAGAAGTTCTGCAAGGGCGTGGAACAGGGTGGCGGCCGCATCATCAAGTGCCTGAACGATCATCTGAGCGACCTGGCGCCGCAATGCCAGAAGGTCGTCAAGGAGAACACGCCCCAATAGGCCTTCGCTTTCCCGATGACAGGGCGGGATCGTCGAATGCCGGCCGGCAACGGCTTTCGCAGGACACTTGGCTGGATGCTCCCACGCAAGCTTGCGCAAATGCCCAAGACAGCAACGCCAAGGCCGCGATGAGCGATTTCGGGCGATCGGTGGTCTCTCGGGTGATGCCCGCAGCTGCCCTGGCCATGGCTCTCGCAGTCAGGGTCGGCGGGCTGTCGGTCGAGCAAGGATCGCTGGAGATCAGGATCCTGGTCGGCGCCGTTTCGACCGCTATCATGTTCGTCACCATTTTCGTGGTGCTCGACCACGCCGAGGCGGTCGCCCGGCGCGTCGGTGAGCCGTATGGAACGTTGGTGCTGACCTTTGCGGTGACGGCGATCGAAGTATCGATCATCGTCTCGATGATGTTGCATGGCGAAAACAACCCGACGCTTGCCCGAGAATCGGTTTTCTCGACGGTGATGATCACGTCCACCGGCGTCGTCGGCATCTGTCTCACGCTCGGCGGCTGGCGCCATCGCAAGCAGGCGATCGTGCGGCAGGGAACCAGTGCCTACCTGGCGGTTCTGTCTGCGCTGACGGTGATGACGCTCATTCTGCCGACCTACACGCGAACCACGGATCCCGGAACGTTTTCAGCCGCTCAGCTTGGCTTCGTCAGCGTGCTTTCGGTGTCGCTCTACGCATGTTTCGTGTTCGCGCAGACGGTCCGCCACCGGGATGATTTCGTTGAACAGCACGAACCCGAGCATGCGGCCCGAACTGCCGCCCACGACGCCGTCGCGGCCAGCGCGCTGCTCCTGTTCATTGGGCTCATCGGCATCGTGATGCTCGCGGAGCAGGTTGCCGCCAGCGTTGAAGATGCGCTCGTCGCCTACCAGGTGAGCCAGGCCGACGGCATCGTCGGCGCATTGATTGCCGGGCTCGTGCTGATGCCGGAATCCATTTCGGCCATCCGCGCCGCGCTCAACAATGAGCTGCAGCGCGGCCTCAATGTTGCGATGGGTTCGGCCTGCGCGACAATCGGTTTGACCATACCGGCAGTGGCAGCCGCCAGTCTGCTGACAGGCAGGGGGCTGACGCTCGGGCTTCCTCCCCTCGATATCGTGCTCTTGGTGCTGGCGCTTTTCATATGCAGCATCAGTTTCAGCACCGAGAGGACGACGTTTCTGACCGGTGCCGTTCACCTGATCGTCTTCATGACCTACGTTTTCCTGATAGCGATCCCGTGAAAGCTTGAGGTGAGCCCAATTCAAACAATCACAGTGACATGTGGTCACCGGCGGCCACATACAAAAGCGCGCGTCACGCCGCCAGCACCGCCTGATCCAGGCCGCGGATGATCTTCGCCAGTTCGGCGCACTCATCCTGGCGCACCTTGTTCTTCCGCCAGGCCATGCAGATCATGCGCTGCGGCATCGGCTCCTGGAACGGCACGATCCTGAGATCTGGCATGACGCCGGCGGCACTGGCCGCCATTTCAGGGATCAGCGTCACGCCCAGCCCATGCGCCACCATCTGCAAGAGCGTGGTGAGGCTGGTGGCACCGTAGCTTGCCATTGCCACCGGCCGCACATTGCCGCAGACGGCCAGCGCCTGCTCGCGCAGGCAATGTCCTTCCTCGAGCAGCATCAGCCGCTCCAGGGCGGGGCTTTCCGGCGGCACCGGCGGCGAGGCGAAGGCCGGATCGCCGACGGGTACCGCCAGAAAGAACCGGTCGGGGAAAAGCTCCTCGGTGACGAGGCCCGGATAGTCGAGCGGCAGGGCGGCGATGAAGGCGTCGAGCCGGCCCGAGGCGCTGTCGTCGATCAGCGAGGCCGTCACCGCTTCGCGCAATTCGAGCTGCAGGGCGGGAAAATGCCGTCTCAACTCCGGCAGCACATGCGGCAGCAAATAAGGCGCCACGGTCGGGATGATGCCCAGCCGGAAGCGGCCTTCCATGACAGGCCGGCCGCGCCGGGCCGTGGTCTCGACCTCGCGTATGTCGGCGAGGATGCGTTCGATGCGCGGCTGCAAGGCGATCGCCTCGTCGGTCATCCGCACCGTCTTGCCGCCGCGCTCGAACAGCAGGCAGTTCAGCCGCTCCTCCATTTCGGCGATCTGTGCGGAAAGCGCCGGCTGGCTGACGCCGGCGAGCTTTGCGGCGCGGCCGAAATGCAGCGTCTGCGCCAGCGCGTCGAAATAAAGCATCTGCCGGACGGTAAGGCCAATCATAAGAAAATCCTATCGGAAAAAACAGGAAAGGCAATTTGTCTTTATCGGTACGGCGGCCTAGTCTGGAATCGTTCCAGAGTGGCGCGGCCGCTGGCTGCCCCGGACAACCCAATTCAAAACTCGGCAAAATCGGAGACTAAGATGGACGCGAAAACCGACGACGACAGCGCGGGCAAATGCCCTGTGGCGCATGGATCCGCCGGCCGGACCAACCGTGACTGGTGGCCGAACCAGCTTGACCTTGGTGTTCTCCACCAGCAGTCGAGCCTCTCGGACCCGATGGGCGAGGACTTCGACTATGCCAAGGAATTCCAGAGCCTCAACCTCGACGCGGTGGTCAAGGACCTGCACCATGTCATGACGGATTCGCAGGACTGGTGGCCGGCCGACTTCGGCCATTACGGTCCGCTGTTCATCCGCATGGCCTGGCACAGCGCCGGAACCTATCGCATCGGCGACGGCCGCGGTGGCGCCGGCGCCGGTCAGCAGCGTTTCGCACCGCTGAACAGCTGGCCGGACAACGCCAATCTCGACAAGGCGCGCCGGCTGCTGTGGCCGGTCAAGCAAAAATACGGCCGCAAGATCTCCTGGGCCGACCTGATGATCCTCGCCGGCAACGTCGCGCTGGAATCGATGGGCTTCAAGACCTTCGGCTTCGCCGGCGGCCGCGCCGACGTCTGGGAGCCGGAGCAGGACGTCGACTGGGGTTCCGAAACCAAATGGCTTGATGACGAGCGCTATTCGGGCGACCGCGAGCTGCATGGCCATCTCGGTGCAGTGCAGATGGGTCTGATCTACGTCAATCCGGAGGGACCGAACGGCACGCCGGATCCCGTCGCCGCCGCGCGCGACATCCGCGAGACCTTCCGCCGCATGGCCATGAACGATGAGGAAACGGTGGCGCTGATTGCCGGCGGCCACACTTTCGGCAAGACCCACGGCGCCGGTGATGCCTCT
Organism: Mesorhizobium sp. M3A.F.Ca.ET.175.01.1.1; assembly: GCF_004791945.1. Lineage (NCBI taxonomy): Bacteria > Pseudomonadati > Pseudomonadota > Alphaproteobacteria > Hyphomicrobiales > Phyllobacteriaceae > Mesorhizobium > Mesorhizobium sp. M3A.F.Ca.ET.175.01.1.1. Next base: position 61,678 of record NZ_SRTP01000019.1, on the reverse strand, counting down.
CTGGTCGGCGCGGAGCCGGAAGGGGCCGGCATCGAGGCGCAGGGCCTCGGCTGGTCGAGCAAATATGCCACCGGCATTGCCGGTGACGCGATCACCTCCGGCCTCGAGGTCACCTGGACGACGACGCCGACCAAGTGGAGCAACAATTTCTTCGACAACCTCTTCAACTTCGAGTGGGAGCTGACGAAGAGCCCGGCCGGCGCCCAGCAGTGGACGCCGAAGGGAGGCGCCGGCGCCGGCACGGTGCCGGATGCACACAATCCCTCGAAGCGCCACGCGCCGGCGATGCTCACCACCGATCTGTCGCTGCGCTTCGACCCGGCCTATGAGAAGATCTCGCGGCGGTTCCACCAGCATCCGGACCAGTTCGCCGATGCCTTCGCCCGCGCCTGGTTCAAGCTCACCCACCGCGACATGGGACCGATCGTGCGCTACCTCGGCCCGCTCGTGCCGAAGGAAGAGCTGATCTGGCAGGATCCGGTCCCGGCAATCGACCATGAGCTGGTGAGCGAGCAGGATATCGCCGCGCTGAAGGCCAAGATCCTGGCCTCCGGCCTGTCGGTATCCGAACTGGTCTCGACCGCCTGGGCTTCCGCCTCGACCTTCCGGGGCTCCGACAAGCGCGGCGGCGCCAATGGCGGTCGCATCCGCCTCAGTCCCCAGAAGGAGTGGGAGGTCAACCAGCCGGCTCAGCTCTCGAAGGTGCTGGCCAGCCTCGAAGCGATCCAGCAGGAGTTCAACGCTGAGCAGACCGGCGGCAAGAAGGTCTCGCTCGCCGACCTCATCGTGCTTGGCGGCGCCGCTGCGGTCGAGAAAGCGGCGAAGGATGGCGGCAACGAGGTGAAGGTGCCCTTCACGCCCGGCCGCATGGACGCCTCGCAGGCGCAGACGGATGTCGAATCCTTCGCGGCGCTCGAGCCGAAGGCGGACGGCTTCCGCAACTACGTCGGCGGCAGGCTGCCGATGTCGGTCGAGGCGATGCTGGTCGACCGGGCGCAGCTGCTGACGCTGACGGCGCCCGAAATGACGGTGCTGGTTGGCGGCCTGCGCGTCCTCGGCGCCAATCACGGCGGCTCGAAGCATGGCGTGTTCACCGACAGGCCCGGCACGCTGAGCAACGACTTCTTTGTCAACCTGCTCAGCATGGCGACAATCTGGGATCCGGCATCGGAGCCGGGCTCGGACGAGGTCTATGAAGCGCGCGACCGCAAGACCAAAGAGATCAGGTGGACCGGCACCCGCACCGACCTGATCTTCGGTTCGCACGCGCAGTTGCGTGCATTTGCCGAGGTCTACGCCTCGGCGGATGCCAAGGCCAAGTTCGTCAAGGATTTCGTCAAGGCCTGGACCAAGGTGATGAACCTCGACCGCTTCGAGATCGCCTCGAAGTAAGGTCTAATCCTCCCAAGAGAAAGGCGCGGGTTCATGCCCGCGCCTTTTTCGCTCAACCGAAGCAATTCCAGGAAAACTGTACCGCGTTTTCCCTTCGAAATCGCTTCCATCCAACAAAATCTCGGTCCTTCTCAAGACGCCCGCCTGGGCGACGGGCCGCAATGATGGCATCGCGGCACCGATCCTTCGCCATGGCAACAGCGGGCTTGCCGCAACAGAACTGTTTCAATCCTGGCCTGAAACGCTTTATGAGCGGGCCAGAAGCAATCTGCGGGATAGCGAAACAAGATGCGACTGGGCGGAAGGCTGGCGGCGGCCATCGAAGTTCTGGAAGACATCGGCCGGCGACATCGGCCGGTGGCCGACGCCTTGCGCGATTGGGGCCTGTCGCATCGCTTTGCCGGCGGCGGCGACCGTGCCGCCATCGGCAACATCGTCTATGACGCGCTGCGCCGCAAGCGCTCGGCCGGCTGGCTCTTCGGCGAGGACACGCCGCGCGCCATCGGTTTCGGCGCGCTGCTGCTCGAATGGGGCCAGACGGCGCAGTCGCTCAACGATGCGCTGGACGGCGACAAGTTCGCGCCGCCGCTGCTCAGCGCGGCCGAACTGAAGGCGGTTGCCAGGCAGAGCTCCCAGGAGGCGCCCGACGCCGTGCGGGCCGATGTTCCCGACTGGTGTGCGCCGCTGCTTGCAAGGGTCTATGGTGACGCCTGGATCGGCGAGGGGGCAGCGCTCGCAATGCGCCCGCCGCTGGACCTCAGGGTCAACACGCTGCAGTCTGATCGCGACAGGGTGCTTGCCGAACTCCAGGGCACCGGGGCCGCGCCTGCCGCAATCGCGCCGCTCGGCATCCGCATTCCGCCGATCGACGGCGACGGCCGGCATCCCAATGTGCAGGCCGAACCCGCTTTCCAGAAAGGCTGGTTCGAGGTGCAGGACGAGGGGTCGCAGATTGCCGCGGCGTTGGCCGGCGCCGAGCCTGGCATGCAGGTGCTCGACTACTGCGCCGGCGCCGGCGGCAAGACGCTGGCGCTGTCGGCCGAGATGGACAATCGCGGCCAGCTGTTTGCCCATGATGCGGAGAAAGTGCGTCTGGCGCCGATCTTCGATCGCATCCGCCGGGCGCACAGCCGCAATATCCAGGTCGTCCGCAAGCCCGCGGACCTCGTGCCGCTAGCCGGCCATATGGATCTCGTGCTGATCGATGCGCCCTGCACCGGCAGCGGTACCTGGCGGCGGCGCCCCGACGCCAAATGGCGGCTGACCGAGAGGCAGCTCGAAGCGCGCAAGGCCGAGCAGCAGGCGATCCTCGATAGGGCGCAGACATTCGTCAAAACCGGCGGACTGCTCGTCTACATCACCTGCTCGGTGTTCGACGCCGAGAACGGCGAACAGATCGCGGCTTTCCGCGAACGCTACGGCAACTTCGTGCCGGTCGATCACCGCCAGCTCTGGGACGGTTCCTTCCCCGGCCATGAAGGCGCGGCACGCATCGCCGATAGCGGCGGCATCTCGCTGTCGCCCGCCTTGAGCGGCACCGATGGGTTCTATTTCCACGCTTTGCGCAAGGTGGGCTAAGGATCGCGTCGTTTTGCTGCACTGCAGCATCAGGAGATTGCCTGTCCCGCCTGCCTCTGCAATAAAGCTGCGCCAGCAAAAGTGAGGCGAGGGCCATGGCAGCCAAGATCGTACCCGCTCCCGATTATGAGGAACGCGTCAGGGTCTCCTTTGCCCGCCAGAAGGCGATGGCCACCATCGGCGCCGAGCTGACGCTGGTCACGCCCGGCATCATCGAGATCGAGATGCCCTATGCACCAGAGCTTACCCAGCAGCACGGTTTCCTGCACGCCGGCGTCATTTCGACGGCGCTTGACTCGGCTTGCGGCTATGCGGCGTTCTCGCTGATGCCGCAGAATTCGAGCGTGCTGACCATCGAATTCAAGGTCAATCTCCTGGCGCCGGGCAGGGGCGAGCGCTTCCTGTTTCGGGGCTCGGTCACCAAGCCCGGACGCACCATCGTCGTCGCCGACGGCCAAGCCTATGCATTCGCCGCCGACGGCGAGGCGAAGCTGATCGCAACCATGACCGGCACCATGATGACGGTGGTCGGCCGCGACGGCATCGAGGGGTGATCTCATGGCAAACACCGCGCGGATAGCGCAGAAATCCGTTCTCTTCGTCATGGCGGCCGACGCCGAATATGGGCCGCACCTCAAAAGACTGTTCACGCCGCTGATGATCGGCGTCGGCCCCGTTGAGGCCGGCGTTCGCCTGGGCGCCGAGCTCGCGGCGTCGAAGGGGCAGGGCGCGCTCCCCGATCTCGTCGTCTCGCTGGGTTCCGCGGGCAGCCGAACCCTTGAGCAGGCCGAGATCTACCAGGCGGTGTCGGTCAGCTACCGGGATATGGACGCTTCGCCGCTGGGCTTCGAGAAGGGCGCCACGCCGTTCCTCGACCTGCCGGTGACCGTGCCGCTGCCGTTCGTCATCCCCGGCATCAAGAGCGCCACGCTTTCCACCGGCGGCGCGATCGTGACCGGCAACGCCTATGATGCGATCGCCGCCGACATGGTCGACATGGAGACCTTCGCCTGCCTGCGCGCCTGCCAGTTGTTCGGCGTGCCGCTGATCGGCCTGCGCGGCATTTCGGACGGCGCCTCCGATCTCCGGCATGTCGGCGACTGGACCGAATATCTGCACGTCATTGACGAGAAGCTTGCCGCCGCCGTTGGGCAGCTTGAACAGGCCATCCTGTCCGGCGCGGTTCGCCTCGCCTGAGGCTGGAAAGGACCGAAAGCCGCAGCGCGCAACCCATTGCGCCGACTCGTTTCTTTCTCTAAAGGCTCGCCATGACGACAGCCAATCATCCCGACTCCGTACTGATTGTCGATTTCGGCAGCCAGTTCACCCAGCTTATCGCCCGCCGCATCCGCGAGGCCGGCGTCTTTTCCGAGATCGTGCCGTTCCAGTCGGCGGAAGCTGCTTTCAAGCGCATGAAGCCGAAAGCGGTGATCCTGTCCGGCGGCCCAGCGTCGACCGGCGACATCGGCAGCCCGCGCGCGCCGCAGATCGTCTTCGACGCCGGTGTTCCGGTGCTCGGCATCTGCTACGGCCAGATGGCGCTCTGCGTGCAGATGGGCGGCGTCGCCGAGAGCTCCAACCACCGTGAATTCGGCCGCGCCTTCGTCCACATCGAGAAGGAGAGCCCGCTGTTCGAGGGGCTGTGGGCACCAGGCCAGCGCCATCAGGTTTGGATGAGCCACGGAGACCGCGTGATCGAACTGCCGCCGGGCTTCGAGGTATTCGGCAAGTCGGAAAGCTCGCCCTTCGCCATTTTCGGCAATGTCGAGCGCCGGATGTACGGCATCATGTTCCACCCCGAGGTGGTGCATACGCCGGATGGCGCCAGGCTCCTGAGGAACTTCGTCCACAACATCGCCGGCATCGAGGGCGACTGGACGATGCGCGCCTATCGCGAGCACGCCGTCGAGGCGATCCGCAAGCAGGTCGGCAAGGGTAAAGTGATCTGCGCGCTGTCAGGCGGAGTCGATTCCTCCGTTGCGGCGCTCCTGATCCACGAGGCCGTCGGCGAACAGCTGACCTGCATCCTTGTCGATCACGGCCTGATGCGCAAGGACGAGGCGCAGAGCGTGGTGGAGATGTTCCGCCAGCACTACAATCTGCCGCTGATTCTAGTCGACGCTTCCGATCGTTTCATCTCGGCGCTAGAAGGCGAGTCCGATCCCGAGAAGAAGCGCAAGACGATCGGCCGCCTGTTCATCGAGGTCTTCGAGGAAGAGGCCAAGAAGCTCGGCGGCGCCGACTTCCTGGCTCAGGGCACGCTCTACCCCGACGTCATCGAGAGCGTCTCCTTCTCCGGCGGCCCGTCGGTGACGATCAAGTCGCACCACAATGTCGGCGGCCTGCCCGAGCGCATGAACATGAAGCTGGTCGAGCCGCTGCGCGAGCTGTTCAAGGACGAGGTCAGGGCGCTGGGCAAGGAACTCGGCCTGCCGGAGAGCTTCATCGGCCGCCATCCCTTCCCGGGTCCCGGCCTTGCCATCCGCTGTCCGGGCGGCATCACCCGCGAGAAGCTGGAGATCCTGCGCGAGGCCGACGCCATCTATCTCGACGAGATCCGCAAGGCCGGCCTTTACGATGCCATCTGGCAGGCGTTCGCCGTGCTCTTGCCGGTGCAGACCGTCGGCGTCATGGGCGACGGCCGCACCTACGAGTTCGTCTGCGCGCTGCGCGCCGTCACCTCCGTCGACGGCATGACGGCCGACTTCTATCACTACGACATGAACTTCCTCGGCGCCGCCGCCACCCGCATCATCAACGAAGTGAGGGGCATCAACCGCGTCGTCTACGACGTCACCTCAAAGCCGCCCGGCACAATCGAGTGGGAGTAAAGCCTGCCATCCCAGGCTTTGCATGGGTTTAGCCATGCCGCGGGCATTCGTCACCTCTTGTGCGTGATTTCACTGGGTCTGTCGGAACCAGGAAGTGTGATTGGAGGAACCATTGAGATCGGCGGCCTTTGTCTGCGCGCGCGCCCGGCATGGTCTCACCGTACCGTATGCCGACCACATCGGGTCCGGCTCGAGGTGTTGCGGCATGGCAATCGCATGTGGCGCGGCCAGTTCGCCAGCAAGCTGACCGATCGGCACGTCCCACATTGCCATAAGCCCTGGTCAGCCGATGCGCGCGTCGATGATCTCGACGAAGCGACCGAAGAGGCCGGCCTGGGACTTGATCTTGAGCTTGCGGTAGATGTTGCGGCGGTGGACCTTGACGGTCCCGGGCACGATCCTGAGCGCCCTGGCGATCGATTCAGTCGAGTGGCCCTGAAGCACCAGGTCAACGACCTGCTTTTCCCGCGAGGTCAGCGACAGGCTTTTCCAGATATGTGCGCGATCGAGTTCGCTGGCTGGCGCAACGATCTCGCCCGGCGATGGGATCGCGATCTCGTCAGCAGGCAGGGCCGGCCAGCGCAGCCTGCAGAAACCAATCACCGCCGGCGCCATGTCGCGCAGCCGCCTGGCGTCGGCGGTGCCGAACGGCCCCGAGGCGCGCTGGCGCATCAGCGACAGCACCAGCGCATCATTGCCGGCCAGCGGAACGAAGAAGCCGACCTCCTCGGCGAGCCGGGTCTGGCTGTAATAGGAACGGTAGTATTCGCTGGCATAGAAGCGGTCCGGTGCCAACTCGCGCATGCGCCAGAAACCCTCCTTGCGCTCGACCGCGGCGTGATGGAAGGGGTCGAGCAGATAGGGCCCTTCCTGATAGAGCGCGACGAAGACATGGCTTTCGGCCGGCGAGAAGGTCTCGAACAGCAGCGGCGGCCGCGCGGCACCCCGATAGCCGAAGATCACGCAGTGGTCGAAGCGGACATGACCGCGTAGCCAGCCGACGATCGCCTTGCCGAAATGGTCGCCGCCGGTCTCGCGCGCCGCGGCGATCACGGCGGCGAGCGCATTGTAGTCGTCACTGCGGGAGGTGGCCAATCCATACCCCTCTAAACGATAAAATCGGCTAAATATACCACCTGGGAGGTATATACTAGCCAGTATTGGCTCTGCTAGCGTCGTGACATTGCCTCACGCTGTCGCTGGAGCCCGTGGCTTGACTGCAGTGCCCGATATCGAGTTCCGCGCGGTCACCAAGCGCTACGGCGCCGTCACCGCGGTGAGCGGTATCGACCTTGCCATCCCGCCTTCCGCCTTCGTGGCGCTGCTCGGACCCTCCGGCTGCGGCAAGACGACTTGTCTGCGCATGATCGGCGGCTTCGAGCAGCCGAGCGAGGGCCAGGTGCTGATCCGCGGCCGCGACATGGCTGGAACGCCGCCCTATCGGCGCCCGGTCAACATGGTGTTCCAGCAATACGCGCTGTTCCCGCATCTCGATGTCGAGGAGAACATCTCCTACGGGCTGCGTCAGGCGAGGCCGCGGCTGTCCTCCCGCGACATCGCCCGGAAGGCGGGCGAGGCGTTGGCCATGGTGCAGCTATCCGGTTACGGGCGCCGCAAGATTCACGAGCTTTCCGGCGGCCAGCAGCAGCGCGTCGCGCTCGCCCGGGCGCTGGTCAACAAGCCGGCGGTGCTTCTTCTCGACGAGCCGCTGGCGGCGCTCGACAAGAAGCTGCGCACCGACATGCAGATCGAGCTGCAGAACCTGCAGCGCGAGATCGGCATCACCTTCGTTCTGGTCACCCACGACCAGGAGGAAGCGCTGTCGATGAGCGACTTGGTTTGCGTCATGAATGGCGGCCTTGTGGTGCAACTGGGCCAGCCGAGCGAGATCTATGACGAGCCGGCCGATCTGTTCGTTGCGGATTTCGTTGGCAAGACCAATCTGCTCAGGGGCAAGGTGACGGGGCTCTGCGGCGACCTCGTCGATGTCGCGCTCGACGACGGCACGGTGATTGCGGCGCGCAAGCGGGTGCCGCTCAGCCGTGGCGAGGCCGTTTCCGTCAGCCTGCGGCCGGAATCGCTGAGCCTTTCAGCACCCGGCAGGGGCAGCCTGCAAGGCGTCGTCCGCAACCGCATATTCCTCGGCTCGACCGCCGAATACGCGATCGAGGTGCCCGGCATCGGGTCGCTGCTCGCCAAGGCCGATCATGTGATGGGCGGGGGCAATCTCTTCAAGCCGGGCGAACCCGTCGCCATCGGCTTTGCCGCCGGAGCGCCGCTGGCGTTTTCGCAGCCCAAGAACAACGGGACCAACCAGAGGGAAGACCAACATGTCGAAATCGTATCGTGACGGACTGCCGATAAGCCCTGAAAAATTCGTCGACCAATTGATGCGCCTGAAACGCGGCTCGATCAGCCGGCGCGACTTCCTGGGCCTTACCGGCCTTGGCGTCGCCACGGCGGTAATGGCGCGCGAGCTCGGCATCATGCCGGCGCCCGCCTTTGCTGCCGAGAGCCTTGGCGATCGCATGTCGATCGCCACCTGGCCGAACTACCACGATCCGGCGACGTTCGAGAGCTTCAAGGCTGAGACCGGCGTCGCCGTCGAGGTCAACGTCTTCGGATCGAACGAGGAAATGCTGGCCAAGCTGCAGGCCGGCGGTTCGGGCTGGAGCCTTTTCGTGCCGACCAACTACACCATTTCGACCTACAAGAAGCTCGGCATCATCGAAGCGCTGGATATGGCCAAGCTAGGCAATTTCGACGGTTCGCAGGAAGATGCGCGCTTCACGGCCGAAGGCACGATCGATGGCACGATCTACGCCGTGCCGAAGAACTGGGGCACGACCGGCTTTGCCGTCAACACCAAGAAGCTCGCCAAGCCGATGTCGAGCTGGAAGGAGTTCTGGGACACCGCCATGGCCGAAGGCGACGGCCGCAGCATGGTGCATGACTACCAGCTGACCACCATCGGCAATGCGCTGAAATACTATGGCTATTCCTTCAACTCGCTGAAGCAGGACGAGCTCGCCAAGGCAGAGGAATTGCTGCTCAAGGTCAAACCGCATCTGTTCGCGGTGTCGAGCGACTACCAGCCGTCGATGCGCTCCGGCGACGCCTGGATGACGATGTGCTGGACCAATGACGGCGCGCAGCTCCATCGCGACATTGCCGAGATTGCCTATGTGCTCGGCAAGGAAGGCGGCGAGATCTGGACCGACTTCTACGCCATCCCGAAGGATGCGCCCAACAAGCCCGCCGGATACGCGCTGCTCAACTACCTGATGAACCCGAAGATCGCTGTGAAGGAGCATCTGGCCAATGGTGCCCCCTCGATCGACGCGCGGGTCAATGCGCTGCTGCCGAAGGAGGTGCTCGACAATCCGATCCTCTATCCGGCCGCCGATCTTCTGAAGCCGCTCGAGTTCGGCGCCGCGGCGACACTGACCGATCCGGGCCGCGCCGAGCTGATGGCGCGCTTCAAGTCGGCTTGAGCCGGACCGGCGTCAAGTCCGATCCAGACAAATTGACCGGCGGATGTTCGTCCGCCGGTGCCGAAACGGCTTTCTCGATGCGCGGTACTCGTTTTCGCAAAAATCTGGTGACGGCGCTGCTGCTTGCTCCAGCAGCGCTGTGGCTGATTGTCTTCCTGGTGCTGCCCTTCATTGCCATCGCCATCTTCAGTGTCGGCGAGCGGGCGCCGGAAGGCGGCTACCAGGCCGCGCTCACATTCGCGCAATATGCAAATCTGCCGGCGCGGGCGAACGCGTTCTGGAACACGATGGTGCTGGCGCCGGTCGGTGCGCTGGGCTGCCTGCTCGTCGCCTACCCCGTCGCCTATTATCTTGCGCTGCGCGCGCCGCAGCGCTGGCGGCTGATCCTGCTCGCCCTGATCGTCATCCCGTTCTGGACCAGCCTTTTGATGCGCACCTATGCCTGGCTGTACATCCTTGGCGGGCGCGGCATTCCGGCCCTGCTTGCTTATGTCGGGATCGAGGATCTGCGGCTGATCAACACGCCGGGGGCAGTGCTGCTCGGGATCGTCTACGGCTACCTGCCGCTGATGATCCTGCCGATCTATGTCAGTCTGGAGCGGCTGGATCGTCGGCTGCTGGAGGCGTCCGCCGATCTCGGCGCGACGCCCTTGTCGACATTCATCGGCGTGACGCTGAGGCTGTCGCTTCCGGGCGTGATGACCGGCTTCTCGCTGGTGATGATCCTGCTGCTCGGTGAATATCTGATCCCGACCCTGCTCGGCGGCGGCAAGGTGTTCTTCATCGGCAACGCCCTGGTCGACCTCTTCCTGCAGTCGCGCAACTGGCCGTTCGGTTCGGCCATCGCCATCACGCTGGTGCTGGTCTCGGTGGTGGTGCTGATCCTTGCCAACCGCATCTCGACCCGGCTCTCCGGCGCCCGCCCCGTGGACTTGATCTGATGCGAGCCTTCGTCGTCGCCGTTTTCGCCTTCCTCTATCTGCCGATCGCACTGGTCGTGCTGTTCTCCTTCAACGCCGGCCATCACGCCAGCGAGTTCACCGGCTTCTCGACGCAATGGTACGGCAAGGCGCTGTCCAACCCGTTCCTGGTCGAGGCGCTGAAGAACAGCCTGATCATCGCCACGACCAGCGCTCTGCTTGCGGCCTTCTGTGGCACCGCCGCGGCGCTCGGGCTGCAGCGTGTCGGAGCGCGCACGCGGGCGCTGTTCGAGGCGCTGCTGGGTGCCGCGATCGTCGTTCCGGGGGTCGTGATCGGCATCTCGACACTGGTCGCTCTGGTACAGCTCTTTGCCGTCGTCAATCCGTTCCTCGCTTCGCTATGGCCGGCCGACCAGCCGCCGCGGCTTTCTCTCGGCTATGGTTCGATCATCGCCGCGCACGGCCTGTTCTCGATGGCGCTCGTGACGATGATCGTCGGCACGCGGCTGAGCAGCCTCGACCGCAATCTGGTCGAGGCGTCGAGCGATCTTTACGCTACGCCGCTGACGACGTTCCGCGCCATCGTGCTGCCGCAGATCATGCCCGCCGTGATAGCGGGCTTCCTGCTCGCCTTCACCTTCTCTTTCGACGACTTCATCGTCGCCTTCTTCGTGGCTGGCGCGCAGACGACCTTGCCGATCTATGTCTTTGCTTCCATCCGGCGCGGCGTGACGCCGGAGATCAACGCCGTCGCGACGATCGTGCTAGCCGCGTCGGTGCTGCTCGTCCTGCTCGCGCAATGGCAACTCGGCCGACGAAAACCATCGCCTTGAAAGACACATCCATGATTCTCAAAGATCGTATCGCCGTGGTGACCGGAGCCGGCTCGGGCATCGGACGCGCCGGCGCCACAATCATGGCAAGCGAAGGGGCGGTCGTCGTGGTCGCCGACCGGGACCTCGTTGCGGGCGAAGCCACCGCGTCCGGCATTCGCGATGCCGGCGGCCGCGCCGAAGCTGTCGGCACCGATGTCGGCGACGACAGGGCGGTGGAGGAGCTGATCGCGGGAACGCTCGGCAGGCATGGCCGGATCGACATCTTGCACAGCCATGCCGGCATCCAGGTCGGCGGCACGCTGACCCAAGTCAGCACCGACGGCATGGATGCCTCGTGGCGCATCAATGTGCGGGCCCAGTTCCTCGCGGCCAAGGCGGTCATGCCGGCGATGATCGCGCAGGGCGGCGGCGTCATCCTCAACACCGCCTCGAATTCGGGCGTCTTCTACGACCGCGAGATGATCGCTTATGCCACCTCCAAACACGCAGTGGTGGCGATGACGAGACAGATGTCGCTCGATTACGCAAAGTATAATGTGCGGGTCAACGCGCTTTGCCCCGGCTGGGTCGACACGCCGTTCAATGAGCCGTTCATTGCCCAGATGGGCGGGCGCGACGCTATCGAACGTTACGTGCGGATGAAAATTCCGATGGGGCGCTGGGCAAGCGCTGAGGAGATCGCCGAAGCCATACTGTTCCTCGTCTCCGATCGCTCTTCCTTCATGACTGGCCAGGCGCTGGTCGTCGACGGTGGAGAGAGCATCGGCTGAGCGCTGGCTCGCTTTGATCTCTCGGGCGGTAAGCAGGAATTCGGTGCACGATCGGGTGGAGCGCCGCTATCGTCTACCTGCGCTGGCGGCGACCTTGGGCCGGCTGGCCGATCGGCACGTAGCTTGCGGCTTCGCCGCGGATTGGCGTCGCCGGCATCAGGATACCGGGCCATCGTACCCCTTGTCGGGCAGGCAACGCACCCTGACGCCGACAATCTCGTCCCAGCCGTTGGTTATGACGTCCCTCGCCCTCTCCTGGTCCTCGAGCGTCGGAAATATCTTGTCTGGATCGTGGATATCGGGATGTTGGAGCCTCCCGCGCCAATCGATTGGGACCGATCCATTGCGAACGAGGTCTGCGATCCGGATCGGATAACATTGGCCTTTCAACCATGCGAGCTGCACCTCGTCTGAGTAAAGGTATTCCATCCAAAGCCGCGCAGCGTTCGGATGCTGAGCACTGGCGCTGATCGCCTGGACATAGAGACCCGCGGTGAAGCCGGTCCTTGGCCTGACGACTTCGATCCTCGCTGTCCCGCCAAGGCGGTCGCGGTCGGCGAGCGCAAGGTAATCCCAGCGAATCAGGATCGGCGTGCGGCCCTGAACAAGCGAGTTGGGATCCCCGATTACGGGCACGAAATTGCCTTTCTCATTGAGATCGGCGAAGAACTTCAGCCCCTGAGCGGCGGCTTCATCCGCATTGCCCTTTGTTCCGGACAAGCCCGCCGCCAAGATGCTCTGGATTGCTTGATTTGAAGAGACGTTGCCGGCGAGTCCAACCGAGTTTCGATACTCCGGCGCAGCAAGATCCGTCCAATCCTGCGGGATCTTGGCGACGAGGTCAGCGTTGATCTCGAAGGCGATGGCTCCATAGTAGCCGCCATACCAATGCGCTTGCGCATCTTTGGCGCCTCCCGGGATTGTCTCCCACTTTGAGACTTTGTACGGCAGCAACAGGCCTTCCTGTTTTGCCGATGAGGCGAACGACACGCCGACCTCGATTACATCCGGGATCTGGTAGTCGGCCTTGGCTCGCCCGGCCTTGATCGCCTCAATCTGATCGGCTGAGCTGGCACTGGGTCGAAGTTCTTTGACCGTAAGACCGTATCTGGCCTTGAAACCATCTATGATGGCGCCGTATCCGCACCAGTCGCGCGGCAATCCCATGACGGCAAGCTGCCCTTCCGCTCTGGCCGCTGCGACCAGGTTTTGCATCGGATCGGCGGCCGCTGCATGGGCGCAGACCGATACGGCGCCTGTTGACAGCGCGGCAGCTCCGGCCAGGCCTGCTGCCTTGAGCGCATCCCGGCGACTTATCGGTCGATGATCATCAAGAGATTCAGTGCTGTCTGTATGTTCTGCGCTTGATCCACGTCTCACGGTGCAATCCTCCGCTGGCTGGGTTCGTCGCATCTCCACGTTGTCGGTCTTTTGGGCGTCGATAATCGTTCTGCAGGGTGGTGGCACGCATTCGCGTCACGTGTCCCGAGGGCGACTATAGCATTTTGCGAAGCCGGGATATGCAGGTGAGAGCGGACAATGAAGGTCTGTTGATCGCGCTCGCCGTCGCTCACAACTGGTACACCGGTTACCATGATCCGGTCACCGGCTATGAATGCTGCGACGACAAGAAGGACTGTGGGGTCATCAACCCGCGATTTGTCGAGCCGCTGCCCGGCGGCGGTTTCAATGTGCGCACCGACAGCGGCAGCAAAGCGCCGCTGCCCATCCTTGCTGGTTCATGTCAATCACATGTATCTGCAGCCCTGAGCGCTGCAGCACGGGAAGGCTTGTGCAAATCCGCGATCCGTCGAACAGAAGCGTAGAACCTTGGATAGTCCCCGGAGCACAAGTCGAACAAACGAAGAAACGCCGGAACCTGTTCGCCGTAGACAGCAGTCGCGGCGAGCTTTGCGTTGTTGATCGGCGCCTCGAACCAGGCGTCGTATCCCCGGTATCCGGCCCACTGCTTGTCGCGCATGTGCCGGTAGCGGATCCGCAGCTTTTCGATCGTCGCCGCTTTCGCAGCCGCCATCCGCTCCGGGCTACGGGAACTTTCATAGACCTGCCTCAACTCGTCCCGAGCATTCGACACCAGTCCGAGAAAATCGGCCCTGCGCTTGCGATCGGCTTCGTAGCGGCGCAATCCGGCGCGATCGCCGGCTGCGCGGAGCCATTTCCTGACGCCGGTGGTTTCAACGGCAACAGCGAACGCCTCGTTGAACGCGGAGTCGTCATCGACATAGATGCGCTGATGCGCCAGTTCATGAAAGATAAGGCTTGCAAGATACGTGTCGTCCTGACGGAGCATGGTGCTTAGCAGCGGGTCGCTGGACCAGCCCAGTGTGGAATAAGCGGTGACGCCCGTGACATAGACGTCCAACCCCTGTCTATGAAGCTCGAGGGCGCTTTCAGCCGCGGATTTGCGAGCAAAGTAACCCCGGTACGGAACGCAGCCGAAAACCGGAAAGCACCATGTTCTTGGCGCGAGCGAGAATTGCGGCGCGGCAAAAACGGCCCAGGTCACAGCGTCCCGACCGATGTCGACATAGCTGCGGTAGCTGTTGTTTTCGGGCAGTGCCAGTTCATCGGTCGCAAACCGTCGTATGGCGCTGGCCGACGTCAACTTGGTGCGCAAAGCTTTAGGCGTCGAAGGGTCATGGATCAACTTCCCGACATTCCTTCGCGCGGCCATGATCTGCGCATGACCCTCCAACGACTGCGCGTAGTAGGAGATGCTGGTGCAGCCGGCCACTCCGCAGGCCACCAGCACCGCGGCAAGCATTCGAAGAACGCGCTTCACAGCCTGCCCACCGCTGCTCATCTCCCCTGGAGCAAATGTCTTGATCCCCGCTCTCAAACAGGCGCAGGAATTTTCGTCAAGGTCTGGCGGGGCAGCGGGTCCGACTTTCGACTTCGGCAGGATTGGCAAATGCTGCCCCACGCGGGATGCCGCGCTCCTCTCGAAGCTGCCAGATTAGCGGCTGCAATCTGGCCCTCGCGCCGTTCCCCCTGACGGCGGAACTTTCCAGGTGGCAACCGCTTTTATCTTGATGGTTCCTGGCGGTCGCGACGAGGGCAAGGTATGGGGTGGCGTTGCTCGGGCGATCCGTCTTGCCCTGCCGCTGGCGGCACTCGCATCCTGCTCATCGTCCGAAACCATCGACGAGCAATCCAAGCTTGCCGCCTCGACAGCCCAGTCCGCTGTGCTGGTGACCGACGCCTGGATTGCGGGCGCGGCGCCGTCCCCCTACGCAAAGGCCGCCTTGCAATCCTTCGCCGAGACGCTCGGAGAGTGCGATCGACAAGTGAGGTCGATCAGTTCCCCTGATGCTACCCAGCCAACCGATCTAACGGCGGCGATGAGACGCCTGTCGGAGGCCGCGGGCCGGGCCGGAACCGCGGTCGGCGCCGACGAACGGGCACAGGCCGGCCAGGCACGGCAGGACCTTCAAGCCGCCCAATCGAGGCTCGGCGAGGCCTACGCGGCGTATTTCGCGCCGCAACGATGAAGAAGCTCCTTGAAATTTCGCTTGGCATCGTCACCAGCGTTGGCGGCTTCCTGGAGGTCGGCTCCATGGCGACGGCTGCGCAGGCCGGTGCCTTGTTCGGCTTCCAACTGGTGTGGGCGATCCTGTTGGGAACCATCTGCATCATCTTTCTCGTCGAAATGGCCGGCCGCTTCGCCGCCGTCAGTCACCACACGATCGCCGACGGTATCCGCGAACGCTTCGGCTTCAACGCTTTCCTTTGGCCGCTGCTTGCAGTCTTGCTGGTCAATTTTCTGGTTCTGTCGGCGGAGATAGGCGGCGTTGCCATTGCCGCCGAGCTTGCCACAGGGATCGGCTTTCAGTGGTGGGCGCTGCCGGTGGCCTTCGTCGCTTGGCTGCTGTTGTGGAAGGGCACATTCGGCCTCATCGAGAAGGGGGTCTCGATGCTGGGTCTGGTCACCCTCTGCTTCGTGGTCGCGGCGGTGATGCTCGACCCGGATTGGAAACAGCTTGCCGCCGGCGCCGTGCCCAGCCTGCCGCATCATGATGGGCCGAACTACTGGTTCATGGTCGTCAGCATTCTCGGCGCTTCGATATCGCCCTACCTCTTCATGTTCTATTCCTCGGGCGCGATCGAGGATCAATGGGACAAGAGCTATCTCGGCACCAATCGGGCCATTGCCTGTCTCGGCATGAGCTTCGGCGGAACGATTTCTGTCGGCGTGCTGATCGTGGCTGCGCTTGCGCTCGGCGCACATGGCGTCAACCGGGTGGACGACTACAACCAGCTCCCGCTGATGCTGATTCCCATCTTCGGCTTCTGGGGCTTCGTCCTCTTCGTCGCCTCGCTTGGCATAGCCTGCTTTGGTGCGGCGCTCGAAGTTGGCCTCCAGCAGGCCTATCTCGTCGCGCAGGGCTTTGGCTGGACCTGGGGCGAGAACCTCAAGCCGCGAGAAGATCCGGGATTCAGCTTGGTCTACACGCTGACGCTGTTCCTTGCCGCCGTCCCGATAGCGCTCGGTCTCGACCCGCTGAAGCTCACCATCTTCTCGATGGCACTCACGGCGGCCAGCCTGCCGCTGACGGTGGTCCCATTCCTCTTCCTGCTCAATGACGAGCGCTATGTCGGCAAGCATCGCAACGGCATCGTGTCGAACGCAGCCGTGATCTTCATCATCGCGCTCGGCTTCGTCCTGGCCGTTGTGAGCATTCCGCTGCAGATTTTGGGAGGCACTTGATGCAACTGCTTCGCGACATTCTGGATAAACAGGTCGTCGACCGCGAGCAGGTCAAGATCGGCAAGGTCGACAGCTTGGTCGCCGAACTGAGGCAAGGCAAACCGCCGAGGATCGTCGCCGTCGAACTTGGATCGATCGCGCTGGCTCGTCGGCTTGGCGCGAGACCAGGGCAATGGGCCGCACGGCTCACGGCAAGGTTGCGCGGGAAGCGGTACGCTCGCCCGCACCGCATCGCCTGGCGCAAGGTGCGCGACATCGGCGTCGACATAGAATTCGACATCGACGTGCGCCGCACCAGAATCTTCGCCTGGCAGGACTGGCTGCGCGATCACCTTGTCGGTCGAATCCCGGGAGCCTGAGGATGGCGAATGTAAACCTCGAGCTTCTGGCCGGTCGCCGCGTCCTCTCGCAAAGCGGCAAGAGCATCGGCCGCCTCGAGGAGATCATCGCGGAGGCGGATGGCGAGGATCTCGTCGTCACGGAATTCCACGTAGGCATCTTCGCCGCTTTCGAACGTCTGTCCGCCTCGATGATAGGCACTGCGTTGCTGGATTTCTTTGCGCTGCGCCGCCGCCAAGGCCTCTACCGCATACCCTGGAACAAGCTCGATATTTCCGATCCCGCACATCCCAAATTGCTTTGCGACGATCAGGAGCTTGCAGGCTTCAAGGCCACCGATCCCCGGCCAAAAGCTGCCCGCTAAAAAGCTGCTCATCGAAGGGAACATCGCAGCCTGCGTGGAGTTGGATTGCCATGGAGGAGCCTGCGCCATGAACAGTGTCATCTATCTCATCGGTCTCGTCGTCGTCGTGCTCGCGGTGCTCTCTTTCCTCGGCTTTCACTAGGAGGCACCATGCAGCGTGACAATGATAAGGGCCGCGAGCCCGCCGACTTCGCCCGGGCGAAGAGCGAAATTTCCGATCGTCTTCAGCAAGAAACCCAGAGCGCCGCAGAGGTGCTTCACGATGCGCGTGACGAGGCTGCCCGCAGGGCAGGCGACTATGCCTCGGAAGCCAAGCACGCCCTGTCCGAAAAGGCGGAGGAAACGCAGCGCGACATCGGGTCGAGCCTGGCGGCGTTCGGCGGCGCCTTGCGCGCCGCAAGCGAACATCTCGCCAACAATGACCAAAACGCGGCATCAAAGTTCATGCTCGAAGCCGCCGGCGGATTGGAAGGGCTTTCGTCCTCCTTGAAACAGAAGCCTTTCGGGCAGGTGCTTGAGGACATGCAATCCTTCGGTCGGCAAAATCCTGGAACGCTGATCGCCGGGTCGGTGTTGGCCGGGCTGGCACTCGGGCGATTCATAAAGGCTTCGCCGCCCGAGGCAGACGGCTCGACCCGGGCCGCAACCGGCCCCGGCAATTCGGCGCAGACACGTGTGGAACCAGGCCGGCCCCGGGACAAGTCCCCATCCTCCTGGGGCTCCGACGGTGGCTTCCCCAGCAAGGCAGCGGAGCTGAAGAGATGAGCACTCAGGACAATCCAAGCCTCGCCACGCTGATCGGCGATCTGGCCCAGCAGGTGAGCACGCTCGTCCGAACGGAAGCCAGGCTCCTGCGGGCCGAAATCTCAGAGAAGGCCAGCAAGGCTGGAGCCGGTGCCGTCGAAGTGCTGGGTGGCGCGATATGCCTGCTCGCCGCGCTGATGGTGCTGTTGCAAGCGCTGGTCATTGCCTTGACCCGCTTGGGGCTCGGCGCCGGATGGTCCTCTCTGCTCGTCGGGGTGGTGGTCGCGGGGCTGGGTGTCATCCTGATGCGGACCGGCATGGCAAGCATGGCGCCGTCCGAACTGACGCCCGACCGCACCGAGGAACAACTGAGACGCGACGCCGCCATGATCAAGGAGCAAGCGAGATGAGCGACAAATCCGCAGCCGAACTCGAACGCGAGGCCGAAGCCGCGCGGGCAAGGGTGGTGGATACCGCCGACTCCATTCGCGACAAGATGACTCCAGGACAGCTGTTCGACGAGTTTACCGAGCTGTTCGCGGGCGGGGACTCGCAGATGCTCCGCAACCTGAAGGCTCAAATGCGCGACAATCCCTTGCCGCTTGCCGTGGTCGGCGCGGGTCTTGCCTGGCTGATGTTGGGCAGCGGCCCCTCGGCTGCAAGCACCGGCTATGCAGCCCCCCGCAATCCGGGCCAGCCTGAAGGCGCCTCCGGATCCGGCGTCGGCGGCATGATTTCTGATGCGGCCGGATCGGTCACCGCTGCTGCCAGCGGAGCAGCCGACACGATCTCGGGCATGGCCAGCAGTGCCTCGGAATCAGTTGCGAGTTCTGTTGCAGGAGCAGGCTCAGCCACCAGCGACATGGCGGCGAGAGCCAGTCGCTCGGCGCAGGAACTGCTCCAGAACCAGCCGTTGGCCGCAGCAGCGGTCGGTCTCGCGGTGGGAACCGCGATAGGCGTGATGCTGCCCCATACAGCGGTCGAAGACGAGCAACTGGGCGGCTACCGCGAAAAGCTTCGCGACACCGCCGAAGCCACGCTCGAAGAAGGCCTCGACGCGGCAAAGGAGGTTGCAGCCGAAGCCTATCGGACAGCCAGCGACGAAGCTGGGCGGCAGGCGTCGGGCGAAGGCACGCTGGCGGACAAGGTTAGCGAGGTTGTCAGGTCCGCCGCCGACAAAGCCGACGAAGCAGTGCGGGAGCGGTTTTCCAATTCGGAGCCGCCTCCCCAAAAAACGTAGCCGCTGTTCAATAACCGCCTTCAAGAAAAGTCGAACTGTCTGCGGTTCGGACAAGCACCAATCCAGGAGATGACCAATGCCGCAAGCGCGCGAATGGATCATCCGATGGCTTAGGGACAAGCGGAGACGATGCTGTCCGGCCAACTGAGCCGGCTCGATCGCTGGCCCGAACTCAAGGAGCAGATTCGCGGTCACCTGGAAGAAACCACGGAACAGACCAGGCGGTTGAAGATCAGCCTCGACCGTCTCGGCGAGGGGTCCTCCATGATCAAGGATGCAGGCGGCAAGCTGACTGCGATGGCGCAGTCGATCAGCGGCATATTCGCCGGCGACGATGAAGGGGTCTCTGGCCAGCTACACGTTCGAACATATGGAGATCGCTTCCTGCACCACTCTCATCGCTGCGGCTCGCACCGCTGGCGAGCCGAGGTCGCTCGCGTCTGCGAGCAGAAACTGCGCGAAGAGGAAGCGATGGCTGAGTGGCTCAAGATCAACCTGCCGAAGGTCACGGAGACGTTCCTGGGGCGGGCCGATGCCGATCGCGAGAGCGCAAAGCGCTAAGGAGCCCGCCTCGACGCTCAAGAGACATGCGACGGCGCCACGACGTCACCATTGCCGGACCTGACCGTTTTGCGAGCAATCCAGGAACATTCCTGGCCCAAAAAGGTTGGGAGCGTTCAGTCGCGTCCGGAGCGCTCGTGCTGATCTCGAATGTCCAACAAGAGCCGGCGACCCAAGCTGTTCGCGCTTGTGTTTCGCGACGCGCGCTGCTTGCGGGACTGTCTGCCTCGCTCCTGCTCGGCACGGTTGCCGCAGCCCAATCGGCAATTGTTCGCTTTGGCGTCCTTGGCTTCGGCACCGCCGCCTGGGAGCTGGACGTGGTCCGCCGCCATCGGCTGGATACCTCGAACGGCGTTACGATCGAGGCGCGAGAACTGGCTGGCCCGGAGGCCGGCAAGACCGCACTGCTCGCCGGCAGTGTCGACGTCGTCGTCACGGACTGGGTTTGGGCCGCGCGCCAGCGCAGCGAAGGCGCCGATCTTGCTTTCCTTCCCTATTCGCGCGCCGTTGGCGCGCTGGAACTGCCCGCCGGCTCGTCCGTGCGCGGCCTGTCGGAACTCGACGGAAAAAGACTCGGCATTGCTGGAGGTCCGCTCGACAAGAGCTGGATCCTGTTGCGAGCGCTCAGCCTTCGTCAGACAGGACATGACATGGCCGAGCGCGTGCAGCCGGTGTTCGGCGCGCCGCCGCTGCTGGAGCAGGAATTCCTGGCGGGGCGGCTGGACGCGGTGCTGACGTTCTGGAACTTCGCGGCCCGGCTGGAGGTCAAAGGCGCGCGGCGGCTGCTGAGTGTTGCGCAGATCCTGCAGGGGCTGGGCGCCCCGGCCGAATTGCCGATGCTGGGCTACGTCTTCAATGAGAGCTGGGCGCGCGCAAACCCCAAGACGCTCGCCAACTTCATCAACGTCACCAAGGCCGCCAAATCCTTGCTCGCTACCTCGGACGAGGAATGGCAGCTCCTGGCGCCGCGGCTTGGGACCGGCGATCCACGCCTGCAGGCCGCGTTGCGCAATGCCTATCGGGACGGGATCCCGCATCGCTTCGGCAACGACGAACGGGACGGCGCGGCGCGTCTGTTTTCGATCCTGGCCGACCTCGGCGGCGAAGCCTTGGTCGGCAAGGCAAAGAGCCTCGATCCCGGCGTTTTCTGGACAATACCCGCCTGAGGCTCAACACCATGACCGACATCTCAGCCGCTTCCGCAGATAGCCAGCGTTGGCAGTCGACCGCGGCGATGTTCGCGATGCTTTTCGTCTGGCAGGCCGTGTCGGCGATCGTCGCCAGCCGTCTGTTTCCAGGCCCGGCGGAGGTTGTCGCGGTTCTCCTTAACGAAGCTTGGCACGGTGATCTGGCGTTCCACCTCGGCATCTCGCTCGCGCGGGTCGCGGTAAGCCTGACCATCGCCATGGTGGTCGGCGCGGCGCTGGGTTACGCCGCTGGCCGCTCGCAAGGCGCCGACCTTTGGCTAAAGCCCTGGATCGTTCTGTTCCTCAACGTGCCGGCGCTGGTCACCGTGATCCTGATCTATGTCTGGCTCGGGCTCATTGAGACAGCGCTGGTTCTGGCGGTTGCGCTCAACAAGATCCCGAACGTGGTGGTGACGATCCGAGAAGGCGCCAGCCGGCTGGACAAGGACCTGGCCGAGATGGCCGAGATCTACCGCTTCGGCCAGGCGACCGTGTTGCGCCATGTCGTGCTGCCGCAACTGGCGCCATTCTTCATGGTGGCTTTGCGCAGTGGCCTGGCGCTGACCTGGAAGATCGTCCTTCTCGCCGAACTGCTTGGCCGCTCGAATGGGGTGGGCTTCCAGTTGCAGGTCTACTTCCAGAACTTCGATGTGCCGCGCATCATGGCTTACGCCATCAGCTTCGGCATGGTCATGCTGGCGCTTGAATATGGCCTGCTGGCGCAGATGGAGCGCCGCTTGACCGGATGGCAGCGCTGATGCTGGAGATCAGGATCGAGGAGAAGGTCTTTCCGACCCAGGGCGGCCGCAAGCGCCGCGCGATCTTCCGAGATTTCGCGCTGGATGTGCCGCTGGGGCAGGTCTGCGTCCTTGCCGGGCCGTCCGGCGTCGGCAAGTCGACGCTGCTGTCGATCGTATCGGGCATCGACCGTGGATTCGGCGGGACCATAAGCGGTCGTGCGCTTCCGGTCGGCATGATGTTTCAGACCCCGAGGCTGCTGCCCTGGCTGACCGCCTTGCGGAACATTGAGCTGGCAATCCCGGGACGACAGCATGAGGCACCGCGATGGCTCGCGGCTGTCGGCTTAGAAGATCACGGGGAAGACCATCCGCAGCGCCTGTCGGGAGGCATGGCGCGGCGTGTGGCGCTTGCGCGCGCCCTTGCCGTCGAGCCGGCGCTGCTGCTGCTGGACGAGCCATTCGCTTCGCTCGACGAGACAACGGCGGAAGCGATGCGCCTGCTTCTCGGCGGTATCTTTGCAAAGCGGCGGCCGACCACTCTGCTGGTCACCCACGATCTGGCGCACGCATCGGCGCTGGCCGACCGCGTCGTCGTTCTCGAAGGCTCGCCGGCCGGCATTACGCGCGATGTCGCGATCGCCCGAAGCCATGGATCGGCGCCGCCGCGGGCGGGGCAGGGGGGCAGTGTCGGATGAGGCTGGCGCTGACTGTTCTCATGCTGCTTGCTATGGCAGTCCCCGGCTTGGCGCAGCGCCAGACGATGACGATCGGCTATCTCGGCGAGCAGCGCAATTCAGCTTTGCCGCTGGGGCCGCTCGACGAGGACGTGAGTGATGATGGCCTGCAGGGTGCGCGGCTCGGCATTGCCGATGATGACAGCACCGGCCGCTTCCTTGGCCAGCATTTCCGCCTCCAGGAGCGGATATTGAAACCGGGCGAGGCGCCGGCCGGTGCGATCAAGGACTTTGCCGGCGCAGACATCAGCTTCGTCGTCGCCGATCTCGATGCCGACCGGCTTCTGCAGGCGAGCGCCTCGCCCGGCGCGGAGCGGATGACGCTTTTCAACAGCCGCGCTCCCGACGACCGCCTGCGCCAGGAGGACTGCCGCAGCAATGTGCTGCACACCATTCCGAGCCGTGCCATGCTTGCCGACGGCCTGGCGCAATATCTGGTCTGGAAGCGCTGGCAGCATTGGTTCCTGCTCGTCGGGCCACATCCCGAGGATCAGGCGATGGCGGCCGCGTTTCGTCGGGCGGCGACGCGTTTCGGCGCCGAGATCTCGACCGAGCAGACCTGGACATTCCGGCCGGCCAACGGACGAGCCGACACCGGGCACGTCACATTGCAGACCGAGATTCCCGCCGCCACGCAGGTTGGTGACTATGACGTGCTCGTCGTCGCCGACGAGGCTGACGAATTCGGCGCTTACCTCGAAGGCCGCACGGCCTTGCCGCGGATCATCGTCGGCACGCAGGGCCTGGTCGCGACCGGCTGGAGTCCGGTCAACGAAGAGTGGGGCGCCAGGCAATTGCAGGATCGCTTCCGCAGGCAGGCCGGGCGCTGGATGCGCCCCAGAGACTACGCCGCCTGGCTCGCGATGCGCAGCATCGGCGAGGCGGCCACCCGCCTGCACGGTCTCGATCCGGTCGCGATCGGCAAATATCTGCGCAGCGATGATCTCCTCCTCGCCGGCTTCAAAGGACAGGGATTGAGCTTCCGTCCGTGGGACGGCCAGATGCGCCAGCCCATTCTTATCGCCGGCTCGCGACTGCTCGTCTCCAGTTCGCCTCAGCCTGGCTTTTTGCATCAGCGCACGCCGCTCGACACGCTGGGCATCGATCGCGAGGAAAGCGAATGCAAGTTCTGACCGCGCTTCTCCTGGCGACCTTCGCTCTTGCTGGTCCCAGCGCGGCCGAGACCATCTATGTGTCCAACGAGCAGGACAACACGGTGGCAGTGGTGGATGGAGGCAGCATGACGCTGTCGGCAACGATCGACGTCGGCCGGCGCCCGCGCGGGATGGCGCTCTCGGTCGACGGGAAGGAGCTGTTTGTCGCCGAAGGCGATGACAACCGCATCGACGTCGTCGACCTCGCCAAACGACAGGTGGTCGGCCAACTCCCTTCGGGAACCGATCCGGAATTCTTCGTTGTCCATCCGGACGGCAAGCGGCTGTTCGTCGCCAACGAGAACGACAATCTGGTCTCGGTGGTGGACATCGCGGCTGCCAAGATCGCCGGCACCGTCGATGTCGGCGTCGAGCCTGAAGGCATGGCGGTCAGCGCCGATGGCCGCTACGTCGCCTGCACCTCCGAAACCACCAGCATGCTGCATCTGATCGACGCCGGCACGCTTGAACTCGTCGACAATCTGCTGGTCGACACGCGGCCGCGCGCGGCAGCGTTCTCGCCCGACGCCAAGCAATTGTGGGTCTCGTCCGAGATCCGCGGCACGGTCACCGTGTTCGACACGGCGACACGCGAACAAACCGGCAAGATACGGTTTGAGGTGCCGGGCATCCGACGCGAAGGCGTGCAGGTGGTCGGCATCGAAATGTCCCGCGATGGGGCGAGCGCCTATGTGGCGCTCGGACCCGCCAACAGAGTTGCCGAGGTCGACGCCAAAACGCTCGCGGTCCGCCGCCTCTATCTCGTCGGCCAGCGGCCGTGGCACGTCGCGCTCTCCGATGATCAGAAGCGGCTGATCAGCGCCAACGGCAATTCCGGCGACATCTCGTTCATCGATCTGGAGAACCAGGAGGTGGTGAAATCGCTGCCGGTGGGGCGCGGCCCGTGGGGAGTCGTGATCGGGCCATGAACGCTTTGTCGGTCGCCAATCTGGGTCACAGCTTCGGGAACAGACGAGTTCTCGACGGCGTGTCATTCTCGGTAGCGGAGGGCAGGATGTGCGTCCTGCTCGGACGCAATGGCGCCGGCAAGACGACGCTGTTCTCGCTGATCACCGGCCTTTATCACGCCCGTGCCGGTTCGGTGCGCGTCTTCGATCACGCGATGGACGCCAATCCGGCCGCCGCGCTTGCGCGAATGGGTGTCGTCTTCCAGCTGCAGACGCTCGATCTCGATCTGACGGTAGGCGAAAATCTGCGCTACCACGCCGCCCTCCACGGGCTTACCAAGACGGTGAGCCACGAGTGCTCTGTCGAGGAACTCGGCCGTCTGGAGGTGCTGGACAGGATCGACGACCCGGCCCGGGTGCTTTCAGGCGGGCAGCGGCGGCGGGTCGAGATCGCGCGTGCTTTGATGCACAAGCCGCGCCTCCTGCTGCTCGACGAGCCGACCACCGGGCTCGACCTGCCGGGCCGGCGCGCGCTCGAGCGCCACGTGCGCGCGCTTTGCCGGGAGCGTGGCATCGCGGTGCTGTGGGCGACGCATTTTCTCGAAGAGCTGGCGGCCGATGACGATGTCGTGGTTCTCCACCAAGGCACGGTGCGCTGGGCCGGCCGTGGCGATCGGATCGCCGCCGATGTCGGGGTCGCCGGCATCGCCGAGGCATTCGACTTGCTGACGAGATCGCCATGAAGACGGACCACGCATTGCGGGCGCTCGATGGCATCCTGCGCAGGGAAATGCTGCGCACGCTGCGGCAGCGCGGCCGGCTGCTTTCGGCGATGGTGCGGCCGCTTGTCTGGCTGGTGATCTTCGCCGCCGGCTTCCGCTCGGTGCTCGGCCTGTCGATCACGCCGCCCTATCAAACCTATGTCCTCTACGAGGTTTACGTCGTGCCCGGACTGGCTGCGATGATGCTGCTCTTCCATGCCATGGCAAGTTCGCTGGCGATGGTCTACGACCGCGAGATGGGCAGCATGCGCCTGCTGCTGACGGCACCGCTGCCGCGCTGGTACCTGCTTGCCGCGCGCCTGCTGGCCAGCGTCATTGTCGGCCTGCCGCTGGTCTATCTCTTCCTGCTCATCGCGCGCTACTGGGACGTGCGGCCGCCGGTCCTCGGCTATCTCGCGGTTTTTCCGGCGCTTGTGTTGTCGGGGCTGATGCTCGGCGCATTCGGCCTGCTTATCTCCTCAATATCGACCCAGATGGAGAACTTCGCCGGCGTCATGAACTTCGTCATCTTCCCGATGTTCTTCGCCTCGACGGCGCTCTATCCGATCTGGCGCTTGGCCGAAGCTGGGCCGGTGCTGGCAACCGTTGCCGCCTGGAATCCGTTCAGTTCGGCGGTCGAACTGATCCGCTTCGCGCTCTACCTGCGCTTCGATCCGGTTTCCGCACTCATCGTCCTTGGCTGCCTCGGTCTTTTCTTCCTGACAGCTGTGATCGGCTATGATCCAGGCCGCGGCCTCTGGTCCCGGCGCTCTGCAAGCTGATCACTTCAAGGCGTAGAGATAGGCCGCGATGTCGCGCGCCTGCTGCTCCGTGATTTTCGTCGAGGGCATGGCGGTGTGCGGATTGATCTCCCGGGCCGAACGTATCCAGCGGATCATGTTTTGCGGATTGTTCGCCATCACGCCGCCAATGTAGACCCGGCCTGCCAGGCTTGCGTCGAGGCGCGGACCGACCTGGCCTTGCGCGCCCGCAACGCCACTGATCGTATGACAGCCGGAGCAGCCATTCGCCGTCATGATCGGAATGGCGCGCTCCCCAACGCCGCCTGTAGCGACGTCCGCCTCGTGCCTGACGCGATCGCTTCGGTCGGACCACAAGGTCATCCCGGAGATGATCGCAACCAGCAGGACAAGAGCGGCGCTGGCCCCGGCAACAAGCCTAGACAGCGCGGAGTGCATCTCTCGCCTCCCTTGTTGCGCTCGTCCGGATCCACAGCCCGGCGAGCAGCAAGGCGGCCCCGCCATAGACCAGCCCGGCCGGAACCCACATCACCAGCCCGGCAAGCTGCTGGTCTTCGAGCGGGCTCAGGTTCCATAATCCAGCGCCCGCCGCGTTCTGCGGATACCAGAGTTTCGGCGACAGCAGCAGCAGAACGCCGAGCAGGCCGGTATGCAGCGAAGTGAAGAACAGATGCATGACCGCGCTGCCATAGGCCTGCTGGCGGCCGAGGCGCGGCAGAAGCACCCACCAGAAAAGCAGGGCGGTGCCGAGGAAGCTCGCATGCTGCGCATAGTGCGGCACGCCGTGCCGCAGGGCAGCCTCGAACAGGACGGGGATGTGCCAGATCCAGATTGCAATGCCGTGGATGATTGTCGCGTTGAGGGGACGGCTGGCAAACCTCCAGAGAGCCTGCAGCACGCTGCCGCGCGTGAACTTTCGCATGCCCCGCCGAAGGGCGGCGGGCAAAGCCCAGATCAGCACGGCGGCCGGGCAGGCGGCGACCAGCAGCGGCGCGGCGACCGCCATCAGCAGTTCATGCTCGGCCATATGCGCAGTGAATATTCGTTCGCCCAAGGCGTGGATCGGGCTGACGAGCGTTCCCGTCAGCACAGCCCAGCCTGCAGCGAACAACAGCGCCTGCCGTGTCCGCAGAGGCCTGCCCTGGGCGCTGCGGCGCCACAGCCGGACCGCGCCCATCGCATAGAGGAGCGCAATCGCGGCAAGCGGAAATGTTATGGGAAGCGCGATCGTCCATCCGACCTCGGGCGCGCCGGCACCATAGCAGATCGAGGTCGAGAAGAACGCGTCGAAGCTCATCGCAGGCACTCGTCGAGAATAAGCGCGGCGCTGCCCTGCATGACGATGACGAGAGCAAACAGCGACGCCGAAAACATGCCGAGATCGGCGACGAAATCCTCGGTGCTGCGCGTGCGCTCCGGTTTGAAGGCAGCGCCGCCCCGGCGCTTCGCCTGCCACGACAGCGCACCTCCGAGAAGCGAGAGCAGGACGAGCAACAGCGCCACGGGAAGCACGACCGGCACCTGGCGATTGCACTGCCAGGGCACCAGGGCGTAGTTCAGCTGCGTCGACACGGCCCATGCCAACGGGCCGGACAGGAGCCCAGCCCAGGATATGCCTAACCGCAAAGCGCGCATCTCAGCCTAGCCTCGGGACCCAATAGATAAGCAGATAGATCGGGATCCAGGTCAGCACCACGAAATCCCAGTAAAAGACGTTGTCGCCGACGTCGCCGAAGCGGCGGCCGTTGTAACCATGGCGCGTGAACATCAGCACCGTCAGCACGATCGTATCGCCGACATCGGTGATGAGGTGCGTGGTGTGAAGGCCCAGCAGCACCCACAGCATCGAGCCGTAGGCATTGGTGTCCCAGTAGATATTCAGCGCCGGGAACTCGAACCAGCGCACGATGAGCGGGGCGATGCCGAGCAGCGACATGACCACCAGCCAGATTCGCACCGGCGTCATGGCGCAGTGCTCGGCGTGGCGGTTGAGGATGTGGTTCGGCACCACGCTGACGATCAGAAGCAGGGTGACGATGGTGCCCGGCCAATGGTTGGGTTGCGGTGCGCCGAGCGGCCATTCGGACCATGACAGCGCCAGGTAAAGATAGGCGCCGGCCGCCAGCGCGAAGCCGGTGCCTTCCAGCGCCATGAAGCCGAGCGTGCCCCACCATGTCGGGCTGCGCGGACCAACCCCAAAGCTCGGCAGGGTTGAAAGATCGGCGACGGGGCGCTGCTTCATTCCTCGTCCTCCGGATCGCCTTTCGGCCAGAACCATCCGATTAAAGTGACGGCGATTGGTACCGCGCCCCAAACGATCGCCCACGGCGTGAAGATCGAGTAGAGGAAGGTGGCGCCGACCGCGACGGCGGCAAGCAGCGGCCAGATCGATGGCGTCGCCGATTTTTCCCGGATATCGGGGCGGGCTTCGGCCACCGTGGAGATGAGCAGCTCGCGTGCATCGACCCGAAGCCCCGTCGCTACAGGCATTGCCTCGCGTTCGGCCCAGAGCGGCTCGACATGGGTGACGACCGGAATGCGCGCGAAATTGTAGCTTGGCGGTGGTGACGAAGTCGCCCATTCCAGCGTGCCGGCATCCCAGGGATTGTCACCCGCGGGCACACCCCTCATGGCGCCATGCACGAGGTTGAAGGTGAACAGAACGAAGCTCAGAAAGAAGAGCGCCGCGCCGGCGGTGATGAAGAGATTGATGTTCCCCCAGCCAAGCTCGGCCGGATAGGTGTAGACCCGTCGCGGCATGCCCCACAAGCCGACGATGTGCATCGGGAAAAAAGCCGCGTTGAAGCCGATGAAGGCCAGCCAGAAGTGCAAGCGCCCGAGGGCCTCGCTCATCATCCGCCCCGTGATCTTGGGAAACCAGAAATAGGCTGCGCCAAGCAGCGGAAACACCGATCCGCCGATCAGCACATAATGGAAGTGGGCGACGACGAAATAGGTGTCGTGCACCTGCAGGTCGAGCGGCACCGAGGCGAGCATGACGCCGGTGAGGCCGCCGATGACGAAGATGAAGAAGAAGCCGAAGACGAACAGCAACGGTGTGCGGATCACCGGCCTGCCGTCCCACAATGTCGCGAGCCAGCAGAAGATCTGCAAGCCGTTGGGAATGGCGATCATCATGCTCGACGCGGTGAAGAAGCTGGCGCCGAGCTTCGGCAGTCCCGTCGCGAACATATGATGGACCCAGAGGCCGAACGACAGGAAGCCGACCGCGATCAGCGACAGGACCAGACCGAGATGGCCGAAGATCGGTCGCCGCGCGAAGGCGGGAATGATCGCCGAGACCATGCCCGTCGCCGGCAGGAAGATGATGTAGACCTCGGGATGGCCGAAGAACCAGAACAGATGCTGGAACAGCAGCGCGTCGCCGCCCTCGGCCGGATTGAAGATGTGCGTGCCGACCAGGCGGTCGAGGATCAGGAAGGTCGAGGTGATCATCACCGCCGGCATGGCGAAGACGACGACGAAGGAGGTGACCAGCATCGCCCAGACATAGAGCGGGATCTTGTCCAGCGACATGCCGGGCGCGCGCTGCTTGAGCACGGTGACGATGGTGGCGACGGCGACCGCCAGCGACGATACCTCGGTATAGGTGATCATCTGCGCCCACACGTCGGCGCGCTTGCCGGGGGCGAATTCGGGTCCGGACAGCGGCACATAGGCGAACCAGCCGACGTCAGGCGCCATCGAGAGGGCGAAGGAAACCCAGGCAAAAATGCCGCCCGAGACGTAGATCCAGTAGCTGAAGGCGTTGAGGCGCGGGAAGGCGATGTTGCGGGTGCCGACCATGAGCGGCACCAGGTAGATGCCGGTCGCCTGCACGATCGGCACGGCGAACAGGAACATCATCGTGACGCCATGCATCGTGAACAGCTGGTTGTAGAGGTCTGGTCCGATCAGCCCGCGCCGCGGTCCGGAGAGCTGGATTCGCATCGCGACCGCGTTGAGTCCGCCCAGGCACAGAAAGACGAAAGCCGTTATCAGATAGCGCCGCGCAACGATTTTGTGGTCGACGCTTGACAGCGCGCCGACGATGCCGGACGGCGTCCGCCACGTCTGCGTCAGCCAGCGCTGCAGACTGGCGTCGTCCATGCCGGTGTCGCGCGGCCCGTCCCGTTCGGGGGCAAGATCGCCCTTACCGGCGGTGTCGCGCTGCGGCAAATCGCGCTCGCTGGTCAGGTCGGCGCTGCTCATCTCAGCCCCTCGAGATAGGCGACGATCGCGTTGAGCTCGTCGCCGTTGAGGCTGACCACCGGCATGTGGGCGCCGGGCTTGATGCCTTGGGGATCGGCTATCCAGGCGGCGAGATTGCCGCGGCTCATCGTCAGGGTTCCGGCCGCGAGCGTCTGCCGGCTGGCTATATGGGTAAGATCGGGCGCAACCGTTCCGCCGGCCCTCGTGCCGCCTATTCGGTGGCACATCACGCAGGGTCGCTTGACAAACAGGTCTCCGCCGGCCTTGGCCTCGCCGCTCGTCGGCGCGGCGGCCGGCTGCAACTGCTCGTTCAGCCAGGCATCGAATTTCGGCCGCGGCTCGGCGACGATGAATGTTCCCATATTGGCGTGCTGGGCGCCGCAGAACTCCGCGCACTGGCCACGGTAGATGCCCGGCTTGTTCGCCTCGATATCGAGCACGTTCATATGGCCGGGGATGAGGTCCAGTTTGCCGGCCAGGCTCGGGATCCAGAAGGAGTGGATCACGTCGGTCGAGGTCACAATCAGCCGGACCGGCTCGCCGGCAGGGATGTGGATCTCGTTCGCCGTCGTCAGGATCCGGCTTGGCTGCGCGTTCTCGTAGCGTACTTCCCACCACCATTGGTGCCCGGTCACGCGGATGGTCAGGGCAGCATCCGAGCCGATCGCCGCCAGCGTGCGATTGGCGAAGAAGCTGAGCAAGGTGAGCCTGATCAGGATCAACGCCGTCACGCCAAGCGCGGCTACGACCACGCGGAACTTGCGGTCGTCGGCGCCGGCGTCGAGCACAAGCGGCTCGGTGCGTTGGCGCGAGCGCAGGACCAGTGGTGCAGCCAGAGCGATCATCACCAGCACCCACACCGCCGCGCAAAGCCCGGTGAAGAACCAGATCAGCCATGCCAGCTCACTTGCCGCGGGACCTTTCGGGTCGAGCGCCGATTGCCAGCCTGCGCATCCCTGCAGAAACAAGACGCAGGCCATGGCGGATGCCATCGAGCCGAGGCGCCTCACGGCGATTTCCCCAATGTTGCGGCATCCGGCAGGCGGTTTTCCGACGGATGCACCATCATGTCGTCATTGCGCGACGGCGCGGCTGAAGAGGGCGCCTTGCCGCTCAGCGAACGCACGAAG
Organism: Mesorhizobium sp. M3A.F.Ca.ET.175.01.1.1; assembly: GCF_004791945.1. NCBI lineage: Bacteria > Pseudomonadati > Pseudomonadota > Alphaproteobacteria > Hyphomicrobiales > Phyllobacteriaceae > Mesorhizobium > Mesorhizobium sp. M3A.F.Ca.ET.175.01.1.1. The sequence goes on along the minus strand of NZ_SRTP01000019.1, from coordinate 30,293 downwards.
GCGGCAAGCTCCCAGATCTGGTCGTCGGGGATCTTGTCGCGGAAAGCCGGCATGCCGTTCGGCCGTCCGTCGCGGATGGTGGCGTGGATGCTTTCCATCGAGCTGCCATAGACCCACTTTTCGTCCATCAGCGCCGGTCCCATGCCGCCGCCGCCATTGGAGTGGCATCCCGAACAGTTGAACCAACCGAACAGCCGCTTGCCTTCGCTGAGGTGAAAGGCGTTCGCCTCGAAACCGGCGGCCTTGTTGTCGCTGGGCGAGGGCCGTCCGCCGCCCGGTTCCAGCGTCGTCACCGGCGTCGGCTGCTCGCCGGACCCGAGCGAGGATTGCGGTCGCGTGTCCCGCTCCTCGCGCTGGCAAGCGGCGAGCACCAGAGACGCGCACAGCAGCATGGCGAGGCCGGGCTTCATCGCACCGGGCTCCCGGCGGCATCGAGGCGGGGAACGCTATACTGCGCCAGCACCGCGTCGATCTCCGTCTTGTGCTTGGATAGCGCGGCATCGACCTCGCCGCGCAGACGGTCGTCTTCGCGCCGGACGCCCATGGAGATGTCATAGACCATCGGCAGCAGAGGTCCGTCGATGCGGGGCGCGACCGGCCTGATCCTGAGCGGCACCTTCTGTTTCGCGGCGAAATAACCGGCGAGCGGTCCCCACACGACCGCGAGATCGATCTCGCCGCCGGCCACCGCCTCGACGATCCGCGCCGGAGGATTGGGGGCGGAATAGTCGCCATAGACGGGATAGCCGACCAGACGGCCGACGATGCCGCGGCGGCCGAGCGCCTGGACCGGCGGCGAGTTGGCGCCGTCGTCGCCGATGAGCTGAACGCCGATGCGAATGTCACGCAGGCGCGGGTCGTTGAATGACGAGATATCCGGGCCGTCCTGTCTTGTCACGAAGACGTAGGAGGAGCGGTAGTAGGGCGTGGTGGTGCGCAGCATTTCAACATTGGCCGGCGTGCCAAGCACGAGATCGCAGAGCCCGGCCTTCAGCGTGTTGCGGACGAAACCGCGTCGCTGTGCCCACCATGTGTAGGTCAGGCTGGCGCCGAGTTCGGCGGCGACGATACTCGCAATCTTGTTCTCGAAGCCCTGGCCGGCCGTGTTGGAAAAGGGCATGTTGTTTGGATCGGCGCAGACCCTGAGCTCGCGCGCTTCGGCAGCAGCCGCCGCAAGCAGCAGGGCAAGCGCCGCGACCCAGGCCATGAGGCGCTGGAACGCCTTTCGCCGGCGCAAGCTCAGGCCGAACGCATCAGGGCAGCCGGAACACATAGAGCGTGCCTCCCGGCGTGGTCACATTTTTCAGGTCCTTCATCACGTTGACGAAACCCAGCGCAGCCGTTGCGTCGCGCGGGTCGAGGTCGCCCGAGACGATGGCGCCGGCCCAGCCGCCGACGCCCGACAGGATCGCGACATACTGATGCCCGTCGGGACCGCGATAGGTGATGGGCTGGCCGATGATGCCGGACGAGGTCTTGAACTGCCAAAGCAGATCGCCGGTCTTGGCGTTGACCGCCTTGAACCAGCCTTCCATGGTTCCGTAGAAGACGACGTTGCCGGCCGTGGCGACGGCACCGCTCCATACCGGGAAATTCTCCTTCAGGCTCCAGGCCGGCTTCGCAGTGGCTATGTCCCAGGCGGTGAAGGCGCCGCGATTGCCGCCGGGCCCCGGGATCATGCGCACGTTCATGCCGACATAGGGCGTGCCGGCGATGTAGTTCACCTCGACGCCCTCTTCGTCCATGCACAAATTGTTGTGCGGGATGTAGATGAGGCCGGTCTTCGGCGAGAATGCCGAAGGCTGCCAGTCCTTCGCGCCGGAGGCGGTCGGGCAGATGTTGCGCACAACCTTGCCGGTGCCCGTCTTCTTGTCGGGGTTTTCGATCAGGCGGCCGGACTTGAGATCGACGCCCTTGCTGGAATTGACCGGCCCATAAGGCGTCGCCGAGAGGACCTCACCGGTGGCCCGATCCAGAACATAGAGGTAGCCGTTGCGCTCGGGCCGGACCAGCACCTTGCGCGGCTTGCCCTGCCAATTCATGTCGAGCAGGATCTGTTCGTTGATGCCGTCGTAATCGTGAAGGTCGTGCGGGGTCCACTGATAGAACCATTTCGCCGCGCCGGTGTCGGGATCGCGCGCGAATATTCCTGCCGTCCACTTGTTGTCGCCCGGCCGCAGGTCCGGATTCCATGGCCCGGGATTGCCGGTGCCGTGAAAGATCAGGTCGAGGTCGGGGTCGTAGGAGATCCAGCCCCACATATTGCCGCCGCCGATCTTCCACGCCTCCGGCGGCCATGTGGTGACGCCTAGGTCCTTGCCTTTGTCCATGTCGTAATGCGGCTTGAAATCGGGCCCGATCAGCACATCCTTGTCTGGGCCGGTGCCGAAGGCCGTCCAGACGACATGACCGTCGCCGGCATCGAGCGCCTTGACCCAGCCGCGCACGCCCATCTCGCCACCCGAGTTGCCGACCAGCACTTTGCCCTTCACCACCAGAGGCGCCATGGTGATGGTCTCGCCCATGTTGATGTTGCCGATATGCGTGTTCCAGATCGGTTTGCCGGTGTTGGCGTCGAGGGCGATCGTGTGGCCGTCCAGCGTATTGAAGAATATGCGTCCGTCGGAAAAGGCCGCGCCCCGGTTGACAACGTCGCAGCAGGCAACGCCTTGCGCCGCAGGTTCGGGGTTGGGCTCGTACTTCCATTTTATCGGCGCGCCGGGCTTGGAAAGGTCGAGCGCGTAAACGAAGTTGGGAAACGGCGTCACGATGTACATCGTGTTGGCGATGACCAGCGGCGCCGCTTCCTGGCCCTTGTTCACGCCGGTCGAAAAGGTGAAGGCGACCTGCAGGTTCTTGACGTTGCTTTCGTTGATTTCCGAAAGCTCGCTGTAGCGGGTCGAGGCATAGTTCTTGGCCGGCATCGTCCATTGCCCGTCATCGGGCGGCGCGGCCGATGCCGGCGGCGCTATCGCCGGTATCGCGGCGGGCTGCTGCGATGCGGCGGTCAGGAACGGGCAGCAGGCCAGCACGACGACAGCAAGGATCCTCGATCCAGGAAGGCTGCGCGCTGTCGCAGCGTCGCCAGCTCGCCGCTCGCCAAGGCACTTCTCTGTCCATTGCGGCATGCTCTTCATTTGGCAACGGAGCCCCCGACTCCAGCCCCCAGTTCCGCGGCGATATCGGCCTCCTTGCCCGCGCACAGCGGATGGCCCCAGCCGGATGCGCTTTTGCCGCCGGGATCGAGGTCGTAGACGATGGCGTCCTTGCGATTGGGATTGACGCCGGCCGGAACCTTGTCGAGGCCGAGCGCCGCCCGAACGCGCCAGGCGACATTGTGATCGGCGCAGGAGGAATCGCCGCTGATGCCAAGACCGCCGACGATCGTCTTGCCGTCATAGAGGGCGAGGCCGCCGCCAAACACCACCACGCCACCGATCGGCTTGCCGATCAGCGGATCGTTGACGCTGCCGAACGTCCTGGCCTCGCCGGCAAAGGCCGCCGCCTGGTTGACCGGATTGGTTGCCTGCAGGCCGAAGAGCGGGCCGCCCGGCTGGACGCCAGCATAGAGATTGGCCGTCGACAGAGCCATCTGAGCCAGGCTCAAGCCGTTGGCCGTGTTGGCCTTTTCGGCGGCGATCAGCCGGCTGCCGGGCCACTGCGCATCGATGCTGGGACCGCTGAAGGCGACCGCGCAGACCGTGCCGTCGCGAGCCACGATCGCAGCCCATTCGTTTGTTTCGAAGCCGCCATTGGCCGGCCCTCCGCTCGCCTTGACGCTGGCCTTCAGCGCGGAGAGCAACTTGTCGTGATCGGCCGGGCAGGGCGCTTGCGCCCAGGCCGTATCGTGCTGCAGCAAACCGATCGCCAAACCCACGAGGCTGACAGCTAGTGAAAGAAACCGACGGCGATCCATGGGCCTCAAAGCATTTTGTTGACTTCGGCACAGGCGAAGCGACCGACGCCTGATGGCGACGCCACGTCCACCATCGCTGCAGGCTGATCTCGCTCTTGCTGCGCGCCTCCGAACTGGCCTGCCGCGGCTTTGTTCCTGGTTACGCGTGGAATATTGGGCTGGATCCTGCCCCTTGGGCTGCGAACCTCACCGCAGAGTCGCGGTTCTGCTCCTCCGTTGTGACCGAAGCCTGCCCGATCCACGGGCGGGCTTCGCTCCTTCGATGGGCGGGCAAGGTTCGCTCTGGAGACGAGTAGTGCGCCAGGATTTGGCGCCAAGCGACCCGTCAGCCGGGTTCTCGCGCCGACGCTCGTGTTCTGCGATATGCCGCCAATAACGCTGCCTTGGCAGCTTCCCTGCGCTTCTTGATCTCCAGCGCTCTCAGGAAAGCGAGAGCGCCTACGTCGCAGGCATGTCTTGAAGGTCCGTTGGAACTGATGATTATTCTGGCCTGGTCCAGCGTCAGCCCATGCCTTTCCGCGAAGGCTTGTGGGTCATAGGCGTCGTTCCAGTTCGCTATCGGCTTGGTCATCTTGTCTCCTGGCTGGCTTGTGAAGCACAGAACGCGCTGGACAGGCCAAGGTTTCAAAGCCTGAAATCCGCTGGCCGTGTTGGTGAGTTCGCCGCACGCCGGGAGGCATTTCACAGCCGGGCGCCCATCATTTGTGATTGACCGCCCTCGGGTTCGGCGCGCTACCCCTTGAGCAAACCAGGATCGACGGGACCATGAACCGCCTTCTATTCCTCTTGGCCGATTTCCTGTCCCGACCGCCGGGCTTCTATCTCATCGTCGCCGCGATGGCCGCGTGCACGCTGCTGGTGCATTTTGGCCTGACCAACGTCGTCACCTATGCATTGTCGGTGGCCGCCATCATCATCACGGGCGTCGTCCTCATCCAAAACTATCGCGACACGGCTGCGATCCACGCCAAGCTCGACGAGATCGTCCTGCGATCGAATTGGTCGGTCTGGAGCACGCCGACCCGGAGGAGATAAAGTCGAAACTGGCGCAGCTTGAGGCGGAGGCAGCCTCCAAGTGAAGCTGACGGCAACGCGCTGCCAGGTTCCGGGGAACAAGCGCTGTGGTCCCGCGTTCGCACGCAAATGGAGCAGCTTCGTTCAGATTTCGCAGCGATGGCGCAGCCTGGCTATTGGATTGCCATTGGCCTTTTGCTGCTCCCTTACGGCGTGGGAGTGTTCTTCCTGGTGAGGACGTGCCACTGCCTGTGACTTAACGCCAGTTTCGATAGCGGCGAGGAGTTCCATGCGGGCGCAGACGATGCCGTCTGACGGCTAAGCGCGATCTGCACAGTCCTCAATCTGTCGTAGCGACGGCGTCCCCGCCGCCAGGCCGCTGGGATCAGAAATCCACGTGAATCGCTGTACGCCGCTCCGGGCACTGACACGGCTTTTGCGCTGTAGGGCATTCGCCCCACTTGACTTCCGCGGCGCGCTGTGAAAAATTTTGCAGCAACTGATAAAAATATCAAAAGGGCGGAAATGGTTGGGTTCGGCAACGGCCTCCTGCGCGACGACGAGACCAGCATGGCCGCCCGCGCCGCCTGGCTTCACTACGCCGGCGGCCTGACCCAGTCGGAGGTCGCCAAGCGGCTCGGCCTCACCAGCCTCAAGGCGCATCGCCTCATCACCAAGGCCAACCAGGAAGGCTTGGTGAAGGTCTATATCGACGGCGAGGTGTCGGAATGCGTCGCGCTCGAGGACGAGCTTTCTCACCGCTATGGTCTCGACTACTGCGAGGTTGTGCCGGATTTCGACACCGAGGACCTGCCGCTCAAGGCGCTCGGCATTGCCGGCGCGCAATTCCTCAAGCGCGAAGTCGAGCGCGGCGAGGACACGCTGATCGGCGTCGGCCATGGCCGCACACTCGCGGCTTGCGTCGAGTACCTGCCGCGTGCATCCGCGGACCAGATCCGCTTCGTCTCGCTGCTCGGCGGCTTGACGCGCAAATTCTCCGCCAACCCGCACGACGTCATTCATCGGCTGGCTGAACGCACCGGCGCCGAGGCCTACGTCATGCCGGTGCCGATGTTCGCCAACACCGTCGAGGATCGTGCCGTGCTGCTCGGTCAAAAGGGCATCAGCGAGGTCTTCGATCTGGCAAGGTCAGCCGACCTTCTGCTTGCCGGCATCGGCACTGCCGAGCAGGAGGCCTCGCTCGTTGCCACCGGCATGATCGGCAAGGCCGAGATGGAGGAGACCCGGCGCAACGGCGCGGTCGGCGAACTGCTCGGCCACTTCTTCGACGAGGCGGGAAGGCCGGTGGCGACCACGGTTTCCAGCCGCGCGCTGGCGTTGGCGCGCGAGGACATCGCCAACCGCAGGATCGTCGCCGTCGCCGGCGGCAAGATCAAGGTTCGCGCCATCAAGTCAGTGCTGGAGGGGCGCTTTCTCAAGGGCTTGATAACCGACGAGCGGACGGCGCGGTCGCTCGTGGAACAGACGCCGGTCGGGTAGCCGGCACCGCTTTGGTTGAAACTACCCTTTGGAGGAGAAGAGGACATGCATGAGAAAGAGAAAGACCTGATCGATGCGTTCCTGCGCGAACAAGTCGACCGCCGAGGGCTGATCAAGGGGCTGGGCGCCATGGGCCTTGCCGCCGGCACTGCCGGCATCCTGCTCAATCTTGGCCAAACGCGCGCACTCGCCGCCGATTTCGACTGGCAGGCGCACAAGGGCAAGACCATCAAGCTCCTGCTCAACAAGCATCCCTATGCCGATGCGATGATTGCCGACCTCGACAATTTCAAGCAGCTGACCGGCATGAACGTCACCTATGACGTGTTCCCGGAAGACGTCTATTTCGACAAGGTGACGGCGGCGCTCTCGGCAAGCTCGCCGGAGTACGACGCCTTCATGACCGGCGCTTACATGACCTGGACCTACGGCCCGGCCGGCTGGATCACCGACCTCAACGAATGGATCAAGGATCCGGCCAAGACCAATCCGAAATATGCCTGGGATGACTTCCTGCCCGGCGTCAGGAACTCCTGCGCCTGGAACGGCAAGCCCGGCGGTGCGCTCGGTTCAGAAGACGCCAAGCAGTGGTGCATTCCGTGGGGTTTCGAGCAGAACAACATCACCTACAACAAGGCGATGTTCGACAAGGCGGGTGTCAAGGTTCCCGGCAACATGGACGAACTGGTCGCCGCGGCTGCCAAGCTCACGAAGGATGTCGGAGGCGGCGTCTACGGCATCGGCGTGCGCGGCTCGCGTTCCTGGGCGACGATCCATCCTGGCTTCCTGTCTGCCTATGCCAATTTCGACCAGAAGGACCTCAACGTCTCGGCCGACGGCAAACTGTCGGCGGCCATGAACACCGCCGAATCCAAGGCCTTCCACAAGCAGTGGGTGCAGATGATCCAGGAGAGCGGTCCGAAGGACTGGTCGACCTACACGTGGTACCAGGTCGGCACCGATCTCGGCGCCGGCGCTTCGGCGATGATCTTCGACGCCGACATCCTCGGCTACTTCATGAATGGCGGCTCCAACAAGATGGCCGGTCAGCTCGCCTTCGCCGGCTTCAAGGCCAATCCGGCCGCCAAGGCGCCGACGCCGAACATCTGGATCTGGTCGCTGTCGATGTCCAACTTCTCCAAGGACAAGGACGCCACCTGGTACTTCATGCAGTGGGCCTCCGGGCTCGATCACTGCCTGTTCGGCGCAACCAAGATGGACTTCGTCAACCCGGTCCGCCAGGCGGTCTGGAAGGACGAGATGTTCCGCGAGAAGCTCAACAAGAGCTATCCTGGCTATGTCGAGATGTTCGACGCTTCCGCGCCAGGCGCCAGCATCAAGTTCACCGCGCAGCCGCTGTTCTTCGATCTCACCACCGAATGGGCGGCGACGTTGCAGAAGATGGTGGCCAAGGAAGTGCCGGTCGACGAAGGCCTCGACAAGCTGGCCGAAAGCATCAACGGCCAGCTCAAGGAGGCTGGTCTCGGCTGACGGTTGACAGGGCTGGTCCGCCTCGCGCGGGCCAGCCCGGAATTTGAGGACAACTTCGCGACGCGGTGCCAAAATCCGGCATCGCCATCTCGCCCCACCGGCCGCCTTGCTCCCTGGGCGGCCGGCAGGCGGTAGCACAGGATTGACGGAACAGCGCGATGACCGCGGCCACCATGCACAAAACCAGGCCCTCCGGCCTCAGGATCAGCAAGAGGGTGTTGCCCTATCTCCTGAGCCTGCCGGCCTTGCTGGTCTGCATCGGCATCCTGATCCCGTTCCTGACTTCCGTCGTCTATTCCTTCCAGCGCTATCGGCTGAGCCAGCCCTGGGCGCGCCAGTTCAATTGGGGCGACAATTACATCTCCTTCTTCACCGATCCGAAATTCTGGAACACGCTGGAGATATCGCTGCTTTATGCCGGCATCACCGTCGGGCTGGAGCTGCTGCTCGGCCTCGGCATCGCCATGCTGCTGCAGAAGCGCACGACGCTGAACAATTTCATCTCGATCATGCTCTTGATGCCGCTGATGACGGCGCCGGCGCTCGCCGCGCTGATGTGGAAGCTGATGACCAATCCGGGCTTCGGCGTGCTGAGCTATCTCGCCAGCCTCGTCGGGCTGCAGGATTTCCGCTGGGCGTCCTCGCCCTCCACGGCGCTACTCACAGTCGTGCTTGTCGACATCTGGGTCTACACCCCCTTCATCATGATCCTGCTGCTTGCCGGCCTGCGCAGCCTGCCGACGCAGCCTTTCGAGGCGGCGGCACTCGACGGGGTGCCGAGGAGCTTCGTCTTCTTCCGCATCACCTTGCCGATGCTGACGCCTTACATCCTGACGGCGACGCTGTTCCGCTTGCTCGATTCCATCCAGCAGTTCGACATCATCTACGCCATGACCCAAGGCGGGCCCGGGGACACGCTGACCGTCTTCCAGGTCGAGGCCTATCTGAACTTCTTTCAGTCGACCAATGTCGGCCGCTCAGCGGCGCTGATGATCATCCTGTGGGCGATCACCTATTTCCTATCCAACATCTTCATCAAGAACTGGCTCAGGCTGCGCGAACGCGCGCGCGGCCTGTCATAGGAGCCCGGGATGGAACACACCTCGCTTCTCGAACGTGTCCTGCGCGGCGCAGCGCTGACCCTGGTCGTGGTCTTCTTCATGTTTCCGATCGCCTGGATCTTCATGATGTCGTTCCAGACCAACGAGACGATCCTGCGCATCCCGCCGCAGCTGGTCTTCGAGCCGACGCTCGCCAACTACACGGCGCTGATCACCGGCAAGCTGGTCACCGCCGCCGGCACGCTCGACATCGCCTTCATGCGCAACCTGTGGAACTCGGTGTTCCTGTCGGTGACCTCTGTCGCGCTCTCATTGCTGCTCGGCGTGCCGGCTGCCTATGCGTTTGCCCGCCATAAGTTCCGCGGCTCTGAAGACATCGCCTTCACGCTGCTGTCGTTCCGCTTCGCGCCGGCGCTGTTGGTGCTTCTGCCTCTTACCCTCTATTTCCAGAAGCTGGGGCTGGCCAACACCTATATCGGGCTGATCTGGGTCTACCAGCTGATCTGCCTGCCGCTCATCCTGTGGATCGTGCGCGGCTATTTCGAGGACATTCCGGCCGACATCGAATACGCCTACCGCATCGCCGGCCATTCCTGGTTCGCCACCTTCCGCAAGATCGCGCTGCCGCTTGCCGGGCCAGGCATTGCGGCTGCTGGCCTGCTCGCCTTCATCTTTGCCTGGAACAATTTCGTCTTCGCGCTGGTGCTCGCCTCCGCCGACAAGCAGCCGGTGACGGTCGGTGCGCTCGCCTTCATCACCTCTTCGGGCATCCAGTACGGCCAGATCTCGGCGGCGATTGTCCTGTCGATCACGCCGACGCTGGCGCTGGCGCTCTATGCGCAACGCTATCTCGTCGAAGGTCTGTCGCTCGGTGCTGTGAAAGGGTAGTTCGGATGGCCAGCCTCGAGCTCAAGAACATCGTCAAGCGCTACAAGAGCCAGACGGTCCTCGACAACCTGTCACTGACTGTGGCCGATGGCGAGACGCTGGTCCTGTTCGGACCCTCCGGCGCCGGCAAGACCGTGCTTCTGCGGCTTGTCGCCGGCGTCATCGACCCTGACGAGGGCGAGATCCTCATCGGCGGCGAGGACATGACCGATGTCGATGCCGAATTCCGCGGCGTCGGCATGGCCTTTCAGAACTTCGCGCTGTTTCCCCATATGAGCGCCTTCGGGAACATCGCCACGCCGCTCGAGGCCAAGCGCACGTCCGAAAGCTCCATCAAAACCGGTGTTGAAAGCGTCGCCAAGCTGCTGAAGATCGGCCATGTGCTCTCCCACAAGCCGCGCGCGCTGTCCAACGGGCAGAAACAGCGAACCGCGCTTGCCCGTGCGCTGGTCGGCTCGCCGCCGCTGCTCCTGCTCGACGATCCGCTGCGCAACGTCGATGCCAAGCTGCGTTTCGAGATGCGCCTGGAGCTGCCGCGGCTGCTCGCCGACCGCGGCGCGACCGTCATCTACGTCACCCAGGACTACAAGGAGGCGATGGCGCTCGGCGACCGCATTGCCGTCATGTCGCAAGGCGTGGTCATGCAGCTCGGCACGCCCGAGCAGATCTACCGCGAGCCTGCCAATATCGAGATCGCACGGCTGTTCGGCGATCCGACCATCAATCTGCTCGACGTCAAGCCGCAGCGCGATGGCAAGGGCATCTATATCGGGCTGTCGAATGTGCAGGTGCATCTGGCGGGCGCGCCCGAGGCGGCGATCGGTCGTGACTGCATCATCGGCCTGCGGCCCGAGGCGCTGCATTTCGCTGGCGAGCGCGAACCGGGCGCCATTCCGGTAACGGTCGAGGCCGAGACGCCGCTCAATGAGAAGATCGTCACGCTGGTGCGCACCGTGCGCGGCCGCGAAATCCTCGTCTCGCGGCCGGCCGGCACGCCGGGGCACAGCGGCGGCAAGACCCATATCGCCGTCGATGCGAAGAGCGCGCTGCTCTTCGACCAGGCGAACGGCGAGCGCATCGGCTCGAAGAACGTCGTCAATCTGCGCAACGGAGAAGCGGCATGAGCACCAGTGCCCTAAGCATTTCCGGTGTCGACAAGTTCTATGGCCCGATCGATCGCGGCGTGCATGCGGTCAAGAACCTGACGATCGAGATCGCCAAGGGCGAGATCGTCGCGCTGCTGGGCTCCTCGGGCTGTGGCAAGACTTCGACTTTGCGCATGATCGCCGGCTTCGAGGAGGTCTCGCGCGGCGAGATTTCGGTGGCCGGCCGCAAGGTGCACATGCTGGCGCCGGTGAGGCGCAATGTGGCGATGGCCTTCGAGGGCTATTCGCTCTATCCGCCGCTCACCGTGCGCGAGAACATGGCCTTCGCCCTGAAGGCCTCCAGGCTGCACAAGGGCGACGTCGAAGCCAAGGTCGCCAACATCGCCAAGCTGCTCGAGATCGAGGACATTCTCGACCGCTATCCAAGCTCCATCTCGGGCGGCCAGCAGCAACGCGCCAGCCTCGGCAGGGCGTTGATCCGCAATGCCGATCTGCATCTCCTCGACGAACCGATGGGCCAGCTCGAGCCGCAACTGCGCGCCGTCCTGCGTGGCCGCATCAAGCATTTCATCAAGGAGCGCGGCCTGACCGCGATCCTGGTCACCCACGACCAGACCGAGGCCAACGCTCTGGCCGATCGCATCGCGGTGATGGAGGGTGGCGTGCTGCAGCAGTTCGACACGCCGCAAAGGATCAAGGAACGGCCGGCGAACCTGTTCACCGGTACCTTTGTCGGCGAGCCGCCGATGAATGTATTCGAAGCGTTTGTCGGAAGCGCCGCCGGCAAGGTCAATCTGCGGCTCCCCGACGGCCTCTCGCTCGACTACGACCAGGATGCCTTCAGCGCGCCGGTGCGCGACCTGCTTCTGAGCCGGGAACGAGTCGTCATCGGAGTCAGACCCTATGCGGTCCGCCGTTCCAAGGACGGCGTTCCGGCCACCGTCTCTGCCAATCAATGGTTGGGCGACCAGACGCACATCGCGGCCGATTTCGCCGGCGGCTCGCTGGTTCTGGTCGAGCATGACCGCACGCGCCTGGAACTGGGCGAGCCGATCAAGGTCAGCATCGACCCGGCCAATCTGCACGTTTTCGACCAGGCGAGCGGCAACGCCATTGCGCACGGCATGGAGCTCGCCTGATGCGGGATGTGCTGATCGGCATCGACGCCGGCACGTCTGTCATCAAGTCCGTCGCTTTCGATACGGCGGGCCGCCAGATCGCGGCCGCGGCGCTTCCGAACCGATACGAAACCTTGCCGGGCGGCGGCGCCGAGCAGGATTTGGCGCGCACATGGACCGATACAGCCACCACCTTGCGCCAGCTGGCTGAGAAGGTGCCCAACCTCGCCGAGCGCGTCATCGCCATTTCCGTGACAGGGCAGGGCGACGGCACATGGCTGATCGACAAGCGGGGCGAACCGGTTGCAAAAGGCTGGCTATGGCTCGACGCGCGTGCGGCCGGCATCGTCGACGAGATCCGCGCCAGGCCCGAAGACCGGCTGCGCTTCGAGAGGACCGGCAGCGGCCTCGCTGCCTGCCAGCAGGGCTCGCAGTTCGTGTTCATGAAACGCAACATGCCGGGCATGCTCGGCCAGGCGGCGACCGCGTTCCACTGCAAGGACTGGCTCTATTTCCGCCTGACCGGCGAGCGCGCCACTGATCCTTCCGAAAGCACCTTCACCTTCGGCGATTTTCGCACCCGCGAGTATGACGATGACGTGCTCGAGGTGCTGGGCTTGGCAGACCTCAGGCATCTGCTGCCGCCGATCGTCGACGGCACCAGGCAGAGCGCCAGTCTTTCGCAGGAGGCTGCCGAAGCGACGGGGCTCACTGCCAGCACGCCGGTCGTGCTCGCCTATGTCGACGTCGTCTGCACGGCGCTCGGCGCCGGCCTGTTCGACCGTCAGCGCAAGCCGGGCTGCTCGATCATCGGTTCCACCGGCATGCATATGCGGCTGGCCGAGACGCCGGACGAGGTGCTGCTCAACGAAGCCAAGACCGGCTACACGATGACCATGCCGGCGCCCGGCGTCTTCGCCCAGATGCAGTCGAACATGGCGGCGACGCTCAACATCGACTGGGTGCTCGGCCTCGCCTCCGGCATCCTCGCCTCGCAAGGCATCACGCGCTCGAACGGCGAGATGATCGCGCTGGTCGAACAATGGATCGCCTCGTCGCAGCCGGCATCGCTGATCTATCAGCCCTATGTCTCGGAGGCCGGCGAGCGGGGGCCGTTTGTCGACGCCAATGCCAGGGCCGGCTTCGTCGGCATTTCTTCGCGGCACAGCTATGCCGACATGGTGCGCGCGGTCTTCGAGGGCCTCGCCTTCGCGGCGCGCGATTGCTACGCCGCCATGGGTCCGCTGCCGAGCGAGATCCGCCTCACCGGCGGCGCGGCCCGCAGCCCGGCGCTGCGCAGGATTCTCGGCGCTGCCGTGGGCGCTGACATTCGCATCAGCGCGCGCGAGGAGGCGGGGGCGGCTGGCGCGGCGATGATCGCCGCCGTCTGCGTCGGCCTCTATCCGTCGATGGACGACTGCGTCGGCGAATGGGTGACACCGCTGCTTGGCCGGGCCGAGCCCAGCGACCGGGAGCTCGCCGCCAAATACGAAGCCATGGCTCCCTCCTACGCAATGGCACATGAGGCGCTGCGCCCGGTCTGGCGGTTGATGGCTGCATCGAAGGTGAATTGAGAACTGGCATGCACAGAAAGATTGCGATCATCGGCGACCGCTTCATGCTTCCGGATGTGTTCCGGTCTCAGATTGAGAAGGCGTGCGGCGACAGCCTCGACATCCGCACCCTCGAAACCGCCTGGCCCGACCAACCGATGGAGTTCGGCAATCCGGCGCTCGGCCTCGACAAGATCAAGGAGTATTTTGGCCATCCGGACGAGGTGGTCGGCTTCATCGGCGATGCCGAGATCCTGGTCACCCAGCTTGCGCCACTGTCGGAAGGCATGATGCGGCGCCTTCCGGCACTGAAGCTGGTGGCGGTTTCGCGCGGCGGTCCGATCAACATCGACATGGCTGCCGCCAGGGCCCACGGCATCCGGGTCGTCAATGTCCCCGGCCGCAACGCCAGCGCCGTCGCCGAATTCACGATCGGCGCCATCCTGGCCGAAACGCGCCTGATCCGCGTCGGTCACGAGGCCCTGCGCAAGGGCGAGTGGCGCGGCGATCTCTACCGTGCCGACCGCACCGGCCGCGAGCTCAGCGAAATGACCGTCGGCGTCGTTGGCTACGGCAATATCGGCACCAAGGTGGTGCGCCTGCTGCGCGCCTTCGGTTGCCGTATCCTGGTCTGCGATCCCTATGTGCAATTGAGCGCGGAAGACCGCAACGCGGGGGTGGAATTGGTCGCGCTGGACGACCTCCTTGGCCGTTCCGATGTGGTGACGATCCATCCCCGGGTGACCGATGAGACGAGGGGCCTGATCAACAAGGAAAGCATCGCCAGGATGAAGCCCGGCGCCATCTTCATCAACACGGCGCGGGGGCCGCTGGTCGATTACGACGCGCTCTACGACGCGTTGCTTTCCGGCCAGATCGCCAGCGCCATGCTGGAGACTTTCGCCGTCGAGCCGGTGCCTGCCGACTGGCCGTTGCTGCAGCTGCCGAACGTGACGCTCACCCCGCACATCGCGGGCGCGTCGGTACGCACCGTCACCTATGCGGCCGAGCAGGCGGCCGAGGAGGTGCGCCGCTTCCTTGCCGGCCTGCCGCCGGTCAATCCCTGCTGAAGGCGCCGCGACGATGCACAGAAGCGGTATCGGAGATCAGCGCGGATGACCGGCGGCAGCGAGATCGTCGACCTCTTCATCATCGGCGGCGGCGTCAACGGCGCCGGCATCGCCCGCGATGCGGCCGGCCGCGGCCTGTCCGTCATCCTGTGCGAGAAGGACGATCTTGCCGAAGGCACCAGTTCCCGCTCCGGCAAGCTGGTCCATGGCGGCCTGCGTTACCTCGAATATTACGAGTTCCGCCTGGTCCGCGAGGCGCTGATCGAGCGCGAGGTGCTGCTCGAATCCGCCCCGCACATCATCTGGCCGATGCGCTTCGTGCTGCCGCACAGTCCCGACGATCGGCCGGCCTGGCTGGTGCGGCTCGGCCTGTTCCTCTACGACCATCTCGGCGGCCGCAAGCGGCTGCCCGCCACGCGCATGCTCGACCTTCGCAAGGCGCCGGAGGGCGCGCCGATCAAGGATGCCTTCAAGCGGGGCTTCGAATATTCGGATTGCTGGGTCGACGACGCCAGGCTGGTGATCCTCAATGCGCTCGATGCAGCCGAACGCGGGGCGAGGGTCTTCACCCGCACTGCCTGCACCGCCGCCCGCCGCGAGAACGGCCTGTGGGTCGTCGAGATGCGCGACGGGAGCACCGGCGTGAAGACGACGGTGCGGGCGCGGGCGCTGATCAATGCGGCCGGCCCTTGGGTCAACGACGTCGTCAACCGTGTCGCCGGTCAGAACTCCAAGCGCAATGTTCGCCTGGTCAAGGGCAGCCACATCGTCGTGCCGAAATTCTGGGAAGGGCGGCAGGCCTATCTCGTCCAGAACGACGACAAGCGGGTGATCTTCATCAATCCCTACCAGAACGATCTGGCGCTGATCGGCACCACCGACATTCCCTACGAAGGTCGGCCCGAGGACGTCAAAGCGGACGGCAGCGAGATCGACTACCTGATCAAGGTCGTCAACCGCTACTTCAAACGTGGGCTTTCGCGCGGCGACCTCGTTCACTCCTTCTCCGGCGTTCGGCCGCTCTATGACGACAATGCCGACAACCCAAGCGCGGTGACCCGCGACTACATCTTCGAACTCGACGCGCCGGAAGGCCAGGCCCCGCTGCTGTCGATCTTCGGCGGCAAGATCACCACGTTTCGCAAGCTGGCCGAGCACGCGCTGGATCGCATCCGGCCCTTCTTTCCGAACATGGGCAAGGCCTGGACTTCCGATGCGCATCTGCCCGGCGGCGATATTGCCAACGCCGACTTCGAACAGTTCCTCGGCGATCTTGGCCGCGACTATCCGTGGATGCCGGCCTCCCTGCTCAAGCATTATGGCCGCCTCTACGGAACGCGCACCCGCGCCCTGGTCGGCGCCGCCAGCTCCGTCGCTGACCTCGGGCGGCAGTTTGGCAGGGACTTCTTCGAACGCGAGGCCGCTTATTTGCTCGAACACGAATGGGCTTCGACAGCCGCCGACATTCTGGACCGCCGCACCAAGCATGGGCTGCATCTTTCGCCGCCGGAGCGTGCGGCCTTCGAGGACTGGTGCGCCAATCGATTGGCGAAGGCAGGCTGATGGCTGCTCGCATCGATCAGGAGGACGCCGAGTTACAGGCGCTTCGTAGTCTGTCGGCCAGCGTCGGCGCCGATCCGCTGCTCGTCCAGGGCGCCGGCGGCAACACCTCGCTCAAGCAGGCTGGTCTGTTGTGGATCAAGGCGTCCGGCACCTGGCTGATGAATGCGGCGGCCAGCGATATCATGGTGCCTGTGGAATTGGCGCCTTTGCTCGAGGCGGTGGCGCGACGCAGCCCGGCGGCGGAGAAAGCCGACCAGTTCACGCCGGCCGATCTCAACCTGCACCGGCTGCGGCCTTCCATCGAAACCACCGTGCATGCGCTGCTGCCGCAGAAGATCGTCGTCCACGTCCATTGTGTCGAGACCATCGCCGCTGCGGTTCAGGCCAACGCCGAAGCGCTGCTTGCCGAACGCCTGCGCGGTCTCGACTGGGCTTTCGTGCCCTATCGCCGGCCGGGCCTGCCGCTGGCGCAGGGCATGGCCGAGCGGCTGGGGCCGCGCACCGACGTGCTGGTGCTCGGCAATCACGGGCTCGTCGTTGCCGGCGACACCGTCGCCGAGGCGAGCCTGCTGCTGCGGCGCGTCAGCGGCCTGCTTGCCCGCCCGGCGCGTGCCGCTCCGGCGCCCGATGTTGACGCGTTGCTGCGACTGGCCATGGGCAGCGACTACCGCCTTCCGCGTGCCGTCGAGGCGCACGCGGCGGCGACCGACCTCGTCAGTTGCCGCATCGCGGCGTCCGGCAGCCTCTATCCCGACCACGTCATCTTCCTGGGTATCGGATCAGTGATCGCTGGCCCGAAAGAGAACGCCGCCGCTGTCGCCGCGAGGATGAGCGCGTGCGGCGAGCCATCTCCCGTATCGATCCTGTTTCCCGGCAAGGGCGTCCTGATGCGGCGTGACGCCGATGCCGGCGCCGAAGCGATGGCGCGCTGCCTGGCCGATGTCGCCGCGCGCGTCGATCCGGCGGCGCACGTCAACTATCTCAGCCCGCAGGAGAATGCCGAGCTGCTCAACTGGGACGCGGAGAAATATCGCCAAGAGTTGAACCGGCGCAGCGGGGCATCGCTGCAATGACCGGGCTCGTCGTCGGCATCGACGTCGGCACCTCGGGCGTGCGCGCCGTCGCCATGGACGCGAGCTTTGCGATCCACGGCCAGGCTGGCGTCGCGCTCGCCGATTTCGGGACCGATTGGCGGGACCCGGCGACATGGTGGCGCGCGATCGAGGCGGCCCTCACGGCGCTGTTTGCTCGGGTCGATGCCGGCCAGGTTCGCGCGCTTGCCGTCGACGGCACCTCCGGCACCATGCTGCCGGTCGACCGCGCCGGCGAGCCGCTGAGCGGGGCATTGATGTATTCCGACAAGGTCGAGGACGCCGCCATTCTCTCGGCGATCGCTGCCGAGGCGCCGCCGGAAAGCGCAGCGCATGGCGCCACCTCCGGCCTTGCCAAGCTGCTGCTGTTCCAAAGCAGATTGAGGCCGGCCCGGGTTCTCCACCAGGCCGATTGGATCGCCGGCCGTCTCACCCGACGTTTCGCCGTTAGCGACGAGAACAATGCGCTTAAGACCGGTTATGACCCGGTTCGGCGCCGCTGGCCCGATTGGATCGGCAGGACCGGCGCCGACATGGCCTTGCTGCCGCAGGTCGTTCCGCCGGGGACGGCGATCGCAGCGATCAGCGCCGAGAGCGCGAAACGCTTCGGGCTGGCCGGCGATGCAGTGGTGGTCGCCGGCACCACTGACGGCTGCGCCTCCTTTCTTGCCACCGGAGCCGCCCGCGTCGGCGACGCCGTCACCGCGCTCGGCTCCTCTCTGACGCTCAAGGCACTGTGCGAGACGCCCCTGTTTGCGCCTCAGTTCGGCATCTACAGCCACCGCATCGGCGACGCCTGGCTGGCCGGCGGCGCGTCGAACACCGGCGGCAAGGTGCTGGCGCATTTCTTTCCCGTCGAGCGCATCGTCGAACTCTCCGGGTCGATAAAGCCGGACCGGCCGACCGGCCTCGATTATTATCCCTTGATTGGCCCCGGCGAA
The DNA here is from genome assembly GCF_004791945.1 of Mesorhizobium sp. M3A.F.Ca.ET.175.01.1.1. NCBI lineage: Bacteria > Pseudomonadati > Pseudomonadota > Alphaproteobacteria > Hyphomicrobiales > Phyllobacteriaceae > Mesorhizobium > Mesorhizobium sp. M3A.F.Ca.ET.175.01.1.1. The sequence continues at coordinate 11,981 of NZ_SRTP01000019.1, read as the reverse complement.
CGCTTTCCGATCGCCGATGCCGGCCTCGCGCCGCGCCTCGAACCGCGCCCGGCGGATGACGCGCTTTTCCTGCAGGCGATGTTGGAGGGCATTGCCGCCATCGAAGCACGCGGCTACCGCCAGCTTGCCGATCTCGGCGGGCCGGAGCTGCGATCCGTTCGCAGCGTCGGCGGCGGCGCGCGCAACCCGGCGTGGACGGCAATCCGCGGGAAGAAGCTGGGCGTGCCCTTTCTTGATGCGCTTTGCGAGGAAGCGGCGGCCGGAACGGCAAGGCTGGCACTTCAGGGCGCACGCCAGGCGGGGCTTCTGTGAGCAGCGCCACGACCAAACCCGTGGCGCTGCGAGACCTTGCTGACCTCGCCGGCCGCTACGATCATTTCCTCATCGATCAGTTCGGCGTCCTCCATGACGGCAGCGTCGCCTATCCAGGGGCGATCGAGGCGCTGTCGAAACTGAAGGCCGCCGGGAAGTCGGTTGTGCTTTTGTCCAATTCCGGCAAGCGGTCGGCCCCGAACGAGGATCGCCTGGTCGGGCTAGGCTTCAAGCGCGGCTCCTGGGATATCTTTCTCAGCTCCGGGGAAGTCGCCTGGCGGCGATTTGCCGGGCTGGCAGGGCACCCCGGCCTTGCGTCCGGCACACGCTGCCTGCTGATTGCGCGCGATGGCGACAGGAGCGCTGTCGACGGGCTCGATCTCGAGCTGGTCGATGACGCCGGCCGCGCCGACATCATCCTGCTGTCGGCAAGTGAAGGCGACCGCTTCGAGCTCGACCACTATCGTCATTTGCTGGCGCCTGCGGCGCAGGCCGGCGTGCCGTGCCTGTGCACCAATCCCGACAGGATCATGTTGACCAGATCGGGGCCGCGTTTCGGCGCCGGCCGGATCGCCGAGCTGTACGAGGAACTCGGCGGCCGGGTCGAATGGATCGGCAAGCCGTATGGGGCGATCTACGAGGCCGCGCTCGACAGGCTGGGCAATCCTGCGCGCGAAAGCGTTGTCGGGATAGGCGACAGCGTCGAGCACGACATTGCCGGCGCTTCTGGTGCCGGCTTGTCATCGGCGCTTGTGCGTTCCGGCATACTAGCCGCGATGAGTGGTCAGGAGCTTGACGAGCTGTTTGCCGGTCACGGCGCCCGGCCGGACTTTGTCCTGCCAAGCTTCGTCTGGCAGGCCTGAGCAGGAGGTGAGATCTTGCCTTTCACACTGTCGCTGAACACCAATCCCCTGGTCAACCGCTTCGCTGATCCAGACGATCTGATCGACGCCATCGCCTATGACATCGGCATCAGGGACGTCCAGCTCACGCATGAGTTCGTCAATCCCGGCTGGCCGGCGGCGACGATCGCTAAGTTTATCCGGCTGTTCCGCGCAGCTCTGGCGCGCACCGGCGTGCGCATCACCTCCGGCATGACCGGTCCCTATGGTCGGCTCAACCATTTCGGCCACCCGGATGCCGATGTCCGCCGCTACTATGTCGACTGGTTCAAGACCTTCGCCGACATCTCGGTTGAGCTTGGCGCGAGCGGCATCGGCACGCAGTTCGCCATCTTCACTCATAAGGACTATGACGATCCCGAACGCCGCGCCCGCCTCCTCGACATCGCGATGGAGTGCTGGCGCGAGGTCGCCGAGCACGCCAGGGCGGCCGGATTGACCTATCTGTTCTGGGAGCCGATGTCGGTCGGCCGCGAGTTCGGCCAAACCATCGAGAGCTGCCGGGCGCTGCACGAGCAGATCGAGGCCGCCGGTCTTGCCATTCCGCTGAAGATGATGGTCGACATCGACCATGGCGACGTGACGTCGAGCAATCCCGCCGACATCGACCCTTATGCCTGGGCCGAGGCTTTCCCGCGGGAGTCCCCGATCATTCACATCAAGCAATCGTCGATGAACAAGGGCGGCCACTGGCCCTTCACCGAGGCCCACAACAAGGATGGCCGCATCACGCCCCAAAAATTCCTAGAGACGGTGCGGCGCGGCGGCGGCACCGACAACGAGATCTGCCTCGAGCTGTCGTTTCGCGAGCGCGAGCCTGTCGACCATCAGGTCGTCGCCATGATCCGCGAGTCGGTCGACTACTGGGCGCCTTTCATCGATCCCGGCAGGTCGGCTTTGGCCCCACGCAGCACGGCTCCGACATCCAGACGCGGCGTCTGACGGCTTCGGTTCGCATGTGAGCTGGGGCGCCTAAGCGATCGGGCGAGGGGATGCGCTAAGCAATATGCAGCATGTCGCGCAAGTGCTGCGGCAGTCGCGGTGAAGCCTGCAGATCGGCACAGCTTTTTGCCCATTGCGACAGATAGTCGGCGATCGGAATGCCGCTGCGCCCCGGCCAGCGGTTGAGCGCGCCCAGCGCCTCAACGCAATCCGGCACCCGTTCGTATTCCGCCAGGATGTTGAGGGCCATGGGTTTTGCGAATGGATTGAGGTTCGGAACCTCGATTTCGCTTTGGTGATTGGCGAACCAAAGGGCTGGATCCTGGGTAAGCCCCTGGGCGTCCGCCAAAGCGGCGTAGCCTTTGATGATGTTCTCGCGATACTTGCCAATGGCGTCGCCGAAGGCGTTGTCGCCTGCGAAGGGCGGGTTCTTCTTCCAGTCCTTCGCCAAGCGACCCAGTCCGCGCAGCGAGAAGGCTTCGACCATGGCTTCCTCGAGCCATTGGCAGGGCGGGGCAGGTTTGGCATCGGCCTGCCAGCTGTTGGCAAACACATGGCCGAGTTCATGCCCGAACTGGTAGGCAAGCTTCGACCAGTCCCGCTCGCCGATATCGACGATGATCCAGGCCATGCTGCTGCCGTCGCGATGCAGCCAGATGGCCGGTGGCCCGGATGTATGTTCCTCGACGCGCAGTCGCGTCGGCTGGCGATCGGAGACCAGGCGGACCCCGTCAAGGCATGCGTGCCGCATGCGCTCGACCACCTGAACGGCCGCACCCTCCAGCATGCCGCCCCAGTCTCCGGCAAGCTCGATCGGGGCGGTGAGAAGGGAGGTCGAGGGCACGGTTTCGGGAGATGACGGCGATGGGGCCGTGGAATTGCCCTGCGTGCTACTGCTTCGCCGCTTGACCATTGTTGAAACCGACGCGAGGGCCGCGAGGACGAAAACCAGCCCCGTAAATTCTCGCCTTCTCAGCAACCGACGTCACCTCATGATTGCTGGCAGTAGAGATGGGTTCGCGGTTGTACATTTCTTGACGAGTATGCAGGAGCGCAAATGTTGGATCCGATCGCATTCATAATTTTTTATCTTCCGAACACACGGCGAGAAAGGAGCGCGTACTGGATTGCCTCAGCTCTACCAAGTTGAGACAAAAACATGGCTTGTTGCCGCCTGGCCTCCTCATGACCGTAACCACTGCCAGGAGGGTGTATTACGGAAACTGACGCATCCCGCATGACCGACAGCTTGTTCGCGAAGCTGTAGGCGCAAGCTGCCCAATCGATTCCCCAGCCAAGATTGTTGTCGCTATATTCAAGCGTGCGCAGGAATCTAACGACGGAAACCGTCAGCGCCCATACGATGCAGTCTGTCATCGCAACGACCTTTAGATGTGGATCGCGCGTATTCATGATCTCCACGTTTCGCGTGGGGAACGCCGTGTTGTCGATTTCGGGAGACCAAATCCCCAGACTCGAGTCATTATAGAATCGCTTGTAGCACAAATCGACCAACTTACCAAAATCATCGGCTAGGACGTCTCCTTGTATCTGCAAGAGAATATCGCCATCAAAACATTCAAGAGCTCTTTTGAAGGCCATTCCGTAGTAATGACTGCTATCAATCTTCAGCCAATCGTCATTGATGACACCTTCTGGAATAGGATCCAGAGAAGAGTCAATGACGGTAGCTTTTGCAGACCGAAGGCGTGCCTGTTGATATATCCTGGTGACGTTGTCGACCTTATTTGGCCAACAAAATATTATTGTGTGTATACGCAATCCGTTGTTTGTAGATGTATGGTTCAAGGAAGATCACTCGCGCCGGAGTTTACATATGATCCAATGGCAGTATGAGACTGTCTCGGAGCGGAAACAGCATCAGTCAGGTGCTAGCTGTTCCTTTCTAACCGTGGTCCGTAGTTGTTCGATCTGAAGGCAGCCCGTCATCCAGGACAACGAGTTGCGGCATGCAGAGGTAAGCCTGCATCGAGCCATAGGCCCCACACATCGCGCAATCGATGCCGGTGTCGTCCAGCACCACGGGAGTCCCGGGAAATGGGACAAGGCGGCTTCGCAGCGGCAGCAACTTCTCGAGAAGGATTCGCGCCCCTCTTGGCGAGACGGTGTAGGCCTGCGTTCCAAATGAATGCTGCAGGCGGATGAGCGATCTGGGGAACTTTTCCGACTGAAACAACGCAGTTCTGTTGGCGTAGCGGCGATCGTAGAATTCCAGCTTGGCGTTCGTAAGACCGAAATCCAGCCAGATGAACGAGGGATCAATTATATAACCCCACTGTATCAGGTCCCAACCTGCCGGCGCTCGGGACAGGATGTCGGCGGACTCCTCCATGAATCGATACGATGCGCGAACGTCATCTTCAAAGACGGTAATCGTCCTGTTCTCCGAAACCGACCGCTTCCACAAATCGATATGAGATAGCGCGCATCCCAGTGTCCCCGGGGGATAGGGACAGTCATCGGTGATCATACCGTCCTCGATGAGCGCGTTCCTGTCCAGGGAAGCGCCGTCGACGGCCGACACGCGAACCGTATTGTGCATCAGATGCCAATTATGACTTTGATACCTGTTCCAGCGCTCGGCGCTGCGGTCCAGGTTGATCAGATGTATCTTCGGCGGGTCCGTCAGCTCGGGTCGCGCCAGCATCGGAGCGGGCCCAGAGCCCGTAGCGCCGCTCAACAAGGGGACGTCGCCCGCGTTGCGCAAAAGCTCGCCTGCGCGTTCGATCCCGCCACTCACGTAATATTCATGATCGCCGAAGGTGATGTAGCCGTAGACCTGCCGGTTATCCATGTACTGGACGATGCCGGATCGTCGGGCGCTGTCGGCAAAGATGACATATTCATATCGCGATGTGCCGTCCTCATATGTCAGCTCGGTCAGCACGTCGGCGCGCACAAGATAGGTGCAGTGCACGAGCGGCATCTCGATGACGCCGCGCACATGGCGGTTGAGGACCCAGCCATATTGATCGCACTTCGCATAGTAGCCGTTCGCGTCGACCTCGGCGTGGTAGTTCGAATAGTATTGGCCCGGCGAGATGGAGCGCAGCAGCGGCGCCACGATCGGCAAGTCGAGCGCGACCAGCTCTCGCAGCGTGGCCGACCGCACGAAATTGTCGACGTCGACGACGAAATAGAAGTCGCAATTGTGCTCGAGGGTCTTGCGCAGGCTGATGTTGCGGATCCGGCCAAGCACCTTGAAACGCGTCTCGTTCCATTCGTGCTCGCGAAACTTCTCGACCCGGTCGGCTACGTCCGAACTGTCGAACTCGACCGCCGCATAGAGGTGGCCGACGCGCTCCACCCACTCGCGCAATATCTGCTCGGTTCTATCGGTGTTGTTGTTTGTTCGGATGTAGAGGACGATCGAGTCCTTAGGGTAGTCGAGCGACTCGATGCATGCCAGGTAAAGCGGGAGCGCGGATTCTTTCTGTTTGGCCAATATCGCGACCAGGACGCGCGGTGTGCCCCTTAGCCGCGAGCGCAGCGGACGCTGCGCAACCAGCCTGTGCTGCTCGACCAAGCTCTCGGCGCCGAGCCTTCCCAATTCCGGTGACTCGCGGACCTGGAGCTTGTCGGAGGCGAAACGGGCATTGGCGGCCACGCGCTTCACCATGTCCGGCGGCAATTTGTCGGAAGCCAGCAATTTCAGGCAGGCATCGAGCGACTCCCGATATGCGCCCGCCCAATATGCGTTGACCGAAAACTCGTCGAGCAGCCCGTAGTCATATACCCAAGGCTGAACGAACAGGCCGACTGGCTCCTTGAGGTCCAGGCCGCGACGCGCAAACTCCTGCCCTTCGGCGTTCCGGCCTTGGTTGCGGCAATAGTTGCTCGCTGCGTGCAGAGCTTCCCCGCGAGTGGGTACGGTCTGGGTCGCACGCTCGTAAACCGCGACGACCTCTTCGAAGTCCCGCCCGAGGGCTGCCATGAGGTTGCCGGCCTCGAGCAGGCTTACGTAGATCTCCTCGCTCCAAAACCCAAGTTCGGCGCGCTTCAGATAGTGTTGCAGCGCCTTTTCACGTTCACCGCAATCTCGGTAGCTCTGCGCGAGATAGAAGGTGTAGCGCGAGATCAGGAACGGGTCGGTCTCGGTTGTAAGCGCATTCTCCAGCACGGCCGCATCGTCCTGGTATTTTCGCGGGTTCTGACTGCGGGCTCCGCCGCGTCCTGTCGCAATGCGGAACCCCTCGGCGTTCTGTCTCGTGATGGGGCCTGGAGGAGCCTCGAGATATTCGTGCAGCACACCTTTGAAGGAGAAAGGCAGTCGGTTGCGGCAGATCTGCGGGCGATAGAACGAAATGCCGCCATGAGACACCTCGACGTCGTACAAATCGTGTTCCATCCGCGATTTGAAGACGGTGGGCTCGAAGTCGGGATCCTGGATCAGCACATCGTCGGCATCGATGATCATCGCATAGTCGACAGTCTCAACCTCACGCAGTCTCTCGAGGGCGAAGCTGCGGTTGTATGCAAAGTCCCGCCAGGGCTCGTCGATGACGGCACCGGCGACGTTGTGTGCAGTGAGAAAGCCGCGGATGAGGTCTTGCGTGCCGTCCGTGGAACCCGTGTCGACGATGAGAATATAGTCGACAAGCGGCAGGACGCTGGTCAGGCATTGCTGGATGACTTTCGTCTCGTTCTTGACGATCATACACAGGCCGATGGTGCTCATGCCAATCCCTCAGCGCGGCGGCGTTTCTTGCACGCCTGTTCGAAATTGTGAAAAGGGGGTGCTTGCGGCCCGCCGCGCACACCAGGCGCTGCGAACCAGCACCTGCAATTTGCCGTTTCAAAATCGACGATCATTTGAGGCAAAGATGTTTGCCGCTTGTCATGTTTTTGACTGTCGCCCCTCGGATGACTGCGAGCTGAGACAATCATATTTGCACCGCTCTGCCATCTGCGACAGCAATCCTTTTAGATGAGTATTCATCCGAGTTTACGCTCTATGCATGCCCCCGCGCGATCATTGCCAGGCCTTGTGGCAAAACTCGCGGGTTCTATCGGGCAAGTTGCGCTTTTTCGGGCGGTTTCAGGTCGCCCGCTACCACGCCGCCTTCGCCTATGGTGAGCCAGCCTTTTCGCAACGGCAAGAGCCGGCCGGACCTCCCCGAACAAATCGAGACGCTGCCAGGCAGGGCAGGACCTGGCCGCAAGCAATTTTTTCTTGACTAGCGGCACCGGTCTAAGCCTCGGATTTTCAACGTCCTTCCGACCGGGCCCATAGTGCATCGCAGTTCTGCTATTCATAAGTTGTAAACTAAACCATTTACAAGGTTATAAATTTCGAATTTACTAATGTCTAATGTAACGGGAGGGTATCCGCGATCGAGCGAAAGGACCGCCGTTTCGCGTATGTCTGCTGAGCTAGTAGGAGTATCCGGGAGCAAGCCCTTCATGCGTGAAGGCGCACTGCTTTAGGCGTGCAAGCGTATCGTCGGGTCAGCTTCAGCCTGTGATCCACGGTCGGCCGTCTCCCCATTGATGTTCCATCGCCAGTAGTCGGTTCCCTCTCGCAGTCGTCGTCGAGAAAATCGCGACACGCGTGATGGAGTTGACAGTGGTTCGAGTGATATCGCCCACCAAACGGTGTCGCGCTGGCGCGGCTTCCCGTCTCGCTCTGTCTCCGCCCTGCCCAAAACTCGCCGCCCTCAAGAGTTCACCAGCGACTGCCATGCGCTCGTCTCGGAAGCTGCGGCGCTTTCATGAACTTGGAACTTTTTCGGCTCTCGCCAACGTGGCCCGCCCAGGCCGGCGGCGGGCGCTCCGCACTGACTGAAACCCAAAGGACGAAAGAAAAGCGGCGGCGCAAGTCGCAACCGATCGAGGAGGATGTAATGAGCTACACAGCGAGCTTTGCGGTCATGGAAGTCACCGTCCGAGGCGTCCTGCCCATAGGCGACTCGACCGAGAACGTAACCTATTTCGTGCTCGACACCGCCAAGAACTCGATCGTCGGTCAGGTCATTCTTCCCAAGGCCGTCAAGCGAAGCCTCGCCGTCGCGCTCACCGTCAAGGTCCCAAGCACTGCCGGCTCATTGGCGATCGGCACGTTTGACGATGGCGGCAATTTCCAGGTCGCGAGCTTCCTGCGGGTGGAGATCCCTGCGGTTCAACGTCCCGATGGTGCCGTCGGGGCGCCCGGAAGATGACGCCGCTGCTTGTTCCCGTCGCTCGCCGGTCAGGTCGGTGAGCGGTTTCCCCTTGAATTGAATTCAAAGCCAACAGGAGCCGGTTATGGCCCGCGTCTCTGAAATTCTCTTTCTGGATCCTTCGGTCTCCGACGTTCAGACAGTTCTCGGCAATCTGAGGCCCGAAGTCCGGGCTGTCGTGCTCGACGGCCGCCGGCGGCCGGCGCAGCAGATCGCCGCTGGCCTTGAAGGCCACGAAGGCCTGGATGCGGTCCACATCATGGCGCACGGCGCGCCTGGGCGGGTCGTGTTCACTGCGGGAGAATGGTCGGTCGAAAAATTGCAGGATGCGGCTGATGGTTTCGCCGCCATCGGCAGGGCGCTTGCAGCAAATGGCGAGCTTCGGCTGTGGAGCTGCCAAACAGCGTTCGGGGATGCCGGCGAACGGTTCATGGCGACGCTGGAAGAGGCCGTTGGCGCGGACGTTTGTGCCTCGACGTCGCTGGTCGGCGCGGCCGGCCTTGGCGGAGCATGGGATATTGCCGTTAGTTCGTCCAAGACGTTGCCGCCGCTGACCCCGGAAGGTGTGGCAAATTACGCGGGAGTCCTTGTGGCGGGCGACCTAACGCTCACTGGAACGATCGACCCGGGTTCAAGCAATAACATCAATACTTACTATTTGGTCGATACAGATGGTACGATAATTACAACAGATGACACGGTTGTTGGAAGCTTTCAGTTGCCATCAGCAGCCAACGCTGCGGTACCAAATTTTTCGATAACAGTAACAGTTCCAGAAATTGGACATAACTATCTAATATACGACTCGGGCTTCCATCTATACGGTTCGCTTAATTTTGTCGCCGACACTGACCCCATCACTCCTGGCGATCAACCAGGTTATCAATTTGTTACTGCGCCGATCAACAACATCGGCGCTCCGGGCAACAATGGCAATCACTTTACTGGTGGCCTCTTAAGTATCGCGAGTTCTGGCACCGTCGGTCCGACAGGCCCGGCAGGTGCGACCGGCGCCACGGGCGCAACCGGGGCCACTGGTGCTACGGGCGCTACCGGGGCCACGGGCGCGACCGGCGCGACAGGGGATACCGGCGCCACGGGCGATACCGGCGCCACGGGTGCGACTGGCTCGACCGGAGCCACAGGTGACACCGGCGCAACGGGGGCGACCGGCGCCACAGGCTCGACCGGTGCGACAGGTGACACAGGTGCAACGGGTGCAACAGGAGCGACGGGCTCGACCGGTGCTACCGGCGCGACGGGCGATACCGGCGCCACGGGTGCGACTGGCTCGACCGGAGCCACAGGTGCCACTGGCTCGACCGGAGCTACAGGTGCCACTGGTGCCACAGGCGACACGGGTGCGACGGGAGCGACTGGCGCAACGGGTGCAACCGGCTCAACTGGCGCCACGGGTGCGACTGGCTCGACCGGAGCCACAGGTGCCACTGGCGACACCGGCGCAACCGGAGCCACAGGCTCGACCGGTGCGACGGGTGCTACTGGCTCGACGGGCGCTACTGGTTCTACCGGAGCAACCGGCGCGACAGGTGCAACCGGAGCGACTGGTGCGACCGGAGCAACCGGATCGACCGGAGCAACTGGGTCGACTGGAGCGACTGGAGCAACCGGCTCGACCGGAGCGACAGGGTCGACTGGAGCAACCGGGCAGACAGGTGCGACTGGTTCCACCGGAGCAACCGGGGCTACGGGCTCAACTGGAGCAACCGGAGCTACTGGCGCGACTGGCTCTACTGGAGCGACAGGCTCGACCGGCGCGACTGGAGCAACTGGGTCGACTGGAGCCACAGGAGCGACTGGCGCAACTGGGTCGACTGGAGCGACTGGAGCAACCGGCTCGACCGGAGCGACAGGGTCGACTGGAGCAACCGGGCAGACAGGTGCCACTGGTTCCACCGGAGCAACCGGGGCTACGGGCTCAACTGGAGCTACTGGCGCGACTGGCTCTACTGGAGCGACAGGCTCGACCGGCGCGACTGGAGCAACTGGGTCGACTGGAGCCACAGGAGCGACTGGCGCAACCGGCTCAACTGGGGCCACAGGTGCAACTGGTGCGACGGGAGCTACCGGACCGACAGGGTCGACCGGTGCGACAGGTGCTACGGGCTCGACTGGCGCCACTGGCGCGACCGGAGCGACAGGCTCGACCGGAGCCACAGGTGCCACTGGCGACACCGGCGCAACCGGAGCCACAGGCTCGACCGGTGCGACGGGTGCTACTGGCTCGACGGGCGCTACTGGTTCTACCGGAGCAACCGGCGCGACTGGTGCAACCGGAGCGACTGGTGCGACCGGAGCAACCGGATCGACTGGTGCGACCGGAGCAACCGGATCGACCGGAGCTACTGGCGCGACTGGCTCTACTGGAGCAACCGGCTCGACCGGAGCGACAGGGTCGACTGGAGCAACCGGGCAGACAGGTGCGACTGGTTCCACCGGAGCAACCGGGGCTACGGGCTCAACTGGAGCAACCGGAGCTACTGGCGCGACTGGCTCTACTGGAGCGACAGGCTCGACCGGCGCGACTGGAGCAACTGGGTCGACCG
>NZ_SRTP01000019.1:0-982 GCF_004791945.1 Mesorhizobium sp. M3A.F.Ca.ET.175.01.1.1 | reverse complement strand
TCAGGTGCGACTGGTTCCACCGGAGCAACCGGGGCTACGGGCTCAACTGGAGCAACCGGAGCTACTGGCGCGACTGGCTCTACTGGAGCGACAGGCTCGACCGGCGCGACTGGAGCAACTGGGTCGACCGGAGCCACAGGAGCGACTGGCGCAACCGGCTCAACTGGGGCCACAGGTGCAACTGGTGCGACGGGAGCTACCGGAGCGACAGGGTCGACCGGTGCGACAGGTGCTACGGGCTCGACCGGCGCCACTGGAGCAACTGGGTCGACCGGAGCGACTGGCGCAACCGGCTCAACTGGGGCCACAGGTGCAACTGGTGCGACGGGAGCTACCGGAGCGACAGGGTCGACCGGTGCGACAGGCGCGACTGGTGCGACTGGTTCGACCGGAGCAACCGGGGCTACGGGCTCGACTGGAGCAACCGGAGCGACTGGCGCAACCGGCTCAACTGGGGCCACAGGTGCAACTGGTGCGACCGGAGCGACAGGCTCGACAGGCGCGACTGGTGCTACCGGTGCGACTGGTTCCACCGGAGCAACCGGGGCTACGGGCTCGACTGGAGCAACAGGAGCGACTGGCTCAACGGGGGCCACAGGTGCAACGGGTGCGACAGGTGCCACCGGAGCGACCGGCTCGACCGGAGCAACAGGCTCGACTGGGGCCACTGGAGCAACAGGAGCGACTGGCTCAACGGGGGCCACAGGTGCAACGGGTGCGACAGGTGCCACCGGAGCGACCGGCTCGACCGGAGCAACAGGCTCGACTGGAGCCACGGGAGCCACAGGCTCGACTGGGGCCACCGGAGCCACGGGTGCAACTGGAGCTACTGGCTCGACAGGGGCAACTGGAGCGGGGACTGTCAGGAATTCTGTGCGCGAGGCCATGATGATGGAAAGGAGAGAATCATCACATGGCTATCGAGAAAGAACTTCTGGACCAGTTGCTTGCCGGGCGCGACCCGAATGAGGTGTTCGCCCGG
>NZ_SRTP01000197.1:0-340 GCF_004791945.1 Mesorhizobium sp. M3A.F.Ca.ET.175.01.1.1 | reverse complement strand
GGCGTGACTGCCTGGCCGGCGAGACGGTCTCGCTTGCCGACATCTACCTTGTCATGCTGGTGGCCTGGCATCCCGACATCGAGAAGGCGCGCAGCGCCTGGCCGAACATCGAACGCCTGTGGGCGAGGCTGCGTCAGTATGAGCTGATACGCAAGCTGAACGCATCGCACGAGATGTTGCCTTAAAGCAGTCCTGGCATTGCTCTAATTCCTAGAGAGCTTGGCCTTCTCGTCCTGCAGGAAACGCCGCAGCGCCGGGTCGCGCTCGAGGCCGATCGCCCGGTCGTAGGACTGGGCCGCGTGCTTCGTGTTGCCGAGCCTGGCCAGGAGTCCGGCGCGCG
>NZ_SRTP01000196.1:0-341 GCF_004791945.1 Mesorhizobium sp. M3A.F.Ca.ET.175.01.1.1 | reverse complement strand
GAAACCGACGCGCCCGGCGGCTGTTCCACCGGGCGCGCTATTTCGACTTTTTGAGCAATCCGAGCCGCATCAGGCTTTCGCCGGTCGCAGCAAGCGCCTCCTCGCGCGGTCGCGGCGCCCAGCCGAGCATGCGCATGGCCTTGGCGCCGGTTGCGTTCCGGGCCTTGCCCAGTTCCGTCACGATCTGCGCCGCTTGCCCGTCAAACAGCCCGACGATCCGGACAAGCCAGTCCGGCAGCACGCGCGTCGTGATGCGCGATCCTGCATTGCCAAGCCGCGCCTTCAGCGTCCGTGCGATCTCAAGCATCGTCATGAAATCGCCGCTGATGGCCAGGAACCGC
>NZ_SRTP01000195.1:0-288 GCF_004791945.1 Mesorhizobium sp. M3A.F.Ca.ET.175.01.1.1 | reverse complement strand
GAACATCTGCGCCCGCATCGCCTGGATCTCGCTGAACTCGAGCTTGCGGTTGCCATTGGTGTCGATGCGCTGGAACAGCTCCCTGCCACCTCCGGCCGCCAGCGCGCTGTCCGCGCTCAAGAGCAGGCCGGCAAGGGCGATGATCGTCTTTCTCATGTCGGTCTCCGGTTGGGTCGGACAGCCCGCCGCGGACTTGTCCTTCAGCCGCCTTCTACGCAGCCGCTTGCCGGCGCCTACGCGACCCGCGCCGATTTTTTTGAAAGCACGGTCGGAAAAAATTTTGCAGCC
>NZ_SRTP01000194.1:0-342 GCF_004791945.1 Mesorhizobium sp. M3A.F.Ca.ET.175.01.1.1 | reverse complement strand
GGAAAGCTATCCGGAAGATGCCGAAGGCCGGAAGGTCGCCGGCGCCTTCCTGCACAACGGCACGCTGGCGATGTTCGAAGCCCAGGGTTTCAGCCGCAACCGCCGGATCGGCAAGCATCGCTGGGTGGTGGAGAAGAGGGTGGCGGCGCAAAACGATTAGAGCAATTCAGCAATTCATAGAATCGCCGAACCGCTCTAAGTATTTGTTTTTACGCAATTCCGGACGGAAAACCGCTCACACTTTTCCTGGAATTGCTCTAGGGAAATCCGCGCTCTCCCCAAGGCGCTAGACCACGAAGCGCCCTTCAAGTCTTGGCACATCGTGCCAAGACTTTCTTTTTG
>NZ_SRTP01000193.1:0-342 GCF_004791945.1 Mesorhizobium sp. M3A.F.Ca.ET.175.01.1.1 | reverse complement strand
CGAACGCAAGTTGCAGATCGGTCTCGTCGATGAGCGGCTGGCCCGCCTTGATCTGATCACCGGCATCCACGAGGCGCTCGACAATCTTGCCGGGCACGCGAAAACCGAGGTTGCTCTGCACTCTCGCCCCTACGATGCCAGTAAAGCTGCGCGCCGAGCCGGTGGCTTGCTCTCCCGTCACCAGTCTGACGATCGGAGGTTCCTGCCTCGGATCGGTAACGGCGGCTGCCTGCGTCCGATCGGAAAGTGCCACGAATCCCAGCGCCCCCTGACCCTGCGATCAGGATGCTGCCCAACACAATTGCGGGTCTCTTTTTCATGCCCATCGCCTCACGCTAAAAT
>NZ_SRTP01000192.1:0-342 GCF_004791945.1 Mesorhizobium sp. M3A.F.Ca.ET.175.01.1.1 | reverse complement strand
GGGACCAGAAGGAGAACTACGCCTCCAACGGCTTCGCGCTCGCCTTCGCGATGAACGTGCCGATGGCACATGTCTCGGCGCCGCCTGGCTATGACGACAAGACGCTGGACGCGATCACGCGCCCGGAGGTTGCCGCCTCGGTGCCGGACCAGAAGCCCGACATCATCGTGGTGATGAGCGAATCCTTCTGGGATCCAACGGGGCTTCCCGGCGTCAGCATCAAGCCGGATCCGATCCCGACCGTGCGCGCGCTGCGCTCGGGCTCGATGTTCTCGCCGGAATTCGGCGGCATGACCGCCAATATCGAGTTCGAGGCGCTGACCGGCTTCTCCAACGCCTTCC
>NZ_SRTP01000191.1:0-343 GCF_004791945.1 Mesorhizobium sp. M3A.F.Ca.ET.175.01.1.1 | reverse complement strand
TCGAAGTGCTGATCGTGCTGAAGGATATATGGGGCCTGGACAGCCGTGACATGATGTCGGTCGCCGAGTGGGCGGCGGCGGCGCTGGTGCGCGCGGCGATGGCGGAATCGGAGGCGAAAGCGAGTAGGGTTTCGGCATCGCCCGGAATAGGGATGTCCTAGAATCTGGTTCGACCAGATTGAGGGGACAGCTACCAGTAATAATTGTGATACATCGCCGGAAACAAGGCCACCATGTATCAAGGAGTAGGAAAAATAAGGGAAAACAGACAGATACCATCCCAATCCGCTTGCGGGGTGGCTTTTGAGCGTCCAAGAAAGAGCTTGACGGCCCTCTTGAATTG
>NZ_SRTP01000190.1:0-343 GCF_004791945.1 Mesorhizobium sp. M3A.F.Ca.ET.175.01.1.1 | reverse complement strand
GCTTCACCGGCGGGCAGTGCGCCGTTCAACTCTTCCCAGCGGATGAGGTGCACCAACCGCCAACGCGACTGCAGCGGCAGGCCATCGTGGATCTTGCGCTCCAGATAGCCATCCTTGTTGAAGCGCTCGGTGCCGATCGGCTTGTATTTCGCGGCCGCCGCTCCGGTCATGCTCCCCTTTTTAAACTGCGTTTCGGCTGCTCTGCCGCGCGCGGGATGGGGCTTGCCCTTATTGAACGGGATGGATCCTTTCTCGAAGCCGCCAGTACGGCCGGTCAACCAGCCCCTACGCGAGCAGAGGGCCTTGATGTCTTCGAGTTTGACGTCTGGGCGTCCGAAGCGAG
>NZ_SRTP01000189.1:0-344 GCF_004791945.1 Mesorhizobium sp. M3A.F.Ca.ET.175.01.1.1 | reverse complement strand
ACAGATTCACCCCCGCAAAACCCGCAGGCGCACGTAGCGTCGACGAGATCACCGGCAGCCGGCGGCTGAGGCGTATGCGCAAGGCCGACTGGTCGCGCCGGCTGGTGCAGGAGAACCAGCTCTCGGTGAACGACCTGATCTGGCCGATCTTCGTCGTCGACGGCAAAAATGTGCGCGAACCGATCGCCGCCATGCCGGCCGTCTATCGCCTCTCCGTCGATCTCGCGGTCAAGGAGGCGGAGCGAGCCGCCAAGCTCGGCATCCCCGCTATCGCCACTTTCCCAAATGTCGAGCTTTCGCTGCGCGACGAGACCGGGTCGCACATCCTCGACCCGGAAAACATC
>NZ_SRTP01000188.1:0-344 GCF_004791945.1 Mesorhizobium sp. M3A.F.Ca.ET.175.01.1.1 | reverse complement strand
CGCGATGCCACCGGTGGACGTCTGGTCAAGCGGCGGCCGCTTCTTCTCGACGTTGATCTTTGTCTCGGACACCAGAGTTTTCGTCTTGGCCTCGACGGCCGGCGACAGCGCAAGCGTGAGGACAAGAGCGGATAGAACGACTTTCATGACAGCTCCCCTGCACCCACCCCGGCGGCGACCCTAGCGCCGGCAGCCCGGCCGCAAAGGCAGCGTGTGCGGAAGGTTGTGGAATTCTCTGGATTTCCTGGAATATTAGGCGGTGGAAAATTGGCATGGCCGGGAATGGAGACTGTTTGCCGGCGTGCTAGACCGAATGGCTGGAACAACTCGGCGATTCCCTGCCA
>NZ_SRTP01000018.1:0-93337 GCF_004791945.1 Mesorhizobium sp. M3A.F.Ca.ET.175.01.1.1 | reverse complement strand
CTCCCGCCAACACCGCGCTCCTCAACCGCATCGCCAGAAACATCCTTCAGGGCGCCGATGTCGACAAAGTCCCCATTAGCCACCGCATCAAGAAATGCGCCTGGAATGACGACTACCTCATCCAGGCGCTTACTCATATGCGATAGCCCTGGCCCTTGCGGGGGAGATGTCCGGCAGGACAGAGAGGGGTGTGCGGGAACACAGACCTAGGCGTGGTCTATTTTTACAACCAGCGTGCATGGGTAGGGCGAAAGGCTGGCGGGACAGCACCCCCCTCTGCCTTGCCAGGCATCTCCCCCGCAAGGGGGGAGATTGGCAGCTACGCCGCTTTCGCCAATTGTCAGCGGTGGCGCAAACACTCCTCGTCTGAAGCTCTTGCGGATGCGGCACAGTTGGGGAATGTTCCGGCATCGCTGGAGACCCCGATGCCCGACGCCGCCAACCATTTCACCTTCGCGCTGATCTGCCTCGGCATGGTGCTGACGCCGGGACCGAACATGATCTACCTGATCTCGCGCGCGCTGTCGCAGGGGCCGAAGGCCGGGCTGATCTCGCTCGGCGGCGTGGCGCTGGGGTTCCTGTTCTATGTGCTGTCGGCTGCGTTCGGCATCACGGCGCTGCTGTTCGCCGTGCCTTTTGCCTATGACGCGTTGCGCTTCGCCGGCGCGCTCTATCTGCTGTGGCTGGCCTGGCAGGCGCTCAGGCCCGGCGGCCGCTCGCCATTCCAGGTCCGCGAGTTGCCGAAGGACAGGCCGCGCAAGCTGTTCGTCATGGGGCTGATGACCAACCTGCTCAACCCGAAGGTAGCGGTGCTTTATCTTTCGCTGCTGCCGCAGTTCATCAACCCGGCGAAGGGCCATGTTCTGTCACAGCTTCTGGTGCTGGGCGTGACGCAGATCTCGATCAGCCTCACCGTCAACGCCATCATCGCGGTGACCGCCGGCTCGATCGCCACCTTCCTTGCCGGACGGCCGTTCTGGCTGGTCATCCAGCGCTGGATGATGGGCACTGTGCTGGCCGCGCTGGCGCTGAGGATGGCGACCGAGGCGCAACGGTAGAGCAATTCCAGCAAGAGTGTGAAACGGTTGGGCTCGGCGACTTCGCCGTAGCCTTCCGTCCGGAATTTGCGTCAAAACAAAGAGATAGAGCGGCTTGCCGTTTGAAACGGTGAGCCGCTCCAGCCGGGCCGGCGATATTCAGGCCCGGCCCGAGCTGAATCTCAGCGCGCCCAGGTTTTGCTCTACATCGGCCGGCGCACCGGCCGGCTCTTCTCCGGCTCCACAACCCTGCGGTAAAGATGCCAGGTCGCATGACCGAGGACCGGCACCACGACGGCAAGGCCGGCAAACAGCGGGATCGAGCCGATCACCAGCAGCACGGCCACAGTCAGGCCCCAGAGCGCCATCTGCAGCGGGTTGGCCATCACTGCGCGCGCCGACGTCTCGATGGCCGAGACGGCGCCGACATCGCGATCGAGCAGCAGCGGGAAGGCCACGACCGTCGTCGCCAGCACGATGACGGCGAAGACGAAGCCGGCGGCGTTGCCGAGCAGGATCAGCGTCCAGCCCTTGCCGGTCGTCAGCACCTCGCGCAGGAAGGTGCCCACGGAAGCCGGCGGCTCGGCGCCGAACAGGCTGGTGTAGATCGACTGCGCAGTGAACAGCCACAGAAGGAAGAGGGCGAAGAGCAGGATGCCGATCACCGCGATCGAGGGCAGCGCTGGTGAATGGCGTACGTCGAGCGCATGGTGCCAGCGGCTGCTCATGCCCAGCTCGCGCCGGCGGCTGATCTCATAGAGGCCGATCGCCGCGAAGGGGCCGATCAGCGCGAAGCCCGACATCAGCGGATAGACAAGCTGGATGGCGTTGGAGCCGGAGGTCCATCGCGTCAGGATCAGGCCGACGATCGGATAGATCAGGCACAGGAACACGTAGTGGGACGGCTTGGCCCAGAAGTCCTCGGCGCCGAGCCGCAGCGCATCCCAAAGATCCGACGTGGTGATGTGGCGCACCGTGGGCTGCACATGCATCCCTTGCGCGTCCGCCATGACATGAAAACCGGCCATAACCGTCCTCCGTTGATGTCGGGGCGGTCACCTCCTGGGGGGTGGCCGCCCAAGGCTGCCACTTCTAAACGCTGCGACCATAACCGATACTGGACCAAGAGTCGCCGCTTCAGGCGATTTTTGTCATCTGCCCGGCAAAAGCCATGATCGCCGGTATCAGAGGCGATATGACCATCTCCACCACCGAATCTTCCCTCCTCAATCGTCGCATGCTGCTCGGGGCCGCCGGGCTGGCAGCACTCGGCGCTGTCGCCGCCTGCAGCACCACCTCGCTGCCGACCGGCGAAGGCGCCGGCGTTTCGTCCTCCGCCACAACCACGCTGGCCAGCATCCGTTCGTCTGCCGGTCTGCCGGCGCTGGTTCCGGATACGCAGCTCGAGCAGGCGGCGCTCCAACAGGCCGGTTACATGGCGTCGGGCGCACGCATGAGCCATACCACCGGCTGGGGCAAGGATTTCGCCTCGCGCATGAAGGACAACGGCGTCCGGGGCGCCGCGGGAGAGAACATCGCCGAGGGAACTTTCGACCAGCGGGAACTGTTCGACAGGTGGATGCATTCGGACGGCCATCGCCGCAACATGCTCGATCCTGACTTCAGCCGCTTCGGACTCGCTTATGTGCGCGACGGCCGTGATCCCAATCTGCGCTACTGGGCGCTGGTGCTCGGCAGGTAGGAGCCGTCACGCGGGCGCGGTCATTCCTTGCGCCCGCCGCCGAGCATCTTCTCGATCTCGAGCGCGCCGATCGGCTTGCTGAAATGATAACCCTGCATCTCGTCGCAATTGTTCTTGCGCAGGAAGGCCACCTGGTCGTCGGTTTCGACGCCTTCCGCGATGACCCTCAGGTTGAGCTTCTGCCCCAGTGAGATAACGGCGCTGGCAACAGCCTGGTCGTTCTCGTCCGCGGCGAGATCGTTGATGAACGACTTGTCGATCTTCAAGCGTGCGACGGGAAAAGTCTTCAGCGAGCTCAGGCTGGAATAGCCGGTGCCGAAGTCGTCGATCGATATCTGCACGCCCAGGGCCTGGAGTTCGTTCATCGTGGAGACCGCCAGATCGACATCCTGCATGATCAGGCTTTCGGTGACCTCGAGCTCGAGATAGCGGGCCTCGAGGCCGCTGTCCGCCAAGGCTTTGACGACACGAGCGACAAGGTTCTTCTCGCGGAATTGCCGCGCGGACACATTCACGCAGACGGCGATCGGCGGCAGTCCGGCATTCTGCCAGGCCTTGTTCTGCCGGCACGCCTCCTGCAGCACCCAGTCGCCGATCTGCACGATCAGGCCCGATTCCTCGGCGGTCGGAATGAACGTCCTGGGCGACACCATGCCTCGTGTCGGATGCTTCCAGCGGACCAGCGCCTCGACCGCGAAGATGCGCCCCGTCCGGAGATCGAGTTGCGGCTGATAGAGAAGCATGAATTCCGAACGCGCCAAGGCGTTTCGCAACTCCTCCCGGAGCACGAATTTCTCATGCGCCCTGATGTTGAACTCGGGAGCATAGAACTGGAAATTGTCGCGGCCGAACTCCTTCGCGCTGTACATGGCCGCATCGGCATTGGCCAGCAGCGCGTCCAGGCTGGTTCCGTCCTTCGGGTAGTTTGCCACGCCGATGCTGGCGGTGGTCCTCAGCCGGTGCCCTCCCAATTGAATTGGAGCCGCGATCGCAACCTGGATCCTGCGCACCATCTCGGAGGCGTGATCGAGGTTCGTCGGCTGGTCGGACAACACGACGACGAATTCGTCGCCGCCGAGCCGCACGACGGTGTCCGACGGCGTGACGCACTGGACCATCCGGCTGGCGACGGTCTTCAGCAGCTCGTCTCCGGCGTTGTGACCGAGCGTGTCGTTGACCAGCTTGAAGTTGTCCAGATCGATGAACAGGATCGTTATCCACCGGCCGTAACGCTGGGCGTAGAGGATCGACTGCGATAGACGATCCTCCAGCAGCGCGCGGTTGGGAAGCCCGGTCAGCGCATCGTGGTTGGCCATGAAATGGATCTGCTCCACGGAAAGCTTGCGCTCGATGGCGATCCCGGCGATGTGCGTGGTGAATTCGATGAGCTTCCTTTCGGCGGCCGTCGGTTCGCGTGCGGTCATCGAGTACATGGCGAAGACGCCAAGCACCGCGCCCTGATGGGAAAGGATCGGCGTCGACCAGCACGAACGATAGCCATAGGGCGCGACCAGATGGCGATAGCCTTCCCAAAGCGGATCCTGCGTGATGTCGGTGACGAACACCGGCTCCCGGCGGTAGGCGGCGGTTCCGCACGATCCCGCCTTCGGACCGATGGCGCTGCCGTCGATGGCGCTCGTATAGTCTTTCGCCAGGCTGGGCGCCGAGCCGTGCCGCAGGCGGCCGCTCTTGTCGAGCAGGAGCACCGATCCAAATATCGCGTGGAGCTGGGATTCGACCAGCAGCATCAGCTTATCAAGAACGTCCTCCAGCGGCGCGCCCGTCGCGATCATTTCCAGAATGTGAGCCTGCCCGTCGCGGAGGACGTCGGCCCGCTTGCGGGCGGTGATATCGTGGGCGATGCCGAGCAGGCCGAGAGTCTCGCCGTCCGAATTGCGAAGGGGAACCTTTGTCGAGGACACCCATTTGCCGGCGCCGGAGGCATCGACAACGAATTCCTCCTCGTCGATCATCGGTTCTCCGCTGCGCAGTATTCTCTGTTCGCTATCGTGAAAACTGCGCGCCATCTCCGGGGCATGGAGATCGAAATCGGACAGGCCGATCATGTCGCTGGTCTTTTCCCGCCCGCTGTCGGTGGCAAGCGCCTTGTTGGCGACCACGAAGCGGCCATCGGCGCTCTTGATCCATAGATAATCCGGCACCCAGTCGATCAGCGCCTGCAGCGAGATCCGCTCGTCGGCGAACTGCCGGCTGGCGATGAGTTCCGTGATGTCCTCATGCGTGGCCACCCAGCCGCCGTCGGGCATCGGCTGGTGGCGGACCTCGATCGTGCGGCCATCGCTTAGTCTGGCGTTCCATGTTCTGGGCTCACCCGCTTTGTTCACCGACCGGGCCGCCTCGAGATAGGCGTCGGTCGGCATGACCGAGGTGCCGGCAGCCACGCGCAGTTCAATGATTTCGCGCAGCGTCATGCCCGGCTGCAATGCGCCTGGCGCAATGCCGTAGATCTCCGCATATCGGCGGTTGCACAGAATGATCCGTTCGTCGACGCCGAAGAAGCAAATGCCGAGCGAGATGTTGTCGATGGCCGTCTCGAACCGCAGCGCCTGGCTTTCGAGCGCAGTGATCCTGGCGCGAAGCTCCCGCTCGAGCGTTTCGTAGGAAGCTGTTGCCAACTTTGCCAGTGCGGCCAGTTCGGCCCTCTCTGGCGCTTCGTTGGCCCCTCTTGATGGTTTGGTGGCCAAGCAGAGTTCCTTCGTCCCAATGCCGGGAAAACAACAAGGCGGTCCGCGGCAGCTAAAGGCTGCGATATCTTGCCCATTACATACTAATGGTAGGTGAACGCACGCGGGAGACAGCTGGAAGCTGCACAACGTGACCGGCTGTGGTCTGGGTTCTCAAGATAACAAGCCTGCATGGATGGCCAGCGGATTGCAGACGACCGGCTCTGCTAGGCGCCGCGCAGGCGCGAGACTTGCTCGAATTCTTTGGGCTGGCGGCCCATTGTTAGGAACCGGGCGGATCAACTATTGCTAATGCAGTCGCGCAAAATATGGATGCTTTGGCTGAGGCTACTTTCCACACTCAGTCCATATGGGCCGCCGGCGCGGCACCGGCCGGCGCCGCCTTGGGCTTGCGCAGCAGGAACACGAACGGGATCGCCAGCAGCGTCATCACCATCAGGATTTTGAAATCGTTGACGTAGGAGATCATCATCGCCTGCAGGTTCACCGCCCTGTCCACTTGTGAAAGCGCCATCGGATCGCCGCTGGCCGCCGCCGGGGAAGCGGCCCAGAGGTTCGGATTATAGGGATTGATGAAGGCCGCGAGCTCGCCGTGATTGATCTGCGTGTTGCGCACCATGAGCGCCGCGACAACCGACACGCCGATCGAGGAGCCGAGATTGCGCACCAGGCTGAACAGCGAGGTGGCGTCGGTGCGGTAGCGCTCGTCGAGCGTGGCGAAGGCAACCGTCGACAGCGGCACGAACACCATGCCCATGCCCAGCCCTGGACGATGCCCGACGTGATGATCAGCCAGTTGTCCATCTGCGGCGTGAAGCTCGCCATCGTGTAGAGCGATTGCGCGGTGAGCAGAAAGCCGATGACGACGAGGATGCGCGCGTCGATCCTGTGCATGATGCGGCCGACCAGCAGCATCGAAATCATCGTGCCGACACCGCGGGGGCCCAACACGACGCCGATGGTCATGGTCGGATAGCCGAAGATGGTCGCCAGCATCGGCGGCAGCAGCGACATCGAGGCCAGGATCAACACTCCCATGACGAAAATGAAGGCCAGTCCGGTCACGAAATTGCGGTCAAGGAAGATCTTGGGATCGATGAAGGGATGCTCGGCCGTCACCGTGTGAATGATGAACACCCAGAAGCCGGTGAGCGACAGGCCAAGCTCGATCCAGATCTCGGCCGAGGAGAACCAATCGACCTCGCCGCCGCGGTCGAGCAGGAGCTGCAGCGCACCGACGCCGAGCGAGATCATGGCGAAGCCGAAGAAATCGAAGCCGCGCAAGCGCCGGGCAACGGCGGGCAGATAGGCGGCCATGCCAAGGAAGGCGAGGATGCCGACCGGCAGGTTGATGAAGAACACCCAGCGCCAGTTGAAATTCTCGGTCAGCCAGCCGCCGAGCGTGGGTCCGAGGATCGGCCCCAGCATGATGCCGGCGCCCCAGATGGCCATCGCCTGGCCATGGCGCTCCTTCGGGTTGATGTCGAGCAGGAAAGTCTGCGACAGCGGCACGATCGCGGCGCCGAACACGCCCTGCAGCAGCCGGAACAGCACCATGGTCTCGAGGCTCCAGGCGAGGCCGCAGAGCATGGAAAAGATGGTGAAGCCGACGACGGCGGTGAGAAACAGCTGCTTGCGGCCGAGGCGGTCGGCAAGCCAGCCGGTGACCGGCGTCATGATCGCGGCCGCGACGATGTAGGAGGTCAGCACCCAGTTGATGTTGTCGGGCGAGGCGCCGAGATCACCGGTCATGGTCGGCAGCGCGACATTGGCGATCGTGGTGTCGAGCGCCTGCATGATCGTGGCCAGCATGAGCGCGACCGTGATCAGGCCGCGGTGGGGCACTTCCTTGAAAGGTTCCGGCGTGCTCATGATGCGAAATTTCCGTGTCGGAAGCGCTTCAGCTTCGATCGAGCCGCTTGGCGGCTCGGCTCAAATGCCGATCCTTCCCACTCAAACAATCAGATCCCTGTTCACCGCGCGCTTCGCCGTCCTTACTGGTCGTGCTCGCTGGCGGTGGCGTGACCGAAAATCCAAGGCAGCCCGCGCGCCACGCCCGTGTCGACAGTAACCGTCGCGCTCATGCCGGTGCGCAGCGCCATCTTGGCGTCGGGGTCGGTCAGTTCGAGGCGCACCGGAATGCGCTGGGTGACCTTGACCCAGTTGCCGGTGGCGTTCTGGGCGGGCAGCAGCGAGAACTCGGCACCGGTGCCGGCGCCGATCGCCTTGACGGTCGCCTCGAAGGTCTTGCCCGGATAGGTGTCGACCACGATCTCGGCCTTCTGGCCCGGCTTCATGTTGGTGAGCTGGGTCTCCTTGAAATTGGCGTCGATCCAGGTGTCGCCGGTCTCGACCAGCGCAAACAGCGGCGTGCCGACGCCGACATACTGGCCGACCTTGAAGGACGACGCCTGATACACCACGCCGTCGGCCGGCGCCTTCACCGTGGTCTGCGCAAGGTCATAGGCGGCCTTGTCGCGCGCGGCCAGCGCCGACATCACGGTCGGATGCCTGTCGGTCTCGATATCCGGATTGCCGCCGAGCGCCGCCTTGGCGCTGACGATGCCCTGCTGGGCCACGGCCAGCTGCTGCTTGGCCTTGTCGAGGTCGTTGCGGGCCTCGTCGAGCGAAGACTTGGCGTTGATGCCCTTCTGGGCGAGATCGGCAGCGCGGTCATATTGCGACTGCGCGTAGTCGACCTCGCTGCTGGCCGATTTTTCCTGCGCCATCGCCTGGCTGTAGGCGGCGCGCAGCTGCTCGACATTGAGCCGCGCGGCGGCGACCGCCGCATCGGCCTCGGCCAGCGCGATCCGATAGGGCTCGGGATCGATGACGAAGAGAAGGTCGCCCTGCTTGACCGTCTGGTTGTCGCTGATGCCGACCTGAACGATGCGTCCCGCCGTATCGGAGGCGACGGAAATCCTGGCCTGCTCCAAATTGGCGTTCTCGGTTTCCTGGTAGCGGCCGCCCGTCACCCAGACATAGACGCCGCCGGCAAGCAGCGCCAGCGGCAGCGCGATCATCAGCAGGAAGCGGCCGGTGCGTTTCTTCTGCGGCGCCACGGGCGCCGGCTGCGGCGCGGGCGCCACGGAGGCAGGCGCCGCCGGTCTTGCCGGCGCTTCCAGTTCAAGCTTGGTCACGTTCTCGTCCATCTTGGCTGCCGCGTTCATGCTGCTCGCCCTTCCGTGTTCTTCATCTTTTCCAACGACGACGCTTCGCCGTCCGTCAAATTCTGCACGATCGCATCCAGGACCCGGATCAGAATCCGGCGATCTTCCGGCGACACGCCGGCCAGCGATTCCTCATAGACTTCGCCGGCGAGGCTCTTCACCTCGGCATAGGCCGCGTTTGCCTTCTCCGTCGGGAAGATCATGCGCACCCGACGGTCGGTGGCGTCGGGGCGGCGCTCGATCCAGCCACCCTCCTCCATTCGGTCGACCAGACGCGAGACGCTGATCGGCTCGATTTCGAGAAGCTCTGCGAGGCGCGCCTGGGCGACGCCCGCTTCCTTGGCGACGCGCACCAGGAGCCGCCATTGTGCCGACGACAGGCCGAGCCCACTGGCGCGCGCCTCGAAGCGCTTGCGCATGAGGCGCTGTACGTCGTGGATCAGAAATCCCAATCTTTCAATGCGTTCGGAAACCATGAGCGGCATATATAATAAGCGTGCTTACTATTCAAGAGGGATGCGCCGCTCCAAAAGCCGGAAAATGGGCATGATGGCGATGTATCACCATCGTGGTTAGCGACCGGTGAAGACTGGCGGTCCGCGGTGCCGCACCTTGAGGCGATGCATTCATGACAGGGCCTCAACTGTCTGAAACTTCACCCTGTTTTTCGCCGCACGCTAGCGCCGGTCGGCATGTTCATGATACAGCTGATGACAAGGATCGGGGGATCTATGCAATGCCGACGCTCTATGCGCTGAAGCCGGCTTTCCAGGACAGGCTGCGGCCGTTGACGGACAGGCTGGCTGTCATGGGGGTGACAGCCAACGGCATAACGCTGCTGGCCGCGCTCCTCTCCATATCGGCTGGCGCAATTATTGCGGCCTTCCCGGGCTGGGGCGCGCTGCTTTTTCTGATCCCCATCGTGCTTTTCGTACGGATGGCGCTCAACGCCATCGACGGCATGCTGGCGCGAGAGCATGGCCAGGCCTCGACGCTTGGGATGTATCTCAATGAAATCTGCGATGTCGCGTCGGACCTGGCGCTCATCCTGCCGTTCGCCGCCTTCGGGCAATTTGGCGCCGGCGCTGTCGTGGCCTTCGCCATCACGGCCATGCTGACGGAGTTCGCCGGGGTGCTCGGCATCGCCGCCGGGATCGGGCGTAATTATGCCGGGCCGCTCGGCAAGAGCGACAGGGCGCTGGCGCTGGGCATCGTCGCGGTGCTGTTTGGCGCCGGACTTTGGCCGGCAGTGATCACGCCCTTCGTGTTTCCAGCCATGGCAACGCTTTCGCTGCTGACCGCCATAAACCGGATACGAGCCGGCCTTATTGGCCGCATTGGCTGAGCATTGAAGCCGGCCATGCCGCCCGAGGGGAAGACAATGTTGCACGAACAAATCGCCGCCGGGGCTGCGGAAACCCTTCCGCGGCAACCGCAGGAGCGCGTCTTCCACAGCCATGACGGCACCGAGATTTTCTATCGCTACTGGCCGGCCGTATCGGCCCAGGCCAAGGGCGCGATCGTGCTCTTCCATCGCGGCCATGAGCATGGCGGACGCATGGCGCACCTCGTCGACGAATTGCGAATGCCGGATTATGCCTTCTACGCCTGGGATGCCCGCGGCAACGGCCGCTCCCAAGGCGAGCGCGGCTATGCGCCGTCCTTCGCAGCGCTGGTACGCGACATCGACTGCCTGATGCGCGAGATCGCGGCCAGGGACGGCTTTGCCACGCAGGACACAGCGCTCATCGCGCAGTCCTTCGGTGCCGTGCTGGCCGCCGCCTGGGTGCACGATTATGCCCCGAAACTGCGCGCCATGGTGCTCGCCTCGCCTGCCTTTTCGGTCAAGCTATACGTGCCGTTCGCGAAGGAGGGCATCGCGCTCTGGCAGCAGATCAAGGGGCGGTTCTTCGTCAATTCCTACGTCAAGGCGAAGTACCTCACGCACGATCCGGTTCGCATCGCCTCCTTCGACAGCGACCCGCTGATCACGCGGCCGATCGCCTCCAACATCCTCGTCGAGCTCTATCAACATGCGGCGCGCATCGTTGCCGATGCCCGCGCCATCACCGTGCCGACACAGCTGCTGTTGTCGGGCAGCGACTGGGTGGTGCGCCACGCCCCGCAGCACGAATTCTTCGTCAACCTCGGCAGCCGCGCCAAGGAGCGCCACGTGCTGCCGGGCTTCTTCCACGATACGCTCGGCGAGCGCGACCGGGCCAAGGCGCTCGACCTGGTCCGCCCATTCCTCGAAGGGCAGTTCGCGAAGCCCGTCGACACCGTCGACCTTAAGCAGGCGGACATTGCCGGCTACACGCGCGACGAGGCGGATCTGCTGGCCTCGCCGCTCGGCCGGCTGTCGCCCAAAGGCCTCTATTGGGCGTTGAGCCGGGCCTCCATCCGGATCGGCAGCTGGTTCTCGCGAGGCATGAAGGTCGGCGTCGGCACCGGCTTCGATTCCGGTTCGACGCTGGACTATGTCTACGAGAACGAGGCACGCGGTCTCGGCCCGATCGGCCGCGCTGTCGATCGCGTTTTCCTCGACGCCATCGGCTGGCGCGGCATCCGTCAGCGCAAGCTCAACCTCGAGGAGCTGATCGACTCGTCGCTTCGAACGCTCAAAGCGGCCGGGCGGCCGGCGCACATTCTCGACATCGCGGCCGGACACGGCCGCTATGTTCTCGACGCGATCGCCAAGAGCCCGGACCACCCGGCCAGCGTGCGCCTGCAGGACTATTCCGAACTCAACGTCGAGTTGGGGCGCAACCTGATAGCCGAACGGCAATTGCCGCCAAGCGTTTCGTTCCACCTGGCCGATGCCTTCGATGGCGACGGGCTCGCCGCGCTCGATCCCGCGCCCGATCTCGCCATCGTCTCGGGCCTCTATGAGCTCTTCTCCGACAACGCGCTGATTGCCCGTTCGCTCAGCGGTCTCGCCCGTGCCATGCAGCCGGGGAGCCTGCTCATCTACACCAACCAGCCTTGGCATCCGCAGCTCGAAATGATCGCGCGCAGCCTGACCTCGCATCGCGGCGGACAGGCCTGGGTGATGCGGCGGCGCACGCAGAGCGAAATGGACCAACTCGTCGAGGCTGCCGGCTTCGAAAAGCTCGACCAGCGCATCGACCAGTGGGGGATCTTCACCGTCTCGCTCGCAAGGCGGGTTTAGGACGGTCCAGGCATGCCAACCGGTACCGAGGCGCAGCGCCTTCAAGCCTCCACAGCAACTCCCGAGCCCTACAGCCGGATCGTCGTCCGAGCAGCGCTCTGGCTCGCCTTCCTGGCGCCGTTCTTCTATTCGACCTACGGCTTCGCAAACTGGCTGGCCTCGACGCGCGACCATGTCGGCAGCATCGTCTTCTCCTGGGAGCACGCGGTGCCGTTCCTCGCCTGGACCATCGTGCCCTACTGGTCGATCAACCTGTTCTACGGGCTGTCGCTCCTGCTCAACGGGAGCAGGCAGGGTGTCGACCGGCTGGCCGGCCGCTACCTGGCCGCGCAGATCGTCGCCGTCGGCTGCTTCATCCTGTTTCCGCTGACTGCGACCTTCGTGCGCCCGGCAACGAGCGGAGTGCCAGGTTTCCTGTTTGCCGTGCTCGGCGGCTTCGACAAGCCCTTCAACCAGGCCCCTTCCCTGCACATTGCGCTTCTGGTGATCATCTGGGATCACTGGCGCCAGCGCCTCGGCGGGATCCTCCTGCCGATCTGGCACGGCTGGTGCTTCCTGATCGGCGCCTCGGTGCTGACGACGTGGCAGCACCATTTCATCGACATCCCGACCGGCGCGTTGCTCGGGTTCCTTGCGCTGTGGCTGTTTCCGGCCAAGGGCGAGCTGCCGCTTGCCGGTTTCCGCCTGACCGCCGATGCCAAGGCGCGGCGGCTTTCCCTGTATTACGCGACGGGTGCTGCCCTCGCTCTGGCCGGCGCCGCCATCGGCGTCTTTTTTTGCGCTGTCGCGCTTGTCCTTTTGTGGCCGGCGCTGGCGCTGGCGATCGTCGCCTTCGGCTATGCCGGAGCCGGCGCCAAGGTGTTCCAGAAGACA
The DNA here is from genome assembly GCF_004791945.1 of Mesorhizobium sp. M3A.F.Ca.ET.175.01.1.1. Classification (NCBI taxonomy): domain Bacteria; kingdom Pseudomonadati; phylum Pseudomonadota; class Alphaproteobacteria; order Hyphomicrobiales; family Phyllobacteriaceae; genus Mesorhizobium; species Mesorhizobium sp. M3A.F.Ca.ET.175.01.1.1. Next base: position 80,681 of record NZ_SRTP01000018.1, on the reverse strand, counting down.
GCGGACGGCCATGTGTCGCTGGCAAGCCGTGTCGTGCTTTGGCCCTATCGCCTGGGCGCCAGACTCAACGTTCTGGCATGGACACGCAAGCTGCCGCCGGTAGTGGCAGTCAGCAACGGCGTCTTCCTCGGACGTTTTCCCGCAGCCGGCGAAGCCAACCGCTTCGGCACGGTGATCGATCTTGCCGCCGAGTTGGAGCGGCCGCGTGGGGCCGTGGGCCGCTGGATCAGCCTCCCCATGCTCGACCTGCTGCCGCCGCCCGCAGACAGGCTCGACCAGGCGGCGGGTGCGATCGAGCCGGCGCGCAGGGAAGGCACGGTGCTCGTCTGCTGCGCGCTCGGCTTCCAGCGCAGCGCCACCGTCGTCGCCGCATGGCTGGTCGCCACCGGCCGCTCGCGTACGCCGGCGCAGGCGCGCAGGCAACTCGCCGCGTCCGGTCGTCCGGTGCATCTTCAGATCGGACTGGACGAGCCGGCATGACGGACGGCGCCTATCGGGAACGGACCGGCCGGTTTGCGGCCATGCTGGTGAAGCAGGCAGCATGGCCGGCTGCCGTCGTGATCGCCTGCGACAGTGTCGCGCCGCTGGTCGCCTCGGCGCGCGGCGCGTTCCAGGCACCGCTCGCGGTGCTGGCGCTTTTGGTGGCCTCGGCGAGTGCCGTCGTGGTGCTGGGGCTTTCCGCGCTTCTCGTCTTCGACGCGCTGCTGTTCCGGCTGATGGCAACTCATGACGACGAGGTTTCCGGAGGCGCCGCCGTCGACGACCTTCTGGCGCGCATGCGGCTGAAGCCCGCTCCGGCCAACAAGCGCCCCCTCGACGACCGTATCGCCGGCACGCGCCGCCTGCTCACCCGGCAGCGGATCGCCTTTGCGATCTTCGTCGTTGCGTTCCTGACGGCCGGTTTCTGGATGCCGCGATGAGCAGGCTCTCGCTCAGGACATTCACCTTGTTGCAGACGGCGACCTCCGTCGGCCTGTCGGCGCTGGCCTGGGCGGTGACCGGCGTGCGCCCGATCTGGAGCGGCAGCCAGCCGTCGGAGCGGCAGCGCATCTATTTCGCCAACCACACCAGCCATGGCGATTTCATCCTGCTGTCGGCCTGCCTCAGCGAGAAGGAGCGGGCCATCACGCACGCCATCGCCGCGGCCGAATATTGGGGCAAGTCGCGGCTGCGCCGCTTCATCGCTGAGGACATGCTGTCCTCCGTGCTGATCAGCAGGCAATGGACCAGTCCGGAAGAGAACCCGATCTCGGTCATGCTCTCGGTGCTCGACCAGGGCCACTCGCTGATCATCTTCCCGGAAGGCACCCGCAACATGAGCGACGAGCTGCTGCCGTTCCGCTCCGGGCTCTACAATCTGTCGATGGCGCGCCCGGACGTCGAGCTCATCCCCTGCTGGATCGAGAACATGTCGCGCGTGCTGCCCAAGGGCCAGTTCCTGCCGGTGCCGCTGCTCTGCCGCGTCGTCTTCGGCGCGCCGGTGTCGGTGGCGCCGGGCGAGGAGCGCCGCGCCTTTCTCGAGCGCGCCCGGGCCGAACTTCTGGCGCTCAATCCGCGCCCCGAACGAGACGATTGATGCGCCACGAAATCAGCATACTGATCATCGGCCTTTTCGTGGTGCTGAGCACCGCCAGCGTCACCTCCGGCATCCTTTCGATGCGCGCGCCGAAGCCGCTCAGCGCGACGCTCGTCAACCTCACCCAGCGCATCAACGCCTGGTGGGTGATGGTGGCGCTGATGACGGTCGCCTTCTTCTTCGGCCGTTACGGCATGACGATCCTGTTCGCGCTGATCTCGTTCGCGGCGCTGCGCGAATTCGTGACGCTGACGCACAGCCGCCGTAGCGACCATTGGGTGCTGCTCGGCATGTTCGGCATCGTCATACCGGTCCAGTACTGGCTGGTGTGGACCGCCTGGTATGGGCTCTTCGTCATCTTCATCCCGGTCTATTGCTTCCTTTTGATGCCGGCGATCACGGCGCTGCATGGCGACACCGAACGCTTCCTGGAACGCGTCTCGGCTCAGCAATGGGCGATCATGATCTCGGTCTACTGCGTCAGCCACGTCCCTGCCCTGCTGACGCTCAACGTGCCGGGTTTCGAAGGCCGCAACCTTCTGCTGATCGCCTTCCTGATCATCGTCGTGCAGGGCAGCGACGTGCTGCAGTACATCTTCGGCAAGCTGTTCGGGAAACACCGCTTCTCGCCGACGGTCTCGCCGTCGAAGACCTGGGAAGGCCTGATCGGCGGACTGGTCGCGTCGAGCCTGCTCGGCGCGCTGCTCGCCTTCATCACGCCGTTCTCACCGCTGCAGGCCTCGGCCGTCGCCTTCATCGCCTGCGCGATGGGATTCCTCGGCGGGCTCGTCGCCTCCGCGATCAAACGCGACCAGGGCGTCAAGGACTGGGGCCACCTGATCGAGGGCCATGGCGGCATGCTGGACCGCACCGACAGCCTGGTCTTCGCCGCACCGATCTTCTTCCACATCGTGCGCTATTTCTGGACGGTTTGATCCGCCGGCTAGATCCGCCTGCGCATCAGGAGCGTGACGACGAAGAAGGCGCCGAGCGAGCTGGTGATGATGCCGATCGGCAATTCCTGCGGCGGCAGCAGCGTGCGGGCGAGCAGATCGCTGGCCAGCAGCAGGATCGCGCCGAACAGCGCGCAGACTGCAATCAGCGGCCGATGCAGCGGACCAGCCAGCGGCCGGCCGAGATGCGGGATCATCAGCCCGACGAAGCCGATGACACCGGCGACCGCGACGAGGATGGCAGTGGCCAAGGCGGCGACAAGGAACGTCGTCCGGCGCATGCGCGCCACCGGCACGCCGAGGCTTTCGGCAGCGCTTTCGCCGGCGAGGAAGGCGTCCAAGCGGCGGTGGTTCCAGAGGCCGTAGGCGAGGATGATTCCGGCGCCCAGCGCCGCCAGCCCGATATTGTCCCAGCGGGCAAGCCCAAGCCCGCCCATGGTCCAGAACAGCACCGAATGGGCGGCGCGCTGGTCGCCGGCGAAGACGAGATAGTTGGTAAGCGCGGTGAACATGAAGGATACGGCGAGCCCGGCAAGGATCAGCCGCTCGGGGCCCTGCCCCCTCACCCGTGAGACCAGGAGCAGCACGATTGTCGCCGCCAATATGCCGCCGGTGAACGCCGCCACCGGCAAGGTCCATATTCCAAACCTGTCGCCGAAGGCGGTGATGACCGAAACGGCGCCGGCAGCGGCGCCGGAGGAGAGGCCGAACAGGAACGGATCGGCTAGGTCGTTGCGGCTGACGGTCTGCAGCAGCGCACCGACGGCGCCAAGGCCGGCGCCGACCGCGATCGCCAGCAGGGTGCGCGGCAGCCTGAGGTCGACGACGATGCTGCCCACGGGTCCGGGAACGGCGGGGCCATCCAGCCCGGCGGTATGCGCCAGCGCGCCGAGGACCTCGCGCAAAGGTATCAATGTCGAGCCATAGGCGATCGACAGCAGGGCGAGCGCGACCAGGAGAGCCGCGCCCAGGGCTATCGACAAGACGAACGATCGGTGGTGTAGATTCACGTCGTCAGGCGATCCGTCAACAATAACACTCCCAGCTCAGCTCAAGACCTAAAACGCTTCCGGATGCATGGCCCTGGCGATCTTGCCGATCGCTTCGATATTGGCGGGACCGGGCGTCAGCTCGGCGTAGCGCAGTGCCACGAAGCGCTCGTTCTTGACGGCGTCGGTCTCTTTCATCGCTGGATGGGCCTTGAGGAAATCGAGCAGTTTCTTGTAGCCGCCGCCGTCCTGGTAATCGAGCAGGATGAGGAATTGCGGATTGCGCGAGGCGACCGTCTCCCAGTCGGTGTTGCCCCAGCTCGTCTCCATGTCGGCCATGATGTTCTCGCCGCCGGCGGCTGCGATCATGGCATTCGGGATGGCGAACCTGCCGGCGGTGAAAGGCTTGTCCTCGCCGGAATCATAGAGGAAGACGCGGGTGCCCTTGGCGTTGCCAATTTTCGCCGTGAGGTCGGCGAGCTCGGCCTTCCAGCCAGCGACGAGCTTTTGAGCATCGGCCTCCTTGCCGAAGATCTTGCCCAGCTTCTCGACGTCGCCATAGAGCAGGTCCATCGAGGCGGCAGGTCGGTCCTTGTCGAGGTGGACGCAGCTTTCGGTCAGCACCAGCGTCTTGATGCCGTGCGGGGCGAGTGTGTCCGGCGTTACCTCGCCGCCCGGCTTCATGCCGTAGTACCAGCCGGCGAAGAAGAAATCGGGCTGCACGGCGATCAGATTCTCGAGCGTCGGATATTTCGGCGCGAGTTCCGGGATCGAGCCCTGCGCGGCCTTGAACTCCGGCCCGACCTTGTACCAGCCGGTGATGCCGGTGAGACCGACGATCGAGGACTGCAGCTTCAGCGCGAAGGCCATCTCGGCCATGTTGAGGTCGTGAATGACGGCACGCTTTGGCGGCGCCTCGAAGGTCAGCGGCTTGCCGCAGCTGTCGATGGTGACCGGAAAAGCGAAGGCCGGCGAGGCGGCGAGCAAAAAGGCAAACGACAGCGCGATGCGTTTCAAGGGACAGGTGCTCCTTTGTTTGGACAGGTTCAGGATGGCGAGGATGCGCCGTTGGCAAGGTCGAAGACGGTGAGCTCGCGGTCTTCTGTCGGATGCGGCAGACGCAGCACATCGATGCCGAAGACCTGGCGCACGAGCTGGGCGTCAAGCGCCTCGCGCGGCGGCGCCAGCGCATGCAGCCGGGCATTGTTCATCACCGCCACCGTGGTGGCGAAGGGCGCCACCAGCGACAGGTCGTGCAGCACGGCAACGACGGTCATGCCGAAGTCCGCGACAAGGTCGAGAAGGTCGCCGCGGGCGCGCGGATCGAGATGGTTGGTCGGTTCGTCGAGGAACAGGATTTTTGGCTCCTGCGCCATGGCACGGGCGAGTTGCGCACGTTCCCGTTCGCCACCGGACAGCGAGCCGATCGTGCGGCAAAGCAGCGGCAAGAGTCCGGTCCGGCGCAGCGCATCCACGACGATATCGCGATCCTCGCGCTTGCGCCTGATGCCGATATGCGGGACGCGGCCAAGCTCGACATAGTCGATGAGAGTAACCCGCGGATCAGGCTGGTCGGCCTGGCCGACGACGGCCATGCTGAGTGCACGCTCGCCCTGCGTGATCCTATCCAGCCGGCGTCCGGCCAGGCGCACCTCGCCGCTGGCCGGCCGCAGAGCACCACACAGCATGCGCAAGAGCGTGGTTTTGCCGGCACCGTTAGGCCCGACGATGGCCAGCCGTTCGCCCGGAGTGAGCGACAGGCTGACGCCATCGACCAGGAGCTTGCCGCCTGCCACGGCCGTCAGCCTGCGAGCTTCGAGAAGCTCAGTCATGGAGCTTCTCCCGAACGGCTTTTCGAATCAGGCCGGCTGATCCGAGCAAATAGCTTCGGCAGGGCGCGCACTCGTGGCGATCGATGGAGCCGTCCAACATTCCGTCACTCTCCAAATGGCGACGGAAGGATGCTGGACGGCCGGCTGACAGACCGGCGCCGCGTCTCCTCCCGGCACACCCCGTCCGGTCAACTCGTGTCGATGGCAGGTCTCCTGGCTCGCGGGTCGCCGCGCCATCCGCCTTCCCAGCCTTGTCGGCCAGTGGTTTTCAGATGGAGCTCGCCGCTCACAGTTGCGGGGGCAGCCACGGCATCGACCCGAGGCGGATCTCACCGTGTTCCCTTTTCACCCTTCGCCTTGCGGCTCGGGACCATGACGCAGCCATCCTAGGTCGCCCGCGCACGAGTCGCAACTGGCTTCCGTGCAATCTCGCCGGCTTGCGAAAATCCCGATTTCCGGCACTGCCTCAGCCAAACATCGGAAAAACTTCAGAAAGCGTTCGGGATTTCGCGGGCCCGAAAACGCAAAAAGATCGGGCTGGCGAAAGACCGGCCAAAACGCCGATCGCTCCCAGCCAACATTTTCCGGTCGCAGCATCCTCCCGGCGCGACCGCAACCTTGGTCACGGAGACAACATGATTGCCGCACTTTTCCATAACAGGCCGCTGAGGCGCCGCCTTGTCGCCGGCTCGATCGCCATCCTCGCCTGCGGCGCCGCCATGGTTTGGCACGGCGCACGCAGCGAGGCCTCGAACGCAAAGCCCGCCGCGCCGGAGATGAAACTGGTCAAGGCCATGGCGGTCGCCCCGACCCGCAGCGCCGACACCCGCACGGCCGTCGGTGAGATACGGCCGCGGCTCGAAAGCGACCTCGGCTTCCGCGTATCCGGCAAGCTGCTCGAACGCATCGCCGAGATCGGCTCGACGGTGAAGAAGGGTGAGGTGCTCGCCCGCATCGAAGACCAGGATTATCGCAACCGGCTCGCCAGCGCCGAGGCCGATGTCGCGGCGGCGCAAGCCGTGCTCGTCGAAGCAAGCGCCGCCGAGGTCCGCATCGGCGCGCTGCTCGCCAAAGGGTTCACCACGCGCGCCACTTACGACGCGACGCTGAAGAATTTGCGCTCGGCGCAGGCCAAGCTCAAATCGGCGAACATCGCCTTCGAGATGGCCAAGGACCAGGTCGCCTATACCGAACTGCATGCTGAATTCGACGGCATCGTCACCGCCACCGGTGCCGAGGCCGGACAGTCGGTCGCTGTCGGCCAGATGGTGGTGCGCGTTGCCGATCCGAGCGGGCGCGACGCGGTGTTCTCGATCGCGGAAGCCGCCTTCGCCAACACGCCCGACACGAAGCGGCCACCGCAGGTCACTGTCTCGCTGCTCAGCAATCCGGCGATCACCGCGATCGGCACCGTCCGCGAGATCGCGCCGATGGCCGATGCCGCGACCCGCACTTTCCAGGTCAAGGTTTCGCTCGAGAACGCTCCGCAAGAAATGCGCTTCGGTGCCAGCGTTTCCGGCCGCGCCGAGGTGGCCGGCACGCCGGTCGTGGTGCTGCCGGGCAGCGCGCTGTTCGACAAGGACGGCAAGCCGGCCGTCTGGGTGGTCACCGCCGCGTCGGGGGTGGAACTGAGGCCCATCACCGTCGCTCGCTACGAGACCGATCGGGTCGTCGTCAGCGACGGGCTTGGCCAGGGCGATGTGGTCGTCACCGCCGGCGTAAACCGGCTGCGGGAACACGAAAAAGTTCGTATCGTTGAGGGAGAAGGACAATGACCATGTCCAAGACAAAGGTCCTCATCGCCGGCGCCGGCCCGACCGGGCTGACGCTCGCACTTTGGCTGACCAGGCTCGGCGTGCCGGTGCGCATCTTCGACAAGGCGGCGGCTCCCGGCGAAACGTCGCGGGCGCTGGCCGTCCAGGCGCGCACGCTGGAGTTCCATCGCCAGATCGGCATCGTCGAGGATGTCCTTGCCGAGGGCGTTAGACTGGAGCAGCTAACGATACACACGCCGTCCGGCGTCGCCGCGAGGCTGCCGCTCTCCGATTTCGGCCGCGGCATCAGTCCTTATTCCTTCGCCTTCGCGCTGCCGCAGCATATCCACGAGCGCGTGCTGATCACGCATCTGGAGCGTGCCGGCGTCGAGGTCGAGCGCGGCACGGAGCTCGTCGCCTTCCAGGACAAGGGCGAAGCGGTCATCGCGACCCTTTTGCGGAACGGCAAGACCGAGACCGTGAGCGCCGCCTATCTCGCCGGTTGCGACGGCTCCCGCAGTGCCGTGCGCCATGGGCTGAACATCGGCTTCCCCGGCGGCACGTACGAGCAGTCCTTCTACGTCGCCGACGTCAAAGGCAGCGGCGAGATCACCCGCAACGGCATGGACACGACGATCAGCACCTATGGTTTCGCGATCGTCATGCCGGTCCGGCAGTCCGGCTCGGCGAGGCTGATCGGCATCGTGCCGAAGGCACATGAGGCCGACGAGACGATCACCTTCGAGGCGATCCGTGCAGACATCGAGCGCGACACCGGCGTCAAGGTCCATGAAGTCAACTGGTTCTCGACGTACCGCGTCCACCACCGGGTCGCGGAACGCTTCCGCGTCGGCCGCGTCTTCCTGGTCGGCGATGCCGGCCACATCCACAGCCCGGCCGGCGGCCAGGGCATGAACACCGGCATGGGCGACGCGGTGAACCTCGCCTGGAAGCTCGCCGCGGTCGTGCAGGGGCGAGCCGATCCGCGCCTGCTCTACAGCTACGAGCCGGAACGCATCGCCTTTGCGAAGAAGCTGATCGAGAGCACCGATACCGCTTTCCGGTTCATCACCAGCCGCTCGCGGCTGATCGGGCTGTTCCGGCGCTATCTGATGCCGAAGTTCCTGAACGCGCTGCTCCACACATCGTTCGGCTCGCGCGCCTTCTTCGGCTTGATCTCGCAGGCAGCGATCCAGTATCGCGCCGGGCCGATCAGCTCGGGCACGGCAGGCAAGGTGAGCGGCGGGGATCGCCTGCCTTATGTCGTCCACGGCAGCAGCGACAATTTCCAGCCGCTGCGGTCGCTGGATTGGCAGGTCCATGTCTATGGCGAGGTCAATGCCGAGTTCCGGGCGATGCTGGCATCGACCGGGATCCCGGTCCACGCGTTCGCATGGTCGGAGGCGGCCGGGAAAGCCGGCCTGCAGCGCGACGCCGCCTATCTGGTGCGGCCGGACGGCCATGTCGGACTCGCCTCGCCAGTTCAAGAAGCAGCCAGCTTCCAGCGCTATCTCGCCAGCCTCGCCATCAGGCCGCGGCTAGCCGAGCGGGCGCCCTACCGCGTGCCGGGTACGATGCACAGCCTGGCCTGAACTTCCACGGCTCCCGCCCGAGGGCGGGTGCCGACCGAACCCAACCGTCAGTTGTTTTCGCCAGCCGGCAGCCGCCGGCGGAACGCGCTTTTGTGCGCCTGAGAAGGAACCGCATCATGACCAGCTTCAATCTTTCCGAATGGGCGCTGCGCCACCGGAGCTTCGTCGTCTATCTGATGATCGCGGCGGCGCTTGCCGGGCTCTACGCCTATGGCGGCCTCGGCCGCGAGGAGGACCCGCCTTTCACCATCAAGACCATGGTGGTGAAGACGATGTGGCCCGGCGCCACCACCAGCGACACGGTGGAGCAGATCACGGATCGCATCGAGAAGAAGCTCGAGGAGCTGCCCGACCTCGACTACGTCAAGAGCTATACCAAGCCTGGCGAGTCGGTCGTCTTCGTTAATTTGAAGGACACGGTCGCGGGCGACCAGGTGCAGCCGCTTTGGTACCAGGTGCGCAAGAAGCTCGACGACATCAAGCCGACCTTGCCGTCCGGCGTCCAGGGGCCGTTCTACAATGACGAGTTCGGCGACACCTATTCGCTGATCTATGCGCTCACCTCCGACGGCCTCAGCCATCGCGAGCTGAAGGACCTGGCCAGCAGCCTGCGCGCCGGACTGCTCACCGTGAAGGACGTCGCCAAGGTCGACCTGGTCGGCCAGCAGGACGAGAAGATCTATCTCGAATTCTCGACTCAGAAGGTGGCGGCGCTCGGCCTCGACGTCGGCACGCTGTCGCAGGCGCTGCAGGCGCAGAACGCGCTGACCCCGAGCGGCACGGTCGATGCCGGACCCGAGCGCATCGCCATCCGCGTTTCCGGCAGCTTCACCTCCGAGGAGAGCCTGAAGGCGATCAACTTCTACGCCAACGGCCACTATTTCCGGCTGGGCGACGTCGCCGAGGTCAAGCGCGCCTATTCCGACCCGCCGCAACCGATGTTCCGCTTCAACGGCAAGCCGGCGGTCGGCATCGCCATTTCGATGACCTCGGGCGGCGACGCGCTGGCGCTGGGCGAGAACGTCAAGGAAAAGATGCATGAGATGGAGGCCGAACTGCCGCTCGGCGCCGAACTCGGCCTGGTCGCCGACCAGTCGCATGTGGTCGAGGAATCCGTCGGCGAGTTCACCAAGAGCCTCGGCGAGGCGATCGCCATCGTGCTCGCCGTCTCGCTGCTGGCGCTTGGCTGGCGGCCCGGCGTCGTGGTGGCAGTCGCCATCCCGCTGGTGCTGGCGATCACCTTTGTCACCATGGAGTATTTCGGCATCTCGCTGCAGCGCATCTCGCTCGGCGCGCTGATCATCGCGCTCGGCCTGCTGGTCGACGATGCCATGATCGCGGTCGAGATGATGATCTCGCGCATGGAGGAAGGCTACGACAAGATCTCGGCAGCCACCTACGCCTATACGTCCACCGCCTTCCCGATGCTCACCGGCACGGTGGTGACGATCGCCGGCTTCGTGCCGGTCGGCTTCGCCAAGAGTGGCGCCGGGGAATACTGCTTCTCGCTGTTCGCCGTCGTTGCCATCGCGCTGGTCGTCTCCTGGGTGGTGGCGGTGCTGTTCACGCCGCTCACCGGCGTCTTCCTTCTGCCGGACCGCATCAAGGGCCATGGTGGCAGCCATCAGCCCTCGCGCATTGCCCGCGGCTTCCAGGCGCTGCTCGAGACGGCGATGCGGGCGAAGTGGCTGGTGCTGTCGGCAACCGCCGGGCTGTTCGCGCTGTCGGTCGTGGCGATGGGCTTTGTGGGGCAGGAGTTCTTCCCGAAGTCGGACCGGCCCGAGGTCATGGTCGACCTCACTTTGCCGCGTACCGCTTCGATCAAGTCGACGGATGCGGTTGTGGAGCGGGTCGAGAAGCTGCTTGCCACCGATCCCGACATCGACCACTGGAGCTTCTATGTCGGGCAAGGCGCGGTGCGCTTCTACCTGCCGCTCGACGCACAGCTTGCCAACGACTTCTTCGCCCAGGCGGTCGTAGTGACCAAGGGCCACGCCGTGCGCCAGGCGGTCATCGACCGGCTGGAGAAGCAGTTGTCGACCGGCTTCGACGACGTCATGGCCCGCGTCACGCCGCTGGAGCTCGGCCCGCCTGTCGGCTGGCCGCTGAAGTTCCGCGTCTCGGGTCCGGACCCGGACAAGACCAGGAGCCTGGCGCAGCAGTTCGCGCAGGTGCTGGGCAGCGATGCTTCGGTGCGCAACATCAACTACGACTGGAACGAGCCGGCCAAGGTCATCAAGGTCGAGGTCGACCAGGATAGGGCGCGGGCGCTGGGCATCTCCTCGCAGCAGCTGTCGGAGACGATCAACGCTGTGCTGTCGGGCTCGAAGATCACCCAGATGCGCGACGATACCTATCTCGTCGACATCGTCGCCCGCGCCGTCGAATCGGAGCGCGCCAGCATCGACACGCTGCGTGGCCTGACGATCAGCGCCTCGGGCGGACGCCGCGTGCCGCTCGAACAGGTGGCGAAGCTCAGCTATCAGACCGAGCCGCCGCTGATCTGGCGCCGTGGCCGCCTGCCGACCGTGACGGTGCAGGCCGACGTCGCGCCGGGCGAGAACGCCACCTCCGTGTCGCGGCGGCTGGAGAGCGCCATCACCGCCTTCAAGGCGGAGCTGCCGGCGCGCTACAGCGTCGAGCAGGGCGGCGTGATCGAGGACAGCGCCAAGGCGCAGGCCAGCATCTTCGTGGTCTTCCCGCTGATGCTGTTCATCATGGCGACGGTGCTGATGATCCAGCTGATGAGCTTCCAGCGCCTGGTGCTGGTGCTGCTCACCGCTCCGCTTGCGATCATCGGCGTCGCCGGCGCGCTGCTCTTGTCGGGCGCACCGATGGGCTTCGTCGCGATCCTCGGCGTGATGTCGCTGATCGGCATGGTGATCCGCAACTCGGTCATTCTGATCGCGCAGATCGACCAGCATATCGCCGCCGGCGAAGAGCCTTGGGCCGCGGTGATCAGCGCCACCACGCACCGGCTGCGGCCGATCCTGCTCACGGCCGCGGCCGCCATCCTGGGCATGATCCCGATCGCGCCGACCGTGTTCTGGGGACCGATGGCCTATGCGGTGATGGGCGGCCTGATGGTGGCGACCGTGCTGACGCTGGTCTTCCTGCCGACGCTCTACGTCACCTGGTTCCGCATCAAGGCGCCAGAGACCAACAAGACCACCGGCCGGGTGACGACCGCCGAGCCGCAGCCGCTGGCCGCCTGAACGGCACATCCTCCCAAGCCACGGCGGAAAGCCGCCGTGGCAGCCAATCAAACGGAAAGGAACGACCATGACCCTCTTCTACGGAAATCTTCTCGTTCGCTTCAATGCCGGGTTCCTGATCCTCGCATCGGCGGGCGGGCTCGTCACCGACATTGCCGGTTCCTTCTTCGGGCGCGGCGCCGAAGCCGGCCTGCTCGGCGACGCGCCCGGCGCCGGCATCGGTTTCATCGAGGCGCATGGGCTTGCCCTGATCATCGGCGTGACGCTCTGGCGCATCGCCTATTCGCGCAACTGGCACGCCGTGCTGGCGGCCGTGCACGTGCTGCTCGGAACCGCGAACCTTCTGTTCTGGCAGTTCTTCATCGCCGCCGACGTGCTCGTCGTCGGCTACGTCACGACCGCGGCGCACTGGCTGTTCGTGGTTGCTCACCTGGCGGCACTGAGGGGCTCGACCCGGGTTGCCGTTTCATCTTCCCACTAGACTTAGGAGAAACGCCAATGCCTTTGAAATCCGTGAAGAAATTCCGCTCGGCCGCCGCCTTGCTCGCACTCGGCCTCGCCGCCGTCGAGATCGTCGGCAGCGCCGTGCCGGCCCTGTCGCTGGTCGGCACGGCTGAAGCCCGTTTCGGCCACCCCTGGACGCCGCATAGCGCGGCGGGCGTCGCGCGCCGGACCACGACCTGGCGCGTGCTGAGGCACACCACCGCCTGGGTGGCCACGCTGCCGGCCGGCTGCGTGCGCACCAAGGTCAACGGCTTCGAGGTCTGGCGCTGCGGCGGCACCTATTACCGGGCCTATCAGGGCCGCTACATCGTGGTCGTCGTCGATTGAGGCGTTCAGGCACAACCCAAATTAACCGAGGGCAAGTCTGACGCCCTCGGCGAGATGCTCGGCATCCGCCCGGTTCTCGAACGGTACGCCGCGCAGCGCATAGTCGAGCGGCGAGAAAGGCTCACCCTCCTCGATGAGGACGATCTGCCGCCGCGCCTTCTCCATGTCGCCCATCTGGGCGTAGCAGGCGGCCAGCCGCGTCCGGATCCACGGCGCCGGTCGCGTGGCCAGTTCCAGCGCGTCGGCCGCCTGTCGATATTCCCCCATCATATAAAGCGCCAGCGCGCGGTCGAATTGGTACCAGTGCGGGTGCAAGGGGTCGATGCGAATGCCGCGCGCCAGCCAGGTCAGCGCTTCCAGCGGCCGGCCGCGCATCGTCAGCAGCATGCCCATCTGCTCGATGCTGTCGGCGTCATAAGGGTTGAGCTGCAGCGCGATGCGCATGTGATGCTCGGCCGCTTCGTGGTCGCGCATGTAGAGGCGGATCAGCGACTGCACGCGATGGCCGGTCGGCTGGTCCGGGGACAAGGCCAGGCCCTTGTCGGCGAGATCGCGCGCATTTTCCAGCACTGAGTCGCTGGCGCGGCCGAACTCGCCATCCAGCGCCCGTGCCAAAGCGAGATAGGTATAAGCCAATCCGTAGTTCGGATCCTTGGCGACGGCCGCCTCGAACAGAGCTTCGGCGCCGCGCTGATCGGTCTGCGCCGGATCGCGCAGCAGCGCGAAGCCGCGCAGCGCCAACTCGTAGGCGGCAAGGCTGGTGACCGGCTTGCGTGAGGCCTGCTCCAGTCCGGCATTGGTGACCCGCGTGACCAGGCGGCTGACGATCTGCTCGACAATCTCGCGCTCGATCGCGAACAGCCCCTCGCCATGCGACTGGTAGCGGTCACCCCAGAGCTGGCTGGCGGTGGCGATGTCGACGAGACTGACGGCGACCACGACATGCTCGCCCTGGCGGCGCAGCGACCCTTCGACCAGATAGTCGGCGCCGATGCGGGCGCGGATCTGGGGCCATTCGGCGCGGCCGAAGGAGGCGAACGAAAAGCTCGAATTGCGGGCCAGCACCGTAATTGTGCCGAAGCGCGCCACGCCATTGATCAGGTCCTCGGCAAAGCCGTCGACCATCGCTTCGTCGGCCGGGTCGCCGCTCTCATTGCGGAAGCGCACGACGGCCACGATCGGATGGGTGCTGATCTCCGGTGCCGCCTCGGCCTCGGCAGCCAGCATGTAGCCGCGCTTGGAGACGGTGCGCACCATCTCCTCGCCCAGCACCTTGCGGATCTCGCGCACCGACTGGGTCAGCGAATCCTCGGTCACATAGACGCCCGGCCAGACGACATCCATCAGCTCCGATTTCGGCACGACACGGCCCATGTTGCGGGCGAGATGCGAAAGCACCGCATAGGCCTTCGGCCGCAGGAACAGCGGCTCGTTGACGCCGCGCAGCGTTCCCATGGCGAGGTCGAGCGTGAACCCGCCAAACCGGAAAACCTGATCGGCCGTCGCGACCGTCATCGGGACACCCCTTCCCCATCCGCGCATCATACCGGTCGATCCCACGCGACCCGGCACACGCCGCGCTATTATTGCCCAGCGCGCAATTTGGATCAAACTGGCTGGCCTTCCCCTCCTCCCCTCGTGGGAAGCAAAGCGCGCTAAAGCTGCAGGTTCCAGGTCTGGCCGACCAAGTCCTTGCCGAAGGAATGGTGGCGTTCCTCTTCGGCCAGCTTGAATCCAGCCGCCTGGTAGATGCGGCGGGCCGAGCCAAGGATGTCGTTGGTCCACAGCGTCAGTGTCTTATAGCCCTTGGCGCGCGAGAAGGCGATGCACTCGTCGACCAGCCGCCGGCCGATGCCGAGGCCCCGGGCCGAGTGCTCGACATAGAGCAATCGCAGCTTCGCCACCTCCGGCGACTTGCGCATGACGAAGACCGAACCGACCACCTCGCCTTCCCGTTCGGCGATCCAGCTGCGCTCCCATTTCGGATCGTAGTTCTTGACGAAGGCAGCGAGGATCTCCGCGACGAGGGCCTCGTAGGTTTCGTCCCAGCCATAATCCTGCGCGTAGATGAGACCCTGGCGATGCGTGATCCAGCCGATATCACCGACCTGCAACGGCCGCAGGACATATGGCACCTTGGGTTCGGGACGATCGCCGAGGAGATCCTGCACGAGGCGCATCGCTTTGACCAATCGGTCCTGGTCCGCCGGGGCGAGACGGCCGAGCAGCGCACGCACCTGGTCATGCGAATCCCGGTTCAAAGGGGCGAAGGCTTCCCTGCCCGCCGGCGTCAGCGCGATCGAGGAGCGTCGCGCATCGGCCTCGGTGGCGGCGCGCGCGACCAGGCCGCGCTCCTCGAATTTTTTCAGCAGGCGGCTGACATAGCCGGGGTCGAGGCCGAGGTCGCGCACCAGATCGCTGGCGACCAGTCCGTCATGATGGGCCAGTTCGTAAAGCACCCGCGCTTCCGTGAGCGAAAACGGGCTCTTCAGCAGACCCTCGTCGAGCAGGCCGATCTGGCGGGTGTAGAAGCGGTTGAAGGCGCGGACGACGTCGATGCGATCCTTACCGGCGCGATTGTGGATTGTCATGGGAGTCCTCCTGTCCTGGACAGGATCAATCATTTAGTTGACTGAGTCAACTAAATATGCACGCATTGGATGATCAACGTTGGCGGGACAGCGCCCCCCTCTGTCCTGCCGGACATCTCCCCCACTTGGGGGAAGATCAGACGTCACGCTGGCCTCCGCCAATTCTCCAACGTCGCAACAAGAGCGAGGCGCCGAAGCTTCCAATCTCCCCCCTCGTGGGGGAAATGGCCGGCAGGCCAGAGGGGGCGCGAAGGATCACTGCGAGGGCTGTTACGCCCTCACCCCATCGGCAGCACCGGCCAGAACTCCACGATCCGCCCACCGGCAAACACCGCAATCGGGCCGAAATGCTGCAGCACCGCCTCGCTCTGCGTCGGCCGCAGGAAGGCGTAATCGCTCGGCCTCACGTCCGCGCCAGCGGGCAAGCCCATGAACTGCTGGTTGGAGGAGAAGCCCATGAAGCCGTTCGGCTTCATGCCTTCGGGGAACACCGGCTCGGCCATCCATTTGCCGCCATAGAGATAGCAGCCCCAGCGCGGGAAAAGGCCCAGTGCCTGCAGGGTCTTGGACAGCCACGCCGGACCGGGCAGCACCGGATCGACCACTTTCAGGATCGGCGTCGCGATGAAAGCCGCCGGCTGGAAACCGTCGAGGCCGGGCGTGTCGAAATCGCCGGGCAGCATGAAGGCCGAGCCGATCGACACTTCATTGGCCACCGCGGCACCATGCAGCAGCGCCGTCTTCGAGCCGCCGATGTTGAGAATGCTGCGCTGGCCGAGATCGAGAGCGGACACGAACTCGGCCGCTTTGGCACAGGCCTGCTTCAGCGCCTTTTCCGCGCCGCCGAACAGGCCTGGGATCTCCGGCGCATGCGCCTCATAGGCCATGATGCCTGCGCAGCGCAGTCTCTTCGGGATGGTCACCGCTTTGATCTCCGACGGGCTGGCAAACCCGCCGCGATGCAGGCCGATATCGACCTCGAAGGCGAAGCGCAGTTCGGTGCTCAGCTCGGCCGCGAGCGATGCGTATTCAGCCAGCCGCTCGGGCGTGTCGATCAGCCAGCAGACGCGCGATCCCCAGCCGGCGCCGCCGCTGGCGAGCGCGGCCCGCGCCGCGCCGGCCGGCATCGGCTTGCCGTAGAGCAGATCGCCTTCGGGAAAGGCATCCAGCACGGCCTGGGTGATTGGCGGATGGAAGGTCATGAAGCGGCTGGTGCCGAGCGCGCTGGCGATATGCGCCAGAAGCGGCAGGCATGGCAGCGACTTGTCGACCAGCCGCACGGCAAGGCCGGGCGCAAGCCTTCGCTTCACAAGCGCAATATTGGCGTCCAGCCGGTCACGGTCGAGCACCAGGCATGGCCGAAAAATATCGGCCGCTTTCAATGCCTTCGATAGTTCGGTGAAATAGGCGCTCATTGCTCAATGCCGAACAGGCCGGCCATGTAGGGCGAGACAAAACGGTTTCCCGGGTCGATGTCACGGCGCACCGCCATCGCGTCGTCCCAGCGCGGATAGAGCTTTCTGAAGTCCGCCGCCTTCAGGCTGTGAATCTTCCCCCAATGCGGCCGGCCGCCATATTTGCGGAAAATGGGTTCGGCCGCGCGCATGAAGGGCAGCGGATCGTTCGCCGCATCGTGGTGGATAGCGATCGAGCAGGTGAGCCTCTTGTGGAAGGGCGAGAGCCAGAACGCGTCTGGCGCCACGGAACGCACCTCCATCGGGAAATAGACCTCCGGAAAGTGCTTTTCCGTCAGCTCGATGATCTCGGCCAGTGCCTTCGGCCCTTCCTCGAAAGGCAGGTGATATTCCATCTCGTTGAACTTTGTCTGCCGGTCGCTGGCGTAGACGTTGAGCCAATCCTGGACATAGTCCTCGGATGGCACCTTCTTGACCGCGCCCTTGATCAGCGCCCGGCGCAGTGCAGGCAGCCTTCGCAGCAGAGTGCGCAGCTTGCGCAGGGTGGCCAATCCCTCTTCGTCGTCTTCCGTCGGCCGGGTCGTCGTCGGCTGATCGCTCAGATCGCTGGCGATGAACTGGGCGTAGCCGGAAAACGGGATGTAGTAGAATTCGGCCGAACGGTGCGCGGCCATCATCGCCTCGAACTCGCGCAGCATGTCGCCAATCGGCAGCACCCATTTGCGGCGGCGCAGCCGGTAGGTGGGCATGTTGTTGAGCGTCAATTCCGTGAGCACGCCGAAGGCGCCGAGCGCCACCCCGGTGGCATGGATCATTTCCTGATCCCCTGCCCGGCTGAACTCGCACAGCTTGCCTTGTCCGTCGACGAACTGCACAGCTTCCAGTTGTGTGTGATAGGCGCCGAGTGTCGAGCCCGAGCCATGCGTCGCCGTGCCCAGCGCGCCGCCGATCGCCTGGCGGTCGATGTCGCCCATGTTCGGCAGGCCCTGTCCGATGCCTTGCAGGATGCGCATCAGGGCGCCGAGCCTTGTCCCCGCCCTCACCCGCGCCTGGTGGTGCGCGGCGTCATGCGAGACCAGCCCCTCTATCTTCTCCAGGGAGATGATGGTGCCGTCGGACTGGACCAGCGGCGTGAATGAATGGCCCGCGCCGGCAACCCGCAGCGGACCCGGCGCCGTGCGCACGAGGTCTGCCAGTTCGCCGACGTCGGCGGGTGTGGCGATCAGCTTCGGCGCTGCCTTCACGAGGCCGGACCAGTTGCTCCAGGAGTTTGCCATCATCGCGCCGTTGAAGCCGGGCTGCGACGCCGCGCAACCAGCACGAAGACGCCGAGCAGGGCCACGCTGGCGAGCGCGGTGGCGGCGGCGAATTCCGGGACGGGCCGGAAATTCTCGCCGTCGATGAGCAGCGAGGCCGCGATCGGGCCGATGGCAAGGCCCAGGAGCTGGGCCGCCGGCACCAGAAGCACGGCGGTGCGACTGTCATCGGCGGTGATCGCCAGCCGGATCTGGTAGGGCACGATGAAGAGCAGAATGAAACCCATCACCAGCGTCGCTGCCCAGAAGGCATTGAACCCCGGGGCCGAAGCGAGCAATACCGAGCATGCGACCGCGACCGCGCCGATGATGGTGATGGCGGCGCGATAGTCGAGGCGCGCCTCGAACACGGTTGCGATCATGGCGCCGATCACCTGCGCAGCGAGGCTGGCCGACACCATCAGGCCGACGGTGCGTCCATCGATGCCGAACTGCGCTCCAAGCGGCTCCAGGAAGGCCCAGATCGCGCCGAAGTACATGAAGTAGCACAGAATCGAGAGAAGCGCGGTGATTGCCGGCACAGTGAGCACATTGGCGAAATGCTCCTCCTTCGGCAGGTTGGCATAGTCGTCCGGCACCGTCCAGGCGACCAGCAGCGAAGCGAGGCAGACCACACCGAGGGCGATGAAGCCTCCGCTCGCGCCCATGGCCGGCACGACATAGAGTGCAAGCAGCAGCGCCAGAGCGCATTGCACCAGCGTCTGCAGCGTGACGAAATAGCCGCCGATGCGCTCGGCGCGCCGCGAACGGGCGATCAGTTCGGTGGCGACCGCGACCAGCCCGCCCTCGGCAAGACCTGCGACAGCGCGCGCGGCGATCAAGGAGCTGGCGGTAATGGCGTAGGCAGTCCAGGAGTTGGCGAGCGCCAGCAGGAGCAAGAGCAGCGCGCTCTTGCCGCGCATGTTGCGCGCCGGCAAGAGCATGGCCACGACGCCCGAGCCGATGGCGATGGCAATCATCTCGGCGGTGGCGACGAGCGCCAGCTCGTCACCGGTGACATGGCCTTCCGAGAAAAGCGCGCCGAGCAGCACCGGCTGCAGGCCGAGGATGAGCAGGCCGACGGAGCCGATCCACAGCGCCGAAGCAAGCTGCAGGCCGGTCGGATTGCCGACCAGCCAGTCGCCCTCTTCCACCTGTCCGGCATCAGCGACAGTCACGAGGCGCCCTCCCTTGCGGCTCGATTGAAAAACTGACAAATTGTCAGCATTCGTGAAACTGATACTTGATCATGTTTCTTGTCAACCGCGAATTCGCAAGCTCTCACCGAGAGATTTGGCGCATGAGGGAAGCAAGGCGAACGGCGACGGAACCGCGGCGCAAGCCCAAGCAGGAGCGCAGCCGCGAGCGGATCGACGCGATCCTTGCGACCACCATGCGGCTGATCGGCGAGAAGGGCATCGATGCGGTGACGATGAAGGAAGTCGGCGCGCTGGCCGGCGGGCCGATCGCCACGGTCTACCACTATTTCCCCAGCAAGTCGGCGATCCTCGCCATGCTCTACGACCGGTTTGCGGAAGAGAGCCGCGCGCGCTTCGCCACGATCATCGCCGAAATCCGCGGGCTGGATGACGTGACCACCGCCGCTGACCGTCTGCTCGACGACTATTGCAGCCGTGTCGCGGCTGATCCGGCCATCCAGGACCTGCAGAACGCCATCCAGGCCGACAAGGCCCTGCAGCATCTCGATATCGCCGAGACGCGGCGGCAGGCGGATATGTTCTGCACAAAGGTCGCGCCGATGCTGCGGGCCGACCAACGCGAGGCGTTTGGGCGTGTCGTGTTCCTGATCTTCCAGCTTGCCGGCGGCGTCGTGCGGCTGGCGCTGACCCAGGACGAGGCGGAGGGCCGGAGGACGATCGAAGACTATCGCTCGATCATCCATGCGCAGTTGCGGCTGTTTTTGTAGGGAAGTCTCGCAGCCCGCAAAAGCGCGGCGCTCACCCCCTCGGGGGACTTGCGTTAGACGACCTTGCGCATCAGGGCCTCGAAGCCGTCGGCCAGATGAGCGGCGCCGGCCGCGAACATCTTCACCAGGTTTTTCGGTCGTCCCGGCGTCTTGTTGGCATCGAGCAGGACGGCCTTGCCCTCGTGCATGACGAAATCGAATTTTCCGTAGTCGAAGCCGAGCTCGCGTCGCCGCTCACGCATCTCATCGGGGACAGGCACAGGCTCGCGCCGGATGGTTTCGGATGCCTTGACCAGGCTGTTCGGCGATACATAGCGGGTGCAACGTTCGTGCTCTCCGCAAAAAACCCAGAAACGCGCCGCGAAGCCGTCGTGTTCTTTCTCCGGAATGAATTTTTCCACGACGAGATCATCGCGCCCGAAGATGCCGTCCGGAACCTCACCCAGGGACGCGTAAACCTCATATGCCCGTTGGACCGGCACGTCCGGAAAAGGTGGCGATTTCCCCGCCCGCTTTGCTCGCCGATTCAGCAGCGTCTCCGGAATGCCCTGATTGTTGAGGTTGCTCTTGACGATCACGGGTCCTTGCCAGACCTCGCCGCTGCTTACCAGCGCCCCGCTGATCTTCCGTTTCGAAATGTCGGCCGCCCCGACATTGAGGCAGAACGGAAAACTTCCCGCATAATCGAGGTAGTCCGCGGATGTCGTCGTCGCATCGACATGCAGGACAGCGATATCGGCGTCGTGCCTCTTCGACAGCCCCTGCTGAATCCGGATCGAATGGCCTCGGCTTTTCAATTGTCCCAGAATATCGAAAAGCAGATAGGGACTTCCCCTGCGCAGCAGGATGTCGCGCTTGCCCAGGAACTGGTCATGCTCATGCGTTATGACAATGATACGCGCCACCAAGCCATCCCTCGTTTCCACCGCATTTACATTAAGCGGCTACTAGCGATTGAATCTAGAGTTTCCTTCCCGCGTCCGACGGATCTCCATGACAACACACTGGGACAATTATCATCGCCATTGGAACTCGCTCGAAGCGCCCCTGCGGCCGACCCCGGAGACGGTCGGCATTTTCGAGCGCGAGCTCGACCCGGGCGAAGCGGACGTTCTTCTGCTGGGCGTCACTCCGGAACTGGCCGGCCTCGGCAGGACCATGCTGGCGGTCGACGGGTCAGCGGCGATGGTTTCGGGCGTATGGCCGGGCGATGACGCCCGCCGCAGGGCGATAACCGGGAATTGGCTGGACCTTCCGATCGCCAGCGCCAGCGTCGGCGCAGTCATCGGCGATGGGTGCTTGACCGTCGTCGGTTCCGCCCGCGCACGCCATGGCCTTTTCGGCGAAGTCGCCCGGGTGCTGAAGCCCGGCGGGCGGGCAGCGATCCGTGTTTTCGCCGGTCCAGAGACATTCGAGGATTTGCCAAGCATCAAGGCCCAGGCGCTCGCCGGCGAGATCGGGAATTTCCACGCACTCAAATGGCGCATAGCGATGGCATGTGCAACGGACGATTGCGATCGCGCCATAGGTGTGCAGGCGATCCGTGACGCTTTCGACAATAACTTCCCGGACCGAGCAGCCCTTGCCGCGGCGTCGGGATGGAGCCTGTGCTCCATCGAAACAATCGATGTCTATGCGGGATCCGAAACGACCTATTGCTTCGCGACGCTGGCCATGCTGGTCGATGAGGCAAGAGACTGGTTCAGCGATGTGCGCGTCGTGCCGAGCGGCTCCTATCCGCTGGCCGAGCGTTGCCCGCTGCTGGTGCTGGGATCACCTTGCCAGGCGCTGCGATAGACGGCGATGCGGCAGGGCGGACGGCACATTCCGCAGCCGGACGAGCGGACGGGAAAAATTTCGCGCGATTGCCCCCTCCCGCGCGCCTTGACTCTGGCAGGCGGCCAGCCTATTTCAGCGCCACGTTAGCACTCGCCTTAGGTGAGTGCTAACTTATATCCGGCCTCGCCGGATGGAGGAACAGTTCTCACCGTTCTCATTCGAGGAAGAAAACATGGCAAAGTCCAAGTTCCGCCCGCTTCATGACCGCGTGGTCGTTCGCCGGGTCGAATCCGAATCCAAGACCGCCGGCGGGATCATCATCCCGGATACGGCGAAGGAGAAGCCGCAGGAAGGCGAGATCATCGCCGTGGGCTCCGGCGCCCGCGACGAAAGCGGCAAGCTCGTCCCGCTGGACGTCAAGGCCGGCGACCGCATCCTGTTCGGCAAGTGGTCGGGCACTGAAGTCAAGCTCAATGGCGAAGACCTTCTGATCATGAAGGAATCCGACATCATGGGCATCATCGGCTGAGCATCGGCCACACCATCAACTGAATCTTGAATCTGCGGGTTCGACCCGAACCCCTGCCAGGAGATTACAATGGCTGCAAAAGACGTAAAATTCTCCCGCGATGCCCGTGAGCGCATGCTGCGCGGCGTCAACATCCTCGCCGACGCGGTGAAGGTGACGCTCGGCCCGAAAGGCCGCAACGTCGTCATCGACAAGTCGTTCGGCGCCCCGCGCATCACCAAGGACGGCGTCACCGTCGCCAAGGAGATCGAACTCGAGGACAAGTTCGAGAACATGGGCGCGCAGATGGTGCGCGAGGTCGCTTCGAAGACCAACGACATCGCCGGCGACGGCACCACGACCGCGACGGTTCTGGCCCAGGCCATCGTCCAGGAAGGCAACAAGGCGGTTGCCGCCGGCATGAACCCGATGGACCTGAAGCGCGGCATTGACCTCGCCGTCGGTGAGGTTGTCGGCGCTCTCGGCAAGGCCGCCAAGAAGATCAAGACCTCCGAGGAAGTCGCTCAGGTCGGCACCATCTCGGCCAATGGCGACGAGTCGGTCGGCAAGATGATCGCGGAAGCGATGCAGAAGGTCGGCAACGAAGGCGTCATCACCGTCGAGGAAGCCAAGACCGCCGAGACCGAACTGGAAGTCGTCGAAGGCATGCAGTTCGACCGCGGCTACCTGTCGCCTTACTTCGTCACCAACGCCGACAAGATGGTCGCCGACCTGGAAGACGCCTACATCCTGCTGCACGAGAAGAAGCTCTCCAACCTGCAGGCCATGCTGCCGGTCCTGGAAGCCGTCGTTCAGACCTCGAAGCCGCTGCTCATCATCTCGGAAGACGTCGAAGGCGAGGCTCTGGCCACGCTGGTCGTCAACAAGCTGCGCGGTGGCCTGAAGATCGCCGCCGTCAAGGCGCCGGGCTTCGGTGACCGCCGCAAGGCCATGCTGGAAGACATCGCCATCCTCACCGGTGGCCAGGTCATCTCGGAAGACCTCGGCATCAAGCTCGAGAATGTCGGCCTCAACATGCTCGGCCGCGCCAAGAAGGTGTCGATCTCGAAGGAGAACACCACCATCGTCGACGGCGCCGGCAAGAAGGCCGAGATCCAGGGCCGCGTCGCCCAGATCAAGCAGCAGATCGAGGAGACCACCTCGGACTACGACAAGGAGAAGCTGCAGGAGCGTCTGGCCAAGCTCGCGGGCGGCGTCGCGGTGATCCGCGTCGGCGGCGCGACCGAGGTCGAGGTCAAGGAAAAGAAGGACCGCGTTGACGACGCGCTGAACGCGACCCGCGCGGCCGTGGAAGAAGGCATCGTCGCCGGCGGCGGCGTCGCCCTGCTGCGCGCCTCGGGCAACCTGAAGGCCACCGGCGCCAACTCCGACCAGGCTGCGGGCATCAACATCGTGCGTCGCGCGCTGCAGGCTCCGGCCCGCCAGATCGCGGCCAACGCCGGTGCGGAAGCCTCGATCGTTGCTGGCAAGATCCTCGAGAACAAGGGCGCGACCTTCGGCTTCAACGCCCAGACCGGCGAGTATGGTGACATGATCGCCATGGGCATCGTCGACCCGGTCAAGGTCGTGCGCACCGCTCTCCAGGACGCGGCTTCGGTCGCCGGCCTGCTGGTCACCACCGAAGCCATGATCGCCGAAGCTCCGAAGAAGGAAGCTGCCGGCGGTATGCCGGGCGGCATGCCCGGCGGCGGCATGGGCGGCATGGGCGGCATGGATTTCTAAGGAAATCCATAAGCACGCCCATCGACTGACAAATGCTCAAGCCCGTAAGCGGGCTTGAGTGGCGGCATGGATTTCCAAGGAAATCCATAAGCCCATCGACCAACAATGCTCAAGCCCGCAAGCGGGCTTGAGTGGCGGCATGGATTTCTAAGGAAGTCCAACCCGCTGCGGATACGGAAGGGCGGCAGAGATGCCGCCCTTTTTCGTGCCGCCCGGACAGCCCGCTTACCTGTCGGTCAGTGCCAGCTTGGCGCCAAGCATGACGAAGGCGCCGGCGAAGGTCCGGCGCATCCAGGTCAGCACCTTCGGGCGCGACACGACATGGCTGCGGACCGCAGCGGCGAACACGCCGTAGCCGGCAAAGACCAGGAAGGTCATCAGCATGAAGACGCCGCTGAGCTCCAGCATCTTCGCAAAAGCGTGCGGCTCGGTGGTGCTGACGAATTGCGGGAGGAAAGCAAAGAAGAAGATCGACAGCTTCGGGTTCAGGATGTTGATCAAGATGCCGGAGGTAATCACCTTGCCCGATGAGCGCGGCGCGGCCCTTTCGTCAACGCTCAAGCCGCCCTTCTCCTTCAGCGTGTTCCAGGCTATGTAGAGCAGATAGGCGACACCCAGATATTTCAGCGTCTCGAAGGCGACGGCGCTTGTGTGCAGCACGGCGGCGAGACCGGTGATGGCTGCGGCCATATGCGGAATGATGCCCAGCGTGCAGGCGAAGGCGGCGATGATCGAGGCTCGCGCGCCGCGCGAGAGACCGGCGCTGAGCGTGTAAAGAACGCCGGTACCGGGCGAAGCCACGATAATCAGCGACGTCAACAGGAATTCGATGCTCAAAGTATCCTCCACTGCCCTGCCCGCGCGCAACGTATCGGGGCTGATGGCGACGCACAAGCGCGGGCAAGACAGTGCGGCGTAGGAGCGGAGAAGCCGAGCGTCCTACGCTTTCTTGTCGGATTTGATGCGCATGTCGTCGGCGCCGGGAGGCTGCCGGACAAGCGGACAGTCGCGCGAGGTGCAGACCGAAAGTGTCCGCGCCAGGGATCTAGCCAGCCAAGGCGCGGACGATGGCGAAGCCCGCGCCGATCGCAAGCCCGGTGGCGAGGCCTTCAGCAATGCGAATGGCGAAGGCGCCGTAACGGCTCCGTAGCGTGGGCCGCGGGGCTTGCAGGAGGCGGGAAAGCTCATCGAGTGCCGTGTCCATGGTCGGAGTCTAGATCGGAACACGGCCGATGTGAATCCCCACCCTCATGGCGTCTTCGCACCAGTTCTTAGCGACTGCTAATCCAGGGAGAGGCCGATAGACCGCGGCACTGGCGGAGCTACAAGGGGCAGCCCATATGCCGCCCTCGCCATCAAGCAGTCGCCGCCACCAGGCATGCAGGCGCGGCAGACATGCGGGCGCGCTTCGTAGACCGTGCAGGCCACCTGCTTGCCGACATCGCCGCGAAGTGCGGCGCAGCGGCCGCCCTCGCAGCGCATGCCGGACTGGTCGGCGGCGACGAGCTTCTCAGGGATGCGCTCCAATTCGGCGTCCTCCTCCGTCGAGAAGCGCGGCCAATCGGCAGCATAGGCGCAGCAGGCGCCGCAGCTCCGGCAATCAAAGGCGGCAAAATGGTCGTGCGGCAAGGCAATCCTCATGTTGCGCGTGCCTCTAGCACGACCCGAGGAATGCACCCATGGCGGCCGCACAATTTTTTTCATTTTGCCGGGAACCTTTTCGCCGGCCCGCGATTTTATATCGGTCGTCAGCAGTTCATGAGAAATCGAGAAAGGTTGATGACAAAAGACGCCTCCCGCGCCGTAAAAAGCGCGAGAGGCGTTTTCTTTTGCAGCCCTCACATGATCACGCTCATCATGGGCAGCACCTCGTAGCGGAAGCCGCGGCCTGACCGAAGGACGGGATCGCCGTCGGTCACAGCTCGCGCCTCGGCCTCGGTGGCGACACGCAATATGCAGAGCCCCCAGGGACCCGCCGGATCGGCGACGGGGCCGGCAATCATCATCGTGCCGTGGCGCAGCTGACTGCGCAGATAGTCGGCGTGGTCGCCCATCAGCGCCCTCTCTTCCTCGGTCATGGTGAAGGCGAAATCCGGCCGCGGCGGGATCAGCCGGCAATGAAACACGGCCGGCGCATTGCGCCCTGCTTCTGCGGCGAGGAACCCGCCGAGCCAGCCAAGAACGCGCTCCCAGCCGGAACCGTGGCTGCGGCAGGACTCCTGGCGCGGGCCGAAGCCGTCATGGCGCAGGGTCAGCCGCGTGCCCTCCTCCACCGCCTCCAGCGTGTAGGTGACGGTGGTGACGTTGTCGCCGTCCCACGGCGCCTTCCAGGTCATCACCAGCCGGTGCGGCGGCTCGACCTCGAGATATTCGCCTCCAACATGAAAATCCTGGCCGTCGGCGCTCTTGCCTTCCGAGCGCCAGGCGCCGCCCGGCCGGAGATCGGCGGTGTGCTTCGTCGTGCGGTACATGTCGTCCGCGCCCCACCAGAGCGGGATCTGGTCATCGGCGGTGATCGCGCGGAAGACCCGCTCGGGCGGCACCGCGATCGTCACGGTGGCAAGAATAGTACCGGCCGAAACGTCGGCGATCGCACGCGGTCTGTCATTGCTGGCCATCAGTCGTCCTCCAAATCGGCGCGCTCCAGATAGGATTTGAGATTGCCGAGGCTCTGCTGCCAGAAGTCGCGGTAAGGCAGGATCCAGTCGGCAACGTCCTTCAGTTCCGCCGGCTCCAGCCGGTAGACGCGTTCGCGACCCTGCCGCTGCTCGGAAACGACGTTGAGTTCTCGCAAGATCCTGAGATGCTTGGAAATGGCCGGCCGGCTCTGTGAGAAGGCGGACGCCAGCTCGTTGACCGGCGCCGGCCCCTTTCGCAAGCGGTCGAGGATGGCGCGCCGCGTCGGATCGGCAATGGCGCGAAAGACGGAACGGTCGGGATCAGCCTGCGGCATAATGCGTATCCATTTGGTTACGTATTATGCCGAAAAGTGCCCCCGGTCAATTCTTCCCAGGCGATGATCCAACACACCAGAATTCGGCGATTGTCCGGCCCAGCCTTCAGCTAGGCGGCGTGAGGCATGTTCCAGGTTCGTCGCTGGAAGCCTCGCGCGGCCGTTTGCTAGTCCTGCTCGTGCGGCCCGGGCTCCGGCCAAGGCTCCTTGGCCGCCTCGGCATACCAGTGCCGCATCGCCGGCGTTGCCAGCACGGCATCGACGTAGGCCCGGGTGACAGGCGCGAGCTCGCCGCCATAGGTGTCGAAGCGGGTGACGATCGGAGCGTACATGGCATCGGCCGCTGTGAAATGGCCGAACAGGAACGGACCGTCCTTGCCATATTGGTCGCGGCACTCGCGCCAGATCGTCTCGATTCTTGCCCGCTGCACCTCGCCCTCGGCGTCGAGTGGCTTGTGGGATTTCGGCCGGCGCAGGTTCATCGGCCAGCCGTAGCGCACCTCGCGAAAGCCGGAATGCATCTCTGTCGCCACCGAACGGGCCAAGGCGCGGGCGCCGAGCTCTTCCGGCCAAAGCCTTTTCTGCGGAAACAAGTCGGCAAGATATTCAAGTATCGCAAGGGTTTCCCAGACAATCCTGCCATTGTGGTCGAGCACGGGAACCAGCCCGGTCGGCGACACCTTGGCAAGGTTGGCCGCGGTCTCGGGCGTGCGCAGGCGCACGAAGCTCTCTTGAAAGGGAATCTCCAGATGCCTCATCGCTACCCATGGCCTGAGCGACCAGGATGAGAAGCACTTGTTGCCGATGTAAAGGGTGAATTCCGCCAAGATGGTTCCCCGGATTCAGCTTTGTGCGATCGCATAGCGAAGCAGACCAGGATGCGCCGGCCCGTTGGCCCGGCCCCGGCAGGAACCGCGAACCACACCAGCCCGTTTCTCTCGCGGATTGGATCTCCCGGAGACACGGAGATGGTGAACATAGATCAGGTTGCGGGCCTCGCCAAGCAGATCAGAGGCTCCATCCGGCAAGCCGTAGGCAGGGCTACGGGAAATCGCCGGATGCAGATCAAGGGTATGGCGGATACGGCCACAGGCAAGGTGCAGAAGGCCTGTGGCGACATGAAGGCCATGTGCAAAAAGGCGATGTGATTGGCGGCCCGTCGCGGTCACGTCTCAAGCGCCTTCGCAAAGGCATTGGTGAAGACGATCTCGCCGTGATCGCCGGTGGCCTCGCCAAGCACCACGTCCAGATTGTCATTGGTCACCCGAGCCAGCGCGAAGCCACCCAAATAGGCGGCTTTCGGCTTTGACCAGGTTCAGCCCATCGCGCTGGTAGATCATCGGCACCTCGTGCTGATGGCCGTGGAAGACGGCCACGACATTGTAGCCCTTGAGCACGCCAAGCAGCGCATGGCGGTCGCCGTCGCTCCACCAATGCGGCGCACCGCTTCCCTCATCACTAAAAGTGCGCTTTGCCGGATCCCAGCGCTCGATCGAGAAGGTGTCCCAGCCATAGTGCTGGAACAGGATCACTGGGCGCCCGTCGGCAGCATAGGTGGCAAGGTCCTGCTTCAGCCAGGGCAGGCCGCTCGGCGCGCCATGGCCGGTGTCGCCGGCAAAGCGATGCGTCTGGACCAGATGCAGGCCGCCCCAGTCCCAGGAGTAGCAGTCGGTGTCGATATCATAGTTCGTCGCCGGCACCGGCGGCTTGAAGAAAACGCCCGGGCGGTGGTTGACCTCGACATAGTCTCGCAATTCGCGCCGATACCAGTCGATATGCGGCGGCGAGCCGTTCTGGTCGAGATCGTGGTTGCCGAGCCCGACATAGACCGGCATGTGGACGCGATCAGGCCCGATGCCCTGCTGATAGCGCTGGCTGAACTGGAGAAGCTGCGTGCCCTCGCTGGGCTCCGTGACCTGGCCGCCGCCGTCGTCGGTGATGTCGCCGCCGGTGACGAGGCCGAGCGGCGTGCCGATGCGGGCGCCGGCCGAATGCAGGCCAGTGGCGACACCGTTGATCTCGGCCGGCCATTGCTTGTCGGCGAGCGCGTTCAACGCGGCGACGTTGCGGAGCAGCGCGGCATCGGTCTTGCCTTCCTGCAGGCAATTGGGGCTGAGCCCACTCGCCATGCGGCAGGCGTGGATGTCGGCGATAAACAGGAAGGTGGCATCGATCGGCTGGATGGCGCGTCCGGCCTGGCCAAGGGCGGCGCGCGGCGCTGCGCACAGGGCCGCAAGGCTTCCCATCTGTGAGAGGAAAGCGCGGCGCGAGACGGTTGCTGGCGAGCGGCGGTTCATCGTCGCGCGATTGAACATTCTCGGCGTCGTTTCGTCTAGTTGCTGCTCGGCAGACTTTTCACGCCGACAAACTGGAGTGGTTCAGTCTGGAGTTTCTCGGAGCTTTCTCAATACCCGCGTGGCTGCGATCACCGTCCCAAATGCCAATGCGGCAATGACAGCAGCAAGTGGCGTCATGCCAATCGTCAGGTGAGCCAATGCTCCGACAGCAAAGCTGATCGATTTCAGCCAACTGGGCAGGGATTGGCCGACCTGACTTTCGAGGATTACCTCGCCACCGAACAACAGGGCCAATTGAATGACAAACAGCCAGAATAGAGCTGCAAAGAATCCAAATTTTCTGCCAAAAAACACTCGTTCAAAGCCATACGGGATGGCGACCGCTACAAAAGATACGACCAGAAAGCGCATATGAACGAATTAGCATGGCGCGGCCGAATGTCATACCAGACGCGATTGTATTTTCCCCATCGGCGCCTGCCCCTGCGCGCTCTTGCAAGTTCTTAGGATATTCCCGGGTAGCGGTTCTCTGCTGGGAATTGCACGAATCAGATCAGAGCGGGTCAGCAATCATCGGAAGCTGAATCTCCTAGGTCGACAGTCCGGTCGCGCTCTGGCATTGCTCCCACAGCCATGCGGAAAGGGGACGCCATGAAAACCATCACAATCGGCATGACGCTCGCCATGCTAAGCCTTGCCGGCGCTGCGCAAGCCGCCGACTGCGTCGATGCAAAGTCGGCGAAGGCGGGTTTCGTGCTCGAAAAGCCCGGCATCCGCAGCGAGTTCCGGCCGGCGCCTGGCGGCATGGTGGCGGTCGCCAACAACTATCAGTCGCAGTCGCCGCAGACGCAGTACCTCTATGCCGGTCTGATCGAGGTGTTTCGCGACAGCGACACCGGAAGGCTGTCGATGATCCCGCTCGGCGACATCAAGAAGCTGTTTCCGCTGAAGGCCGGCGCCAAGAGCAAGACGCAGTTCGTGCGGCTGTCGACGAAGAAGACGCCGAAGGGCACCGAGACGCTGGCGCTCGCCGTGAAGGGCAAGGAAAGCTACAAGCTTGGCGATTGCAAATACACCGTGCTTGCGGTGAGCGAGACGATCACCGGCGATTCCGGAGCGGTGATCGACACCTTTACCGCACTCTATTCGCCCGACCTGCAGGCAGTGCTGGCGCGGCGCTATGACGAAGGCACCAGCGCTCAGAGCCAGGTGGGGTTCGAGACGATCAAGCCGCTGAAGGAGTGAGGCTCAACCTGGGTCGGTATCGAACCCGCCTTCCCCGCCGGCCTGACATGCGCCTGCCGTCCATGGCCCGATCGCTGTCGAGGTCGTCACGCCTCCGCATTCTGCAACGCCCCGGCGATCGCGCTGGCAATAAGAGCCGGGTCCTCCCAGTGCGGGTTATGACCGCAATCCTGCGCCCAAATAAGACGTGAACCTGCCAGTGCCACTGCCAGCGCCTGTTGGTGCGTCTCGCTAAAAAGCGGATCGCAGGCGCCGGCAATGATCAGCGTCGGAGCACGTACGGCCCGGGCTGCCATGGTCAAATCGGTCCGGCGGATTTCTTCGAGAATGGCGCGCCAGCGCGCCGCCGGCATCGCCGAGGCGTCGTCGGCTAGCCTGCTGAGGAAGGCCGTCGGCACGCCGGGGCGGCAGGCATGCCACCAGTCGTAGAACGGATCGGCCGACGAGATCGGATCTCGCAGCGCCGCGACGCCAGCGACGAGGGCATGGTCCGGCGCGAAATCGGGCTTCAAAGTCCCGGCCATTACAACCAGCCGGCCGACCAGTTCCGAATGATGCGCTGCCAGCGCGATCGACACCATGGCCCCCAGCGAGTGGCCGACAACGATCGGCCGATCCAGCCGCAGGTCGCGGATCAGTCCGGCAATGTCCTCGGCGAAATCGGCGACGCCGCAGCCGTCGCCGGCCTGCGAGGCGCCATGGCCGCGCAAGTCAGGAATGACCAACCGGCGCCCGGAGAGATGCGACGCCAGCAACGAGAAGCTGCGGCTGGTATCGGTGAAGCCGTGGATGAGCAGCAGCGGCGGCTCCGAACCGGCGACCTCGACATAAGCGAGGTCGAGACCGCCGGCATCGGCGATCTGCTTGCGGGCGGCCCAGGCGCCCTGCTCGGCCTCCTGCTCCTCCAGGTCCAAAGGCGCCGGGCTCACAGTCCGAGCTTCTCCTTGACCGAGGCAAGACCGGGCTTGCCGTCGAAGGTGGTGACGTCTGCGAGCCACGCATCGAGGCGATCCTTGTGCAAGGTGATCGACTTCAACGCCCCCTCCTCCGGTTTCATCCCCTCATTGATGAGGTAGCCCATGCCGACATTTTCCATGTCGATGTCGAAGACCAGGTTCTTCAGGAACTGGGCGACGTTCGGGCATTCCTGCAGGTAGCCCTTGCGCACCTGAGTGGTCACCGTCGCGGCACCGAAATTCGGGCCGAAGAACTTGTCGCCACCGGTCAGGTATTTGAAGTCATACATGGTGTTCATCGGATGCGGCGCCCAGCCCTGGAAAACGATGAACTGCTTCTCCTTGATCTCGTAGCCGACCTCCGACAGCATGCCGGCTTCGCTGGACTCGACCACATGCCAGCCGTCGAGGCCAAATTGCGGATCGGCGATGGCGTCCATCATCAGTTGATTGGAACCGGGCTCGATGCCGTACATCTTCTTGCCGAACTTGTCGGCGAACTTGTGCAGGTCGGATAGGTCCTTGACTCCGGCGTCCCAGACATAGGTCGGCACGGCGAAAGTGTATTTGGCACCGACCAGGTTGACGCGCACATTCTCGATTGAACCGTCCTTCTTGTAAGGCTCGTAGTAGGTGACCATCGCCGGATCCCAGTAGCCGAGGAACAGATCCAGGTCTTTGTTCTTCATGCCTTCGTAGATGACGTTGATGCCGAGCACCTCGCTCTGCGGCTCGTAGCCGAGAGCCTGGAGCAGCACCTTTGCCACGCCCGTGGTGAAGGCAAGATCATTCCAGCCGGGCTCCGCCATGCGAACTATCTTGCAGCCCTCGACCTCGGCGGCCCCGGCCGTTTGGGGCGCCAGCATTAGCGCCGTGGCACAGATGCCATTCGCAAGCATGCGCAACATTCCGTTCTCCTCTCTTTGATCGCTTTTTGATCTTTGATCGCTTTTTTGACCTTTCGGTCATTATATTGTCCGATCGGTCAATCATTGATCTGAGCGGGCGAAGATGTCAACATGGATTCGCATGCATGGATCGGCCCGGTGAAACTCACACGTCTCAGCGACATACGCCGCAAGGAGTTGCGGCAAGCGGCTTTCGCCGTTCTGGAGCGGGAAGGCATCGCCGGCGCGACGCTGGAAAAGGTAGCTGCGCAGGCCGGCGCCTCGAAAGGCATCGTGCTGCACTATTTCCGCAACAAGCAGGAGCTGTTCGAGCACGCGATGCGCGAGGCCAATGCCGTGCTGTGCAACGCCGTGGTGGCGCGCCTCAAGCGGGCGCGAACGCCGATGGAGCGGCTGGACGCGGTGATCGAGGGTAATTTCGAGGAGCACCTGTTCCTGCCGCCGCTCTGCCATGCCTGGCTGTCGCTCTGCGCCGAGGTGCCGCGAGACGAGAAGCTGGCGCGCATCCAGAAGGTCATCCACGCGCGTATGCGCTCAAATCTGCTGTCCGGCCTGCGCGGCCTCGCCTCGCCCGAACTGGCTGACGAGATCGTGCTCGGCGTCACAGCACTGATCGACGGGCTGTGGCTCAGACTGGGCCTGCGGCCGGGCAGCGTCACGCGCGATCAGGCCGTTCGCCAGGTCAAGGATTTCGTCGCGGGTCGTCTTACCATACTACAGCCCGCGTCGGTCGGCCTGGCCACTGCCGGATAAAGTTCATACCCGGCGATAGGTGTCGCGCATTCCCACCTCATCGAGGATCCACGGATCGAAGCGCCGGCACAACGCACTCACATTCGCGGCGCCAGCTATAGACGCACAAACTCTTTCCTTCTCGTCTCATCGCGCTTCTGTCCTCGAATGGCATCCGGAAACCCGCAAGACCGTTCGCGATGTCCTCGCACAACTGTTCGCCATGTCCCCAGTCCAAACACCTCTCTGTGGGAGAAGGAAGCGGCGCCCCCCTTCAACCGATTCGCATCATCGCCGCCCGCAATCTCCGCTTGATGCCCTTTGTGCAACGCGATACGCCCTTGCGCAGATCACAGACCGGAGACCTCCCGTGAGCGCTGAAAAGACCAGAACCGAAACCGACACATTCGGTCCAATCGAGGTCGCGGCCGATCGTTACTGGGGCGCGCAGGCGCAGCGTTCGCTGGGCAACTTCCGGATCGGTTGGGAAAAGCAGCCGGCTTCAATCGTTCGCGCGCTCGGCATCGTCAAGCGCGCGGCGGCGGAGGTGAACATGGAACTGAAGCGGCTCGACCCGGAGATCGGCAATGCGATCGTCGAAGCGGCTCAGGAAGTCATCGACGGCAAACTCGACGATCACTTCCCGCTGGTGGTCTGGCAGACAGGCTCGGGCACGCAATCCAACATGAACGCCAACGAGGTGATCTCAAACCGGGCGATCGAGATGCTCGGCGGCGTCATGGGCTCGAAGAAGCCGGTGCATCCGAACGACCACGTCAATATGAGCCAGTCGTCGAACGATACCTATCCGACGGCCATGCACATCGCCTGCGCCGAGCGGGTGGCGCATCACCTGATCCCGGCGCTGCACCATTTGCACAAGGCGCTCGACGCCAAAGCCCGCGCCTTCAACCACATCATCAAGATCGGTCGCACCCACACGCAGGACGCCACGCCGCTCACTCTGGGCCAGGAATTCTCCGGTTATGCCGCGCAGGTCGCCTCCTCGATCAAGCGCATCGAGCTGACGCTGCCCGGCCTGCAGGAGCTGGCGCAGGGCGGCACCGCGGTCGGCACCGGCCTAAACGCGCCGGTCGGCTTTGCGGAAAAGGTGGCGGACCGGATCGCCGCCCTCACCGGCCTGTCGTTCGTCACTGCGCCGAACAAGTTCGAGGCGCTCGCGGCCCACGATTCCATGGTGTTCTCGCACGGCGCGATCAACGCGGCGGCTGCAGCGCTGTTCAAGATCGCCAACGACATCCGCCTGCTCGGCTCCGGGCCGCGCTCGGGCCTCGGCGAGCTCTCGCTGCCGGAAAACGAGCCGGGCTCCTCGATCATGCCGGGCAAGGTCAACCCGACCCAGTGCGAGGCGCTGACGCAGGTGTGCGTGCAGGTGTTCGGCAACAACGCCGCGCTCGCCTTCGCCGGCAGCCAGGGTCATTTCGAGCTGAATGTCTACAACCCGCTGATGGCCTACAACTTTCTGCAGTCGGTGCAGCTGCTTGCCGACGCCTCGGTCTCCTTCACCGACAATTGCGTCGTCGGCATCGAGGCGCGTGAAGACAACATCAAGGCGGCGCTCGAGCGCTCATTGATGCTGGTGACGGCGCTTGCGCCGACGATCGGCTACGACAATGCCGCCAAGATCGCCAAGACGGCGCACAAGAACGGCACCACGCTGCGTGAGGAAGCTTTGGCCACCGGACTGGTCAGCGAGGCCGACTACGACCGGCTGGTGCGGCCTGAAGACATGACGCATCCGGGATAACGACGCGGCACAAACGCGAGGCTGTGGCTTCGTCATCGCAGGGCGAAGCAGCCGCGAAGCGGCGTTGCGAAGACCCTGGGATCCTCTTGCTTCGCCCGTGGATGACGAAGCGAGATTTTTGCCCAGCACAATTTGCTCCTGCCGCCGAGTCGCACGACATGAATTTCGCGTCAGTTGCGTGACCGCGAGTACACAAAATCTGTGAACAATGTGTCGCCACATAGCCATCTTTGGTGAACAGTCTCCATCGTCTATCTGACTGGGGCATTCAACCCGTTCGGAGACCCGCCATGTCCATCAACACTTCCGCCGCTACCGCCGGCACAACGTCCAACAGTTCGACCACGATCCTGCTCGGCCGCATGCTGCTCGCCGTCATCTTCCTGCTTTCAGGCTTCGGCAAGCTGACCGCCATTTCCGGCACCGCCGCATATTTCGGCGGCCTCGGCCTGCCCTTGCCGACCGTGACCGCCGTTGTGGTGGGCCTGATCGAACTGCTCGGCGGCCTTGCCATTCTCGTCGGTTTCCAGACGCGGGCGGCTGCCTGGCTGCTCGCCATCTTCACCATCGCCACGGGACTGGTCGCTCACACCGGCTGGGCCGACCAGATGCAGATGATCCAGTTCCTCAAGAACCTGGCCATCACCGGCGGCTTCATCCTGCTCGCCTCCTCGGGCGCCGGCGCCTACTCGATCGACGCCAAGCGCGGCTGAACTACTCTCCCAAGGCTAAAGACGACAGCGCGGCGCGGAATTTTCCGCGCCGCTTTTTCGTTTTCTGGTTGCAGGCGTAAACTGCAATAAGCGCCGGTGTGAGTCGCGGCCGGCAAGGAGGTGCTCATGACCCGTAACGCACTGCTTCTTGTCTCGCGCCTTCTGCTTGCCGCGCTGTTCGTGCCGTCGGGGTTCCAGGCGCTGGCCAACATCGCCGGCACGACCAGCTATTTCGCCGGGCTCGGTCTGCCGCTGCCGACTTTGGCCGCCTGGGGCACCGGCCTGTTCGAACTCATCGCCGGATTGCTGATCCTGGTCGGCTTTCAGACGCGGATCGTGGCGCTGCTGCTTGCTGCCTTCTGTGTGATGGCCGGTTTCATCGGCCACTATGGGCAGGGCGCCGACGATGCGACGCTCGCGTTCATGCACCAGCAGATGCTGATGAAGGACATCGCCATTGCGGGCGGTTTCCTGGCGCTGGCCATGGCCGGCGCCGGCGCATGGTCGGCCGATGGACGTGGCGCCGGGATCGACGCGCAACTGACCTGACCCGGACCCGACCGAAACGCGCTATTTGACCGAAACGCTTGGCCCGCCCTCGACCGCCAGCACGAGGCGCCGGTTGGTGATGCGCGCCAGTTGCGCCAGCCGGCCAGCCGGGCGCTCGCCATAAAGGTCCGCGAGCCCAGGCGGCAGGACCAGCGCCAGCGCGCCGTTGGGGCGGTTTTCCCACTTCAGCCTCGGCATGACGCCCGGCATCGCCGCCGTCAGCAGGTAGACGACGCGCATCATCGCCGCCAGCACACGCGCGCGTTCCAGATAGCGCGGGGGCGCCAGCGCCTTGATCTCGGGCGCGACCCCCTCGTTGAAGATGCCGTCATGGCGATAGGCATTGGTGAGCGCCAGATAGGCGCGGCCGGGATGGTCGACGCCAATGAAGGAGGCATGCGCGATGATGTTGAGCGACTGCCTGCCCCGATATTCGGGATGCGCGCGCCAGCCAATGTCGGCGAGCAGGCAGGCGGCCTCGCGGTAGCGCGCTTCGTCTTCGGTCTCGTCGATGCCGAATGCCTTGAAAGCCTTGCCGGTCCATTCGACCAGATCATGCGCATGGTGAACCGAGCGCGAGCGCAGCAAGGCAAGCTCCTCCGCCGCCGAGATCAGCGGATCGGCCTTCTGCTCTGCCTGGTCGAGCAGCGAGTAGAGAAAACCCTCGCGCACGCCGAGCGCCGAGACGACGATCTTCGACGGCTGCATCACCGCCATGATCTCCTGCAGCACAACCGCGCCGTAAGGCAGCAGCGAGCGGCGGTTCTTGGACACGCCCTCGATGCCCTTCACCTTTTCGACCTCGCCCTTGGCCACCTGCTTCAGGAAGCTCTGGGCGCTATCGGCACCGATCTCGTAATGGTGCATCACGCCGAGCGGATAGTTGGTCATCTCCATGTGCAGCCGAGCAAGGTTTCGCCAGGTCCCGCCGACGGCGTAGAAGACCCTGCCCTGCCCGCTTTTGAGAAGCTTCGCCCGCGCCAACTCCTGGCGCGCGATCTTCTGGGCCTGAACAAGCGAGTTCTTCGCCATGTCCAGCAGGCGCAGGCCGCCGAGCGGCAGCGTGATGCCGTCGCCGATCGCCTCGCCGTTGATGTCGATCAGTTCCAGGCTGCCGCCGCCGAGGTCGCCGGCAATGCCGCTGGCCGGATGGAAGCCGCAGATGATGCCGAGAGCCGAATAGTAGGCCTCCTGGCGCCCGCTGAGCACGCGGATCTCTGTCTTCAGCACATCCTCGGCCCGGTGGATGAAGTCCGGGCCGTTGATCGCCTCGCGCGCGGCCGCCGTCGCCAGCACGTAGATGTGCTCGGCACCGGCCTGTTCGGAGAGCGCGCGAAAGCGGCGGAACTCCTCCATCGAACGCGTCACCGCCTCGGGATCGAGCTGACCGGTGGAAACGATGCCGCGGCCGAGACCGGCCAGCATCTTTTCATTGAACAATATGGTCGGCGAGCGCGCCAGCCCCTCATAGACGACGAGGCGGATCGAGTTCGATCCGATGTCGATGATGGACAGCGGCCGCCGGTCCTGGAGCCGGCCTTGGGAAGCTGAAATCACGCCGCGCCGTTCTTTTTGCGGCGCTTGAACTGGGCAATGCGCTTGGGCGCATGCGACTTCAGCGCATCGCCCCGTCCGGACAGGCTCGGATTGGTCATGAAATATTCCTGCGCGTTGAACGGCTCCTCGCCCTCTTCCAGCATGACGCGCCGGGAGGTCCCGTCAGCCAATACGTCGAAACTTTGCTGGTTGTCCATGACGTTGCCGAGCATGATCTGGCCAAGCACCTGTTCATGCACAGTTGGATTGGTGATCGGCACCAGGGTCTCGACGCGGCGGTCGAGGTTGCGCGGCATCATGTCGGCCGAGGAGATGTAGACGATCGCCTCGTCCGACGGCAGGCCGTGGCCGTTGCCGAAACAGAAGATGCGGCTGTGCTCTAGAAAGCGGCCGACGATCGACTTCACCCTGATGTTCTCGGACAGGCCCGGCACCTGCGGGCGCAGGCAGCAGATGCCGCGCACGACGAGGTCGACCTCGACGCCGGCGCGGCTGGCGTCATAAAGCGCGTCGATGACGATGGGGTCGACGAGCGCGTTCATCTTCATCCAGATGCGGGCTGGCCTGCCTTCCTGGGCATGGACTACTTCTTCCGCGATATGTTTCAGGATGCGCGTGCGCAGCGTGAAGGGCGACACGGCAAGCCGCATCTCCTCCGCGGGTTCGGCGTAGCCGGTGATGAAGTTGAAGAGCTGGGCGACGTCGCGCGCGATCGTAGCGTCGGTCGTGAAGAAGGACAGGTCGGTATAGATGCGGGCGGTAACCGGATGGTAGTTGCCGGTGCCCAGGTGCACGTAGTTGCGCAGCCTGCCGTCCTCGCGACGCACGATCAGCGACATCTTGGCGTGGGTCTTCAATTCCAGGAAGCCGAACACGACCTGAACGCCGGCCCGCTCGAGGTCGCGCGCCCAGCGGATGTTGGCCTCCTCGTCGAACCGCGCCTTGAGCTCGACAAGTGCCGTCACCGACTTGCCTGCCTCGGCAGCATCGACCAGCGCACGCACGATCGGACTGTCGTTGGAAGTGCGGTACAGTGTCTGCTTGATCGCCACCACTTCCGGGTCGGCCGCCGCCTGGCGCAGGAACTGCACGACGACGTCGAAGGATTCGTAGGGGTGATGGACGATGATGTCCTTCTCGCGGATGGCGGCGAAGCAATCGCCGCCATGCTCGCGGATGCGCTCCGGAAAGCGCGGATTGTAAGGGGTGAATTTGAGGTCGTCGCGCGGAACGGCGACGATCTCGGAAATCTGGCTGAGCGCCAGCGGACCGGTCAGCACGCTGATGCGGTTCGACGAGACGCCGAGCTCACCGGCGACGAATTCGCGCAGTTCGGACGGCATGGCCACATCGAATTCGATGCGGATGACGGAACCGCGCCGGCGGCGCTTCAGCGCCGTCTCGAACAGGCGCACCAGATCCTCCGACTCCTCTTCCACCTCGATATCGCTGTCGCGGATGATGCGGAACGTGCCGGAGCCCTTGACTTCGTAGCCGGGGAACAGCTTGCCGATGTAGAGGCCGACCGCCTCCTCGAGCGGGATGAAGCGGACGTGATGCTTGCGGTCGGGCAGACGGATGAAGCGCTTCAGCGCCACCGGCAGGCGCAGCAGCGCGCTCATTTGCTCGCCATTCTTGCGATGGCGCAGTTGCAGAGCCATCGAGAAGCCGAGATTGGGAATGAACGGGAACGGGTGCGCCGGGTCGATCGACAGCGGCGTCAGCACCGGGAACACCTGGTCCTGGAAATGCTCCTCCAGCCAGGCCTTCTCGTCCTTGCTGAGACCGTCGCGGGTGATGCTTTCGATGCCCTCCTTGTTGAGCAAATCCATCAGCGTCGACAGGCTTTTCTGCTGGTCCTCCTGCAGGCGCTCGACCTCGCGCAGCAACTGCTCGAGCTGCTGTTCGGGGGTGCGGCCATCCGGGCTCTTGAGCGCGATGCCCTCGCGCACCTGGCCGGCGAGGCCGGCGACACGCACCATGAAGAACTCGTCGAGATTGGCGGCCGAGATGGACAGGAAGCGCACGCGCTCGAGCAGCGGATGATGCGCGTTCAGCGATTCCTCGAGCACGCGGCGGTTGAACTGCAGCCAGGAAAATTCGCGGTTGACGAAACGGTCGGGATTGCCCCCCTCCGGGCTCGCCGCCTCGATGGTGATGAACTCGCTCTGTACCGGCTTCAGTTCGTTCATGGTTCCTCTTGCCCTGCCTTGGCTGCCTTGGCCGCATTTCCGCCACGCCAAGCGCTTCCGCTTGGCTGCAAACTCGTCAGGCCGGTTAACCGGCTCAACTTATCCTCTGACAGGGTTTTACGACAGTTTCATTTCATCGATCTTGCAAACTGGCGGGTTATGATCCAGATGCAAGCGGGCCGAAAATCAAGCCGAACCTATTGGAGACGACGATGGCAGGCGGTTCCATTCCCCATTTCCAGAACGACGCGGGCCATCCGGCGATCGATATCGGCGTCAAGGAGTTCATGTGCACGGGCGCCAATCCGCCCTTCGACCACCCGCATGTATTCCTCGACATGGGCGACGACAATGAGAAGGTCTGCCCCTATTGCTCGACGCTCTTCCGCTATTCGCCGAAGCTGAAGGCGACGGAAAC
Organism: Mesorhizobium sp. M3A.F.Ca.ET.175.01.1.1; assembly: GCF_004791945.1. Taxonomy (NCBI): domain Bacteria; kingdom Pseudomonadati; phylum Pseudomonadota; class Alphaproteobacteria; order Hyphomicrobiales; family Phyllobacteriaceae; genus Mesorhizobium; species Mesorhizobium sp. M3A.F.Ca.ET.175.01.1.1. The sequence goes on along the minus strand of NZ_SRTP01000018.1, from coordinate 40,393 downwards.
GCAGCCCGCCGGCTGCCTCTATGTCGACCAGGCCGCCTGATCTCAGATCATGAATGACGGCTAGGCCATGAATGAGACGCGGTCCCGGCAGATCGTCATCGCGGGGGCCGGCGTCGCCGGGCTGACGGCTGCACTTGCCTTCGCACGCCGCGGTCATGCGGTCAGGATATTCGAGCAGGCAAAGACTCTCGAGGCCGCCGGAGCCGGCATCCAGCTTTCGCCCAACGCGACGCGCATCCTGCGCCAGCTCGGCGTTCTTGACCGCTTGCTGCCCAATGCCGTCAGGCCGGAAGCGGTGGTGTTGAAGGACGCCGCGAGCCTGCGCGAATTGGCGCGCGTGCCGTTGCGCGGGGCCAGCGAAGCCCGCTGGGGCGCGCCCTATCTCGTCGCGCACCGGGGCGACCTGCAGGCGGCGCTGCTTGGGGCCGTTGCCGAGCATCCCGACATAGAAATCGTCACCGGCGCGCGAGTAAGCGGCATTGCGGCAGCGCCGCAAGGCATAGCCGTGACTGCGGAAACGGACGGCCGGAAGATCGAGGCGGAGGGGCAGCTGCTGGTCGGCGCTGACGGCGTCTGGTCGTCGGTTCGAACGCAGCTTGCCGGCAGCGAGTCCGCTTTCCGGCGAAGCCGGTTCTCGGGCGAGCTTGCCTGGCGCGCCACGGTCCGCGCCGACAGCGCGGCCGGCGAGGCCTTTGCGGGGATCGGCGCGGGCGACTGCGTCACCACCTTCCTGCATCCCGGGTTCCATCTGGTGGCCTACCCCGTCAGCAAGGGCAGCGCCTTCAATCTCGCCGCCTTCACCAAGGGAGAGCGCATCGCCGAAAGCTGGTCCGGCCACGCCGACCCCGCGCTCCTCGCTGGCGCCATGCGCGGCACCGCGCCGTCGCTGACACGGCTTGTCGCCCTCGCGGGACCGTGGACGGCGTTTCCAATCCACACCGTCGAGCAGCGGCGCTGGACGGCCCAACGCGTCGCGCTGATCGGCGACGCGGCGCATGCGATGACGCCTTTTGCGGCGCAGGGCGCGGCGATGGCAATCGAAGACGCCGCGATGCTTGCCAGCCTGATCCCCGACCTTCCGGCCGACCTGCAGGAAAGCCTTTCTATCTGGGAAAATCTCAGGCGCCCACGCATCGAGAAAGTGCTCCGGCGCGGCGCGCTCAACCGGCTTGCCTGGCATGCCTGGGGCCCGGTGGCGATCGCCCGCAACCTGGTGCTGGCGACGCGGCCGGGAGAGAAGCTGGCCGCAGATCTGGACTGGCTTTATGGGTGGGAGGAGCGGAAGGTGGTGAGGTGAGCTTGAGATAGATGCCTGTCAACTGGTTTACGCCGGCGGGACAGGGGGGCGCGAAGGAATGAGGCGTTGGCAAATTTCTGGAAACAGCGCCCTCAATTGTGCAGGCGCATCGACAACCCGAGCGAGGCCGGCAGCGGGTTCCACCAGCCGGTGCGCAGGCCGGCCACACGCAGTGCGCCCGCTGTCCAGGTGTTGCAGCCGACAAGCGCGTTGAAATGGCCGTTGGCTTCGTAGAAGCGGTCGAACGCCGAATAGCCGGCATTGTCGAGGAGGATCGGTCCGTTCGGCCCCTGCTGAAAGCTCGCCGCGATGTAGTCGAGCAGTTCCGAAAAATGCTCCTCGTCGACGTCGAAGCCGGTGACGTCTGGATGTGGCTCCTTGATCGCGCTGGCGACATCGACATGCATCACCGACGCGTCTAGCGTCAGCGCCTTCAGGACCGGCACCGCCTTCAGCTCCGACCAAGTCGGCGTCTCCAGATAGAAGGCGCGGCCGCCCCAGCCAAAGACGAGATAGCGTACTTGCGGCGCGTCGGCGGGCAGGCCGTCAGCGGCTAGGAAATGGAAGCGCCGGCGCACATTGTCATCCACGGGAATAGCGATGTCGGTGTGGATCGGGTTTTTCAAAACCAGAATGTGCCTTCTACCCTCGCCCGCCGCCGCCGCGGGCCAGAGCGGCCGCGGGACCAGCGTGCCGAGCGTCCCGGCAAGTGCCGCCATGACAGCCAGCGTGGCGAGCAAGCGCAGCGCTCTTCTCATCGGTCGGGCGATCAAGACGAACCCGGCGCTTCCATCGCTTCTTTCGTGATTAGCCGAAGCCGTTCGTGACTTCGTCATCCTCAAGCTTGACCCGGGGCTTGACCCGAGGATCCATGCCTTGACCTTTGCCTTAGGGCCCCGCGGTGCGGAATTGTGCACACATTGCACGCCTTGGCATCACGGCATGCATCCTAGGGTCTGCGCGCGTCGCTTCGCTCCTTGCTCCGCCCGAGGATGACGACCATGGGGGCGCTCAGTGCAGGATCTGCGACAGGAACAGTTTCGTGCGCTCATGGCGCGGGTGATCGAAGAACTCGGCAGGCGTGTTCTGCTCGACGATCTGGCCCTGATCCATGAAGATCACCCGGTTGGCGACCTTGCGGGCAAAGCCCATCTCGTGGGTGACGCAGAGCATGGTCATGCCTTCCTCGGCCAGGCCGACCATCGTCTCCAGCACTTCCTTGATCATTTCCGGGTCAAGCGCCGAGGTCGGCTCGTCGAACAGCATGATGCGCGGGTTCATGCACAGCGAGCGGGCGATCGCCACGCGCTGCTGCTGGCCGCCGGAAAGCTGGCCCGGATACTTGTTGGCCTGCTCCGGGATCTTGACGCGCTTGAGGAAGTGCATGGCGGTCTCTTCCGCCTGCTTCTTCGGGATCTTGCGCACCCAGATCGGCGCCAGCGTGCAGTTCTCCAGGATGGTCAGATGCGGGAACAGGTTGAAGTGCTGGAACACCATGCCGACCTCGCGGCGCACCTCGTCGATCTTCTTCAGGTCGTTGGTGAGTTCCTTGCCGTCGACGATGATCTTGCCCTTCTGGTGCTCTTCCAGCCGGTTGATGCACCGGATCATGGTCGATTTGCCGGAGCCGGACGGACCGCAGATGACGATGCGCTCGCCCCGCATGACCTTGAGGTTGATGTCCTTAAGGACATGGAATTCGCCATACCATTTGTGCATGCCGATGATGTCGATCGCCACATCGGTGGTCGAGATATGCATCTTCTTGGCATCGACCTTCAGGTCTTCCGCGCTGACGGCGTTCTCGGTGGCCATGGCCAATTCCCCTTTTATCGTTGAATTTGATGCATGTCGTTATCCCAACACCGCTACACCGTTTTGGGCGACATGCATCAGCGTTTGTAGCCGGTGTCGAGCCGGCGTTCGGTATACATTGAATAGCGCGACATGCCGAAGCAGAACAGCCAGAACACGAAGGCGGCGAAGATCAGGCCGGACTTGGCGGTCTGCGGCGTCGCCCAATTGGCGTCGGCGAAGTTCTGCTTCACTATGCCCAGCAGGTCGAACATCGAGATGATGAGGACGAGGCTGGTGTCCTTGAACATGCCGATGAAGGTGTTGACGATGCCGGGGATGACCAGCTTCAGCGCCTGCGGCAGCACGATCAGCCCCATCTTCTGCCAATAGCCGAGGCCGAGCGAGTCGGCGCCTTCATACTGCCCTTTCGGGATCGCCTGCAGGCCACCGCGAACCACTTCGGCCATATAGGCGGCGGCAAACAGCGACACGCCGATCAGTGCCCTTAGGAACTTGTCGAAGGTGACGCCGGCCGGCAGGAACAGCGGCAGCATCACGCTGACGAAGAAGAGCACCGTGATCAGAGGAATGCCGCGCACGGTTTCGATGAACACCACGCACAGCATCTTGACGATGGGCATCTTGGAACGGCGGCCGAGCGCCAGCACCGTGCCGAGCGGCAGCGACACCGCGATGCCGACAAAGGACAAAGTGAGCGTCACCAACAGGCCGCCCCAACGCGAGGTCTCGACAACCGGCAGGCCGAACACACCGCCAACCAACAGGAAGAAGGAAAGGATCGGCAAAATCAGGAAGAGCAGGATTGCGTTGAGCCCTTTGCGCGGTACGCGCGGGATCAGCATCGGTACCAGCAACGCCACGAACAGGATGGCGACCAGGATCGGCCGCCAGCGCTCCTCGACCGGATAGGTGCCGAACATGAACTGTCCGAACTTGGCGTTGACGAAGGCCCAGCAGGCGCCGCTCCAGCCATCCGGCTGGATGCCGCCCTGCGAGACGGTGGCGCAGACGGTGCGGTCCGGTCCGGTCCACTGCGCGTTGATGAACGCCCAATTGATCACCTGCGGCAGGATCCATGCGATGATGGCGATGCCGAGGATGGTGAGCACGGTGTCGCCGACGGAGCCGACGAGGTTCTTGCGCACCCAGGCGATCGCGCCGCGTTCGCCGGGCGGAGCCGGCTGGGCAAGAGCCATCTCGGTGCGCACCCAGGACATGTCGTGTTCCTGCATGGCCTTACCTTTCCACCAGCGCCATTCTGGCGTTGACCACGTTCATGACCGCGGAGGTCACGAGGCTCAGCACAAGATAGGCGATCATCATGATCAGCACGCCCTCGACCGCCTGCCCCGTCTGGTTGAGCACGGTGCCGGCCGTGGCGGTTAGATCGGGATAGCCGATGGCGATCGCCAGCGAGGAGTTCTTGGTCAGGTTCAGATACTGGCTGGTGAGCGGAGGGATGACGATACGCATCGCCTGCGGCACCACGACCAGCCGCAGGATCGGACCGGAGCGCAGCCCTAGTGCCCCTGCCGCCTCGGTCTGGCCTTTGCTGACTCCCCTGATGCCGGCGCGCACGATCTCGGCGATGAAGGCTGCCGTATAGCAGGACAGCGCCAGGTAGAGCGACAGGAATTCCGGCTTGAGCTGGAAGCCGCCGGTGAGATTGAAGGTGGATTGCTTGGGAAAATCAAAGCTTAGCGGCATCCCGCTGAGCAGGAAGGCAAGCACCGGCAGGCCGATGATCAGCGCCACCGAGGTCCAGAACACCGGAAACTGCTGGCCGGTCGCCATTTGCCGCTGGCGCGCCCTGTGGGCGACGAACCAGGCCATGGCGAGCGCCACGACCAAGGCGACGACAATCAGCCAGGAGCCGTCACCCCAGACCGCGCGGGGAAAATAGAAGCCGCGCTGGTTGAGGAACGAGCCGGCCGGCAGATGGATGCTCTCGCGCGGCGGCGGCAGCACGGCCAGCACGCCGGAGTACCAGAAGAAGATGACCAGCAGCGGAGGGATGTTGCGGAAGATTTCGACATACACCGTGCAGATCTTGCGGATCAGCCAGTTCTGCGAGAGGCGGCCGATGCCGATGACGAAGCCGATGATGGTGGCGGTGACAATGCCGGCGACGGCGACGATAATCGTGTTGATCAGGCCGACGACGATGGCCCGGCCGTAGGTCGAATCGGACGTATAAGCAATCGGCGTGTCCGAGATGTCGAAGCCGGCACGGCCCTTGAGGAAGCCGAATCCTGAGGCGATGTGGAGGCGCTGCAGGTTGTCGATGACGTTGTTGACAATCCACCAGACCGAGCCGAACAGAAGGACGATGACCAGCGTCTGAAAGAAGAGGCTGCGTATTTTGGGGTCATTGACGAAGGAGCCGCGACTCGGCTCCTCGCGAAGGATTTCCTGCGAAGCCATGCGACCATCCCCTGGAAAGAGAGACCGGGAGGCAGACGATCTGCCTCCCGGATCACATTTCGATCAGCGGATCGGCGGAGCGTATTGCAGGCCGCCCTTGGTCCACAGCGCGTTGATTCCGCGCGCGATCTTGAGCGGGCTGCCGGAGCCGACATTGCGCTCGAAAATTTCGCCGTAGTTGCCGGTGGCCTTGACGATGTTGACGACCCAGTCGTTGGAGACGCCGAGATCGGTGCCGATCTTGGTGTCGGCCTCCTGGCCGAGCACGCGCTTGATCTCGGGGTTGTCCGAGTTCTTCATTTCGTCGACATTGGCCTTGGTGATGCCGAGCTCCTCGGCGTCGAGCAGAGCGAAATAGGTCCACTTGACGATGTGGTACCACTGGTCGTCGCCCTGGCGAACGGCCGGCCCGAGCGGCTCCTTGGAGATGATCTCGGGCAGCACGACATGGTCGGCTGGCGCGCCCAGCGTCAGGCGGATGCCGTAGAGACCCGACTGGTCGGTGGTGTAGACGTCGCAGCGGCCGGCATCATAGGCAGCGTTGACCTCTTCCAGCTTCTCGAACACGACGGGATTGTACTCCATCTTGTTCGATTTGAAGTAGTCGGCAAGGTTGAGCTCGGTCGTGGTGCCGCTCTGCACGCAGACGGCGGCGCCCGAAAGCTGCAGCGCCGAGTTCACGCCCGGAAGCTTCTTGGCGTTGATCATGAAACCCTGGCCGTCATAGTAGGTGACGCCGACGAAGTTCAGGCCGAGCGCGGTGTCGCGGTTGATCGTCCAGGTGGTATTGCGCGACAGGATGTCGACCTCGCCCGACTGCAGCGCGGTGAACCGCTCCTTGGCGCTGAGCGGCGTGAACTTGACTTTCGTGCCGTCGCCGAAAACAGCGGCCGCGACGGCGCGGCAGAAGTCGGCGTCGATGCCCTGCCATTCACCTTTGTCATCCGGCGCCGAGAAGCCGGCGAGCCCGGTCGAGACCCCGCACTGGATGAAGCCCTTCTGCTTCACGGTATCCAGCGTGCCGGCCGAAGCTGCCGACGCCGCAAATCCGAGCGCGGCGGCGCCGAGAATGCCGATTGCAATATGTTTCATGACCCACAGACCCTTTTCTGTTTTACAGGTGCCCCTGTTCCCCAGGCAGCCCTGATCTTTTCCGCGTGTGAATGCAGCTCCCTTATCGGCCCTCTCCCGGACCCGCATCGTAGCCGATGCACTGCCTCCCATTCACGAAACGCATCGAAGGCGATTATTTCTGTGAGGTCAAGGGAAATGACCGAATTGCGACACGTTTGAAAACCGATTGCCGGAAATGTCGGAATTGCAGGTAAAAGCGGTCACCGAATAGCCGGAACCTGCAATCGCAACCGGCAAATCCGGCCACGAGAACTATAGCCGTCATGTGAATCGCACCGATGTTTTCGCATCGAAAGGACTGACTCGATTCATGAAGGAACTGACTGGATTGATGAAAGAGCGCGCAGGCGAGCGGCGGCGTTTCGAGGTGTCCCCCACGACCTGAACCCCGCGCGAAGGATCGTGCGCTGCCCGCAGGTTTGGCCCAGCCAAACATCGCTAGCTGGCGGACAGCGAATTGTTGCACCGCCTGCTGACCCGGATTATGGCTGGCCTCCTGACATTTCAGGACAGGCAAGGAACAATGGCGAAGGACGGCAGCGAGATCGGCATCAACACGCGGCTTGCCCATTCCGGCAACAACCCGCGCGACTATTTCGGCTTCGTCAATCCGCCAGTCGTGCATGCCTCGACCGTGCTTTTTGCCGACGCCGCCTCGATGGCCGCGCGCAACCAGAAATACACCTACGGTACGCGCGCCACGCCGACCATGGATGCGCTCACGCTTGCCATCGACGCGCTGGAAGGGTCGGCCGGCACCATCGCCGTGCCGTCCGGCCTGGCGGCGGTGACCATACCGCTGCTCACCTTCCTCGCCGCCGGCGATCATCTGCTGCTGGTTGATTCCGTCTATCATCCGACCCGCCATTTCGCCGACACGATGCTGAAGCGACTGGGCGTCGAGGTCGAATATTACGATCCGCGAGTCGGCGCCGGAATCGCCGCGCTGATCAAGCCCAACACCAAGGTGGTGTTCACGGAATCGCCAGGCTCCAACACCTACGAGGTGCAGGACATTCCGGCCATCGCCAAGGCGGCGCGTGCGGCCGGCGCCATCGTGATGATGGACAACACCTGGGCGACGCCGCTTTACTTCAAGCCGCTCGACCATGGCGTCGACATCTCGATCCATGCGGCGACGAAATATCCGGCCGGCCATTCCGACGTGCTGCTCGGTACCGTGTCGGCCAATGAGGCGCATTGGAAGCGGCTCTATGAGGGCTTCTGCACGCTGGGCTGCTGTTCCGGTCCCGACGACATTTATCAGGTGCTGCGCGGCCTGCGCACCATGGGGATCAGACTGGCGCACCACGAGCAGAGCGCGCTCGAAATCGCCCGCTGGCTGGAGGAGCAGCCCGGGGTGGCTCAGGTGCTGCACCCGGCGCTGGCAAGCCACCCGGATCATGCGCTGTGGAAGCGCGATTTCTGCGGCTCCAGCGGCATCTTCTCCATCGTGCTGAAGGGTGGCGGGCAGAAGCAGCAGCACGCCTTCCTCGACGCGCTGCAGATCTTCGGCCTCGGCTATTCCTGGGGCGGCTATGAAAGCCTGGCAGTGGCGGTCTTCCTTGGCGACCGCACCATCGCCAAGGGTTCCTATGAGGGACCGCTGATCCGCCTGCAGATCGGGCTGGAAGACGTCAAGGATCTCAAGGCCGACATTGCGCGGGGCCTCGCCGCGGCGGCCGCCGCCAGTTGACCTAAACATAATCCGCAAACGCTCCAGACATGCTGGCGCGATTGAGAGGGGCGAAGCCGCTGGCAGCCGGCCGGTGCGGCTGTGCCGGGCAATAATATTCTCTCCAGCCGCGACAATGCGGATTGGTTTGGCTTTCAAATCCGCGGCTTCGGCGGCATTGCGAGCAACGCAAAGTTCAAGCCATTCGACAATTCAAGCCGAACTGGGGCCTGCCATGGCTTTTCGCCTCTTTGTTCCAATCCTTGCGGGCGCGACACTCCGCGAACGGCTGCTCGCCTGCATCGGGGCGACGATCGGCATTGCGCTGACCGGCCTGATCAGCGGACTCGCCATGGGTGGCGGTCCGCATGTGGCGCTGCTGGTGGCGCCGATGGGCGCTTCCGCCGTGCTGCTCTTTGCCGTGCCGTCGAGCCCGCTGGCGCAGCCATGGTCGATCATCGGCGGCAACTCCATCTCGGCGCTGGTGGGCGTGACTGTCATGCATTTCGTCCATAACCCGGTGATCGCCTCCGGTCTCGCCGTGGCGCTCGCCATCGCCGCCATGTCGTTTACGCGATCGCTGCATCCGCCAGGCGGTGCCGCGGCGCTGACCGCCGTGCTCGGCGGACCGGCCGTGATCAGCGCCGGTTTCCTGTTTCCCTTCGTACCGGTAGCGCTGAACTCGACCATACTGGTGGCGCTCGGCTTCCTGTTCCACAGGCTGTCGCGGCGAAACTATCCGCATGTGCATGTTCCCGCCGCCAACACCCACGGCACCGCCGACCGGCCGCCGGCCGAGCGCGTCGGCTTCCGGCCCGAGGACGTCGACGCCGCCCTTGCCGCCCTCGACGAGACCTTCGATATCGACCGCGAGGACATCGAGAGGCTGCTGCGCCAGGTCGAGTTGCAGGCGATGGTGCGCTCGCACCGCACCCTGCTCTGCCAGGACATCATGTCCCGCGACGTGATCTCGGTGCCGGAAAATGCCTCGGCCGACGAGGCACGCAAGCAGCTTCTCGATCACAATATCCGTACCTTGCCGGTGGTGGATGCCGAGGCAAAGCTGGTCGGCGCCGTCGGCCTGCGCGAATTGACTGCAGCGACCGACACGGTAAAGGACGTGATGTCGAAGGCAGGCACCGCCTCCCCCGATACGGCGGCGATGAGCCTGCTGCCGGTGCTGACCGACGGCCGCAGCCATGCGGTCGTGATCGTCGATGCCGAGCGCCGCATTCTCGGCCTGATCACCCAGACCGATCTTCTCGCCGCCGCCGCTCGCGTGCAGGCGGCAGACAGGCAGCAGGTGAAAGCTGTAGCATAGCGTCCGGCTGAACACGGCCGGGAACCTTTTGCGGGCGGGCGCATCCAATTGCAGGATGAAATGCCTGTCCGGAGATTGGGCGCGATGAGAAAAACCGCATTGCAAGCTGCCGCGAGCGGCGCGGCCGACAGCGCCGACATGGTGCTGGTGCGCCGCGCCTTGGCGCGCGAGGCGGATGCCTTCCGCCTGATCATCAAGATGCACAACCAGCGCCTTTACCGCATCGCGCGGGGCGTGGTGCGCAACAACGCCGAGGCCGAGGACATCGTGCAGGAGGCTTACCTGCGCGCCTTCGCCAGTCTCGACAGCTTTCGCGGCGACGCCTCGCTCTCCACTTGGTTGTCGCGCATCACAATCAACGAGGCGCTCGGCCGGTTGCGCAAGCGAAAGGTCACGGTGCCCATGCCCGAAAACCCGGAGGCGCAGATCATACGCTTCCCCTTAAATCCAGGCGACGATCCGGAGCGGACGATGGCGCAGCGGCAGATCCTTGGGCTTGTCGAGCGGGCAACTGACAGTCTTCCCGACGTCTACCGCACAGTCTTCGTCGCCCGCGTCATCGAGGGTCTGAGCATCGAGGAGACCGCGGACCTGCTCGGCATCAGGCCGGAGACGGTGAAGACGAGGCTGCACCGCGCCCGCGCATTGGTGCGCAAGGCGCTGGACGACGAGATCGGCCCGGTGCTGCTCGACGCCTTCCCCTTCGCCGGCCGCCGCTGCGAGCGGCTGACGCAAGCGGTGATGAGAAAGCTGGGATTCGAGGACGCCTGACGCTCGGTAGGGCGGCGGGACAGCGCCCCCCTCTGGCCTGCCGGCCATTCCCCCACGAGGGGGAGCTCGGATGTCGTGCCGGGTTTCGCTAATCGCCAACGTTGCCGGAATGAGCGGGGGCCGAAATTGCCAATCTCCTCCCTTGTGGGGGAGATGTCCGGCAGGCCAGAGGGGGGCGCGAAGGAACTCGGCCGGTGATTGGATTTGCACCGCCATCCTCTTCTCGGGAACCTCTCGCCCCCTTTTCGCATCCAATGACCGTCAACACAGATGAAGCCCAAGGCCGTTGTGCTGCAGGGCGAAGGAGATGCCATGTATATCCGTTCGATCGCCACCCTTGCCGCCCTGCTCCTCGTCAGCGCCGCGCCTTATGCGCAGGCTGCCGAGAAGCCGACCGACCCGCAGATCGCTCATATCGCCTACACGGCGGGGGTGATCGATATCGAGGCGGCCAAACAGGCGATCAAGGACTCGAAGAACAAAGAGGTCGTCGACTTCGCCAAGGACATGGAGCGCGACCATGAGGCGGTAAACAAGCAGGCGCTCGACCTGCTCAAGAAGCTGAAGGTGAAGCCTGAAGACAACGCCACCAGCCAGGCGTTGACCAAGGCTGCCAAGGAGGAGCGCGCCAAGCTCGCCAAGCTCAAGGGTGCCGACTTCGACAAGGCCTATATCGAGAACGAGGTGGCTTATCACAAGCAGGTCAACGGCGCGCTCGAAACGCTGCTCATCCCGTCGGCCAGCAATGCCGAACTGAAGAGCCTGCTCGAGACCGGCCTCAAGATCTTCCAGGGGCATCAGCAGCATGCCGAGCATGTCGCCGGCATGCTGAAATGAGAGCGGCATTTGTCTGTTTTGAAGCAATTCCGAACGGAAAACCGCTTCACCCTTTTCCTGGACTTGCTTTGGTCGCGCTGGCGCTGGCGTTCTCGGCCTCGCCGGCGCTCGCCGCCACCATCGAGGTGACGATCGACAAACTGGTCTTCTCGCCGGCGAATATCGAGGCCAAGGTCGGTGACACGATCGAGTGGACGAACAACGACGTGATCGCCCACACCGCGACGGTGAAGGGCGGCTGGGAGGTGGCGATCCCGCCGAAGTCGAAGGGCAGGATCATCGTCAAAACGGCCGGAGCGGTGGATTACTTCTGCCGCTTCCACCCCAACATGAAAGGCCGCCTGGAGGTTTCGCCATAACCGAAGCGGCAGCGCTCGCCGGCTGGGTGCTCCAGCATCCTCAGGCCCGAGCTGTCATTTCCTGCCGCCGGCAGCGACGGGCGCGAGCTCGATGCCGGCGGCAAGGACGGGCTCACCTTATCCGGCGAAACCCCGCGGCGCAGCGGCCATGCCCTCCAGCATCAGCTTCAGACCGAGCGCACCGACGACAGCGCCGGCGGCACGGTCGATCCAGTGCTTGGTGCTGAGATAGGCCGAGCGCGGCCTGCGAGCGGAAAAGGCGAAGGCAACGACCGCATACCAGACGAATTCGTTCAGGAAGAGCAGCGGCGGCAGAATGAGCAGCATCCAGAGCGGCGGCGAGGCCGGCAACATGGCCGCGAACATCGAAGCGTAGAAGATCGCGGTCTTCGGATTGGCAAGCTGCACCAGCAACGCGCGGCGCAGCGCCCGCCGGAACGAGCCGGCCCGCTCCGACTTATCGGTGGCAACCTCGATCGGCTGGTTGGCACCGCGCCAGATCTTTATGCCGATCCACAACAGATAGGCACCGCCGGCAATACGCAGGAAGATATCCAGCCAGGCAAGCTGGACGAGGAGCGCGGTCAAGCCAGCCACCGCGACCGCTGCGAAAATGAACCCGCCGATGCCCATGCCGATGGCGGCGGCAAGGCCGTCCGTGCGCTCGCCCGCCACCGCGATGCGCGAGACGACGACGAAGCTCGGACCCGGGCTCATCGCGCCGAGCAGGAAAACGCCAAGAATGGAAAGGATGGTCGGAATCTCGGACAAGGCACTCTCCCAGGTGATGCCGGTTCACAGCGCGCGATAGCAATGCACGCGCCACTCGGCTTGTCACCCCCCTGGGGGAGCTGATCCGTTCGGCCAGCACGACATTGTTCCTCCGTTCCAGGAGCGGCCGGGGCGGTTCCCGCCGCGGAGGCTGGCAAATCCGTGCCCGCAATGCTGATCCGCCCGGCTTCACGGTGATGATCTCAGAACGACCTGCCGCGCCTGCGACCTACGAGGAACCTGCCTTCGGGCATCGCGTTGCACAGAATGTGGATTGCGCATGCCGGATCGGCAGAGCGACTGTGGCGGAGCTTCCAATGAACGCCAGTGATGAACAGACCAGGTCTCTATGGATGGATGTCGCGGTCCTGCCCGACGCACCGCGACTGGACCGGAACCTTACCTGCGACACCGCGATCATCGGGGCAGGCATTGCCGGACTTTCGACGGCCCATGAACTTGCCGTTGCGGGGAGGAAGGTCGTCGTCATCGATCGCGGAAGAATTGCGGGCGGCATGACCGCTCGCACCACCGCGCACCTGACTCCCATCTGCGATGACGGAATCGATGCGCTCATCGACTTGAGGGGCGAGGCCATCGCCAAGCTATTCCAGCAGAGCCAGCAAGCCGCGGTCGACAGGGTGGAGGCGTTGGTCGGCGAACTCGGCATCGACTGCGATTTTCGGCGGCTCGACGGCTTCCTGTTTCCCGCGAAAGGCATGGAAAGCAAGGAGGCCCGCGACCGCATCGAGGAGCAATATGAGGCGGCACGCAAGGCGGGCGCGCCGGTCGAACCGTGCCAAGGCATCCCCCTGAAGGGCTTCGAAACCGCGCCGGCGCTCCGCTATCCCGGCCAGGCAACGTTCCATCCGCTCAAATACCTGAAGCGACTCGCGGCGGCGATCCTTGACAAGGGCGGCCTCATCTTCGCCGACACCGCCGTCACCGGTGTGGAGGAGCACGCCGGTCGCGTCCACTTGACGTCAGAGACCGGTCATGTGGTGGAGGCGGCCAGCGCCGTGGCCGCCACCAACGCCCCTACCCTCAACCGCTTCGCGCTGCACAGCAAGATGGCGCCCTACCGAACCTATGCCATGGCCTTTGGCTTGCCTCGCGATGCGCTGCCGGACGCCCTCTATTGGGACCTGGCGGACCCTTATCACTATGTGCGGCTCAATCCTGGCCCTGGCTCCACGGACTATCTCATCGTCGGCGGCGCCGACCACAAATCTGGCGAAGCGGACGATGGGCATGCGCGGTTCGAAGCCATCGAGGCGTGGATCCGGACGCTTGTTCCCGATCTCGGCAAAGAGGTGCATCGCTGGTCCGGGCAGGTTCTGGACACCATCGACTATTGCGGATTCATAGGACGCAATCCCGGAAGCGAAAACATCTATGTGGCGACAGGAGACTCCGGTCAGGGGATCACCCACGGCGTACTCGCGGGGATGCTGCTCAAGGATCTGATCGTCGGCGGCGCCAATCGATGGGAGGAAGTCTATGATCCGTCCCGCAAGACCCCGACATCGATCATGAATTTCCTGACGGAGAATGCGACGGCGCTCAAGAATTTCGCCGAATACCTGAAACCCGGTGAAATCGACTCGGCCGAGGAACTGCGCCCCGGCCAAGGCGGCACGCTGCGCGAAGGGCTGCACAAGCTTGCCGTCTGCCGCGATCTCAATGGAGAGCTCCACGTCAACGCGGCGGCCTGCACGCATCTCGGCTGCCACCTTCACTGGAACTCCACGGAGCAGTGCTGGGATTGCCCGTGCCACGGCTCCCAGTTCGCGCCGGATGGGTCGGTTCTCAACGGACCAGCCGTTTCGCCGCTTAAGAAGGCGACGCTGTCCGACAAGGCGCATGCCGCCTGACGCTTTGCCGCAGGTCCTCGCCCCCTATCCTGATCCGCCCGGCTTCATGATGATCTCGCGATGCGGATAGGGGATGCTTATGCCGTTGGCCTTGAACGTGTCCCACAGCGCCAGCAGCACCTTGCCGCGCACGTTGGTCAGGCCCTGCTGAGGATCGCGAATCCAGAAGCGCAGGACGAAGTTCAGCGAGGAGTCGCCGAAGTCAGTCAGCCAGCAGACCGGCCGCCGGTCGGCTTCGACCCGGCCGACGCTGATCGCGGCTTCTATGGCCAGTTCGCTGACCTTGTGCGGGTCGGCGTCATAGGAGACGCCGAAGTTGACGTCGAGGCGCACGAGGTTGTCGCTGAACGACCAGTTGATGACCCGCTGGGTGATGAAATCCTCGTTCGGGATCAGGAATTCGCGGCCGTCGCGCGTCACCACCGAGACAAAGCGCGCCCGCAATTCGCGGATCCAGCCGAATGTATTTTCGAGCGATATGGTGTCGCCCGGCTTGATCGACTTGTCGAGCAGGATGATGACGCCGGAGACGAAGTTCGAGACCACTTTCTGCAGCCCGAAAGCGAGGCCGACGCCAACGGCGCCGGAAAACACCGTCAGCGCAGTCAGGTCGAGACCGACGGCGGAAAGCGCGACGGCGCCCGCCACCAGCACGAGGCCGATCTTGGCGACCTTGCCTATAAGGACACGGATGGAGGGGGTCAGTTCCTCCGAGACGCGGACGCGCTCGTCGATGTAGTTGCCGATGACCACCGCAAGCCAAACGGTCGCGACCAGAAGCAGCGCCGCCTTCAGCACCATGAGGGCCGAAAGGCGAACCGCGCCGAGCGGGATCGCAAGGCCGTCGAGGAAGGCCGCCGCCTCGTCGCTGATGCCCAGGATGACAAGCGCGGCATAGATCCAGGTCAGCCATCCGAGAATGCGCGCGACGAGGCGGTTGCGGATGATCCGCGACAGCACCGTCGCGACCAGCCAGGCAAGCGACAGCGAAAGCGCGATGTGGACGAGATGGCTCCGACTTGGCCAGGTGAAGGCGCGCAAAAGACTGAGCGCGGCAAGCAGCAAGAGGGTGAACAGGATCCAGTCGGTGCGCCGCAATAGAGCGATCGCGACCCTCAACAGTCCGGGATGACCCTTGATCTGGCGCGCCCGATCCTCGATGAGCGGCTCGATCCGCCGCGCCGCGAGCTTTGCCGCCAGGAACAGCGTGACGACGATGGCAGCCTGATAGACGAACCACGGCGTGGCGGCATAGTCGAACCATCCGGTGGCCCAGGACAGCGATCTGTCGATGGCGTCGCGAACATCCATTGCCGCACGACCGCTTGGCTACGAACTGCAACTGGTGGTTCCACAATGTCGTCGGCGTTGCGAATGGTCAAGCCGGCCTGCCGGATGCTTCATGAGGCGGCCGCCTGCGCGACTTCTCACCATGCTGGCGATCGTGCGGAAAGCTTCATCTGGTCAGGGCGGAGCCACGCCCTATCTGTCCCCTGGCCCGCTCCGCCAACGGGCAAAAAACAGCCTTTGCGGAACGAGCGGCATGTGGTTCAGTCAAGTGCTCTGTTCAGCAGTTGGATGGTGTCTGGCAGAAGCGCCTCAACGTCTGCATCTGGGGAGACTTCAGATGAAAGATGCCGCAGAACGCGCCGACCACCGACGCGAGCTTCTCAACCGTGGCGAGCTGACGCTCGCAGCTTTCAGCCACCTTGCATGGTCGGCGCCGCTCCGACGATGGCGCTGCCTCCCCCACAACGCCCCGCAAGCACGTTCTCACGCATAGACAGGTCCTTGTGTTCGCCTTCCGTAAGCCCAGGCGGGGAAGCTCGCTCATCTGGATGCTGGCAGCCGCAACGCTCTGCGGTTGCGCGCAGGGCGTGCTCGACCCGCAGGGCCCGATCGCGGCGGGCAATCGCACGATCCTTCTCAATTCACTGGCGGTCATGCTGGTCATCGTCATCCCGACGCTGGTGGCGCTTCTTGCCTTTGCCTGGATGTTCCGCGCGTCGAACCGCAACGCACGCTACGATCCGGAATTCACCTATTCCGGCCGGATCGAGCTGATCGTCTGGTCGATCCCGACGCTCACCATCCTCTTTCTTGGCGGGCTTATCTATTACGGATCCTATCATCTCGATCCGCGAAAGCCGATCGCCTCCAGCCAGCCGCCGCTCGACATCCAGGTCGTGGCGCTCGACTGGAAATGGCTGTTCCTCTACCCAGACCAGGGCGTCGGAACGATCAACCAGCTCGTCATCCCCGCTGGGGTGCCGGTGCATTTCAAGCTGACTTCGGCCAGCGTGATGAATACCTTCTTCGTGCCGCAGCTCGGCAGCATGATCTACGTCATGAACGGCATGCAAACCGAATTGCATCTGCAGGCCGACCACGAGGGCGACTATTTCGGCCAGTCGGCGCATTTCAGCGGCGACGGCTTCTCGGACATGAATTTTCGGGTGCGGGCCGTCTCGGCCGATGCGTTTACCAGCTGGGCCTCTTCCTTGCATGGCGCAGGCGGTGTGCTCAATGCCAACACCTATCGCGAGCTGGCCAAGCAAAGCATCAATGCGCCGCCGGCTTCCTTCGGGCATGTGCAGCCCGGCTTGTTCGACGCGGTCGTGCGCCAGACGCTGCCGCCGGGTCCTGGACCGGCCGCAACCGCCGCCGGCGAGCCGCAGATGAGCCCGAAGGCGGGAACGTCCGAGATGCCCCACCAGCCGGCAGAAGGAGGATGAGGATGCTCGGAAAGCTCGACTGGTCGGCCATTCCCTTCGATCAGCCCATCCCGCTCGGCGCGGCGCTGATCGTCTTCCTGGCGGCCGTCGCGGTGCTGATCTGGATCACTGCAAAGGGATACTGGCCGTATCTGTGGCACGAATGGATTACCTCGGTCGACCACAAGCGCATCGGCGTGATGTACATCGTCCTGGCGGCGCTGATGCTTCTGCGCGGCTTCATCGACGCCATCATGATGCGCACCCAGCAGGTGCTGGCCATCCATGGGCCGGGCTACCTGCCGCCGGAGCATTACGACCAGATCTTCTCGGCCCACGGCACGATCATGATCTTCTTCGCCGCGATGCCCTTCGTCATCGGGCTGATGAATTTCGTCGTGCCGCTGCAGCTCGGCATCCGCGACGTCGCGTTCCCGACGCTGAATTCCGTCAGCTTCTGGCTGACGGCAACGGGGGCGCTGCTGGTCAACATCTCGCTGGTCATCGGCGAGTTCGCGCGCACCGGCTGGCTGCCCTACGCGCCGCTGTCGGAGACGACCTATTCGCCTGGCGTCGGCGTCGACTATTACCTGTGGTCGATCCAGATCTCCGGTGTCGGCACGCTGCTGACCGGCGTCAACCTGGTGACGACCATCCTCAAGATGCGTGCCCCGGGCATGGGGTATCTGCGCATGCCCATGTTCTGCTGGACCTCGCTCGCCTCCAACCTGCTCATCGTCGCGGCGTTTCCGGTCCTAACGGCGACGTTCGCGATGCTCACGCTCGACCGCTATCTCGGCTTCCACTTCTTCACGAACGAAGCCGGCGGCAACCAGATGATGTTCGTGAACCTCATCTGGGCGTGGGGGCACCCGGAGGTCTACATCCTGGTGCTGCCGGCCTTCGGGATCTACTCCGAGATCTTCTCGACCTTCTCCTCGAAGCCGCTGTTCGGCTACCGTTCGATGGTCGCGGCGACGTTGTTCATCTGCATCGTGTCCTTCATGGTCTGGCTGCACCACTTCTTCACCATGGGCGCCGGCGCCGACGTCAACGCGGCCTTCGGCATCGCCACCTCGGTCATCGCCGTCGGCACCGGGGTCAAGATCTACAACTGGCTGTTCACCATGTATGGCGGGCGGGTCCGCTTCGACACTCCGATGCTGTGGGCGCTGGGTTTCGTGACCACCTTCATCATCGGCGGCATGACCGGCGTGCTGCTCGCCGTCCCGCCGGCCGACTTCATGCTGCACAATTCGCTCTTCCTGGTGGCGCATTTCCACAATGTGATCATCTCGGGCGTGCTGTTTGCCGCCTTCGCCGGTTTCACCTACTGGTTCCCGAAAGCTTTCGGCTTCCGTCTGCACGAAGGCTGGGGCAAGGCCGCGTTCTGGTTCACGCTTGCCGGCTACGTGCTGGTCTTCGTGCCCCTCTACATCGTCGGCCTGCTCGGCATGACGCGCCGCCTGCAGCATATCAACATGGACCTGTGGACGCCGTGGCTGATGGTGGCGGCCCTCGGCATTGCGGTGATGATCGTCGGCGCCGCGTGCCAGGTCGCGCAGTTGATCGTCTCGATCCGCCATCGCGACGCGTTGCGCGACGAGACGGGCGACCCGTGGGACGGGCGCTCGCTGGAATGGTCGACATCCTCTCCGCCGCCCGTCTTCAACTACGCGCATCTGCCGCATGTCGAGGATGAAGAGCCCTACTGGAGCATCAAGCAGAGGGCCGTCGAGGAGCAAAGCGCGCAAGCCGAAGAGGAAGGCTATGCGCCGATCGAGATGCCGCGCAACAGCCCGACCGGGTTCGTCACCGCCTTCTTCGCCACGCTCATCGGCTTCGCGCTGATCTGGCATATCTGGTGGCTGGCGATCGTCGGCTTCATCGGCGCCTACGCCACCTTCGTCGTCTTCGCCTGGCGCGACCATAGCGACTACGAGATTTCAGCCGACGAGGTCGAGCGCATCGACCGCGACGGCAGGGCCGCGCAGCTCGCCTGGATGCGCAAGCGGGAGCGCGTGGCATGAGCGATCACGCGGGCGCCTTCTCCGGCGGCATCGCCGGCCGCGCGAGGCGCGGGCCGGACCGGGCCGGCCGCGGCGGGCACGGGCACGACCTGCTTTCGGCGACGGGGCACGGCCAGGGTGGCCCGGCTTCCAAGTTCGTGACGGTGGCCTACGGCTTCTGGATCTTTCTTCTCTCCGACATCATCATCTTCTCGGCGTTCTTCGCCGCCTACGCGGTGTTGTCGAAGGCTACGGCCGGCGGGCCGACGGGAAAGGACCTGTTCGAGCTGACGCGGGTCGCGGTGCAGACCGGACTTCTGCTGACATCGAGCTTCACCGGCGGCCTCGCAACACTGGCGGCCCATCGCAGATCGATGGCCGCCACCCAGTCCTGGCTCCTCGTCACCGGCCTGCTCGGCGTTGCCTTCCTGTTCCTGGAGGTGCAAGAGTTCGCGGCCATGGTCGGCGAGCAGGCCGGTCCCTCGCGCAGCGCGTTCCTGTCCGCCTTCTTTGCCCTTGTCGGCTGCCATGGGACGCATGTCGGACTGGGCCTGCTCTGGCTCGGCACCATGATGGCCCAGCTCTGGGTGAAAGGCTTCCGGGCCGACTTTCTGCGCCGGCTTCACTGCTTCGGCCTGTTCTGGCACGCGCTGGACATCATCTGGGTCGCCATCTTCACCCTGGTCTATCTGCTGGGAGCGTCGCCATGACCGATATCGACACCCGGACCGAGGAGCAGTTCGACCATCGCGATTCAGCGCCGGGCGAAGAGCGCATCACCGAACACGAGCTGGCGGGCGGCCTTTCGGGCTATCTCCTCGGCTATGGCTTGGCGATCCTGCTGACCATCGCCTCCTTTCTTGCGGCGCAGACCGACCTCATCTACCAGCCGGCGGTGATCTCGGCGCTGGTGGTGCTGGCGATAGCGCAGATGGGGGTGCACCTCGTCTTCTTCCTGCATCTGACCACGGGACCTGACAACACCAACAACCTGCTCGCGCTCGCCTTCGGCGTTCTGATCGTCGCGCTGGTCGTGCTCGGCTCGGTGTGGATCATGGCTCATCTCGACCTCAACATGGCCCCGATGAGCGCCCGTCAGGCCGGGATGATGCCATAAGGCGGCCGGCGCCAGTTTGCTTGGCGCTTTCCGGCATGGGTCGCCACCGTCATGGCCGGCTCGATCGAAGCCGCGCAATGATGACGATGCCTGCATGACCCCATGCCAAGAGCATGGGGTCACATCGAACTCAAGGGTTTGATAGGCTTTCAGCCGGTCAGTGAATGCCGATGCGTCGCGTCACCTGACCGTTGCTTTCCCAGTAGGTATGCTTCTTGGCTATGATGGGATCGTCCATTGCGGGCTGGACCTGCCCTCCCGTGCTAACCGCACGCGAGGTGACCGTGTGCTCCCCAGCGGAGGGCTTCGGCCAGTCGATGGACCATATCTTCCAAGCGAAGTCCGCCTTTTCGGTTTCGTCGATGGTCGCCGGCATCCATGGCCCGTCATCGATCTTCACCTCGACCCGCTCGATCGGCGCACCCCAGGCCGCCCCGACGATCCGGTAATCATTCCCGATATGAGTGACCCGGGCCGGTGCGGACTTCAGGCGCGCCCGCCCGACAGAGGTTTCCACCCATACCGTCTCTCCGTTGTGCTCCTCCTCGCGCAGCGTGACATAATCGCGTCCCATGAACTGGTTCACGAAGCGCTGGTCCCTCACTTCGATTCGCTTGAGCCATTTCACGTTCGCGATCCCGTACCAGCCCGGCGCTATCAGCCGCAGCGGGAACCCGTTGTCAGCAGGCAAGCCAGTCCCGTTCATCTCGTAGCAGAGGATGTTTTTGGGGTCCAAGGCGTCGGCGAGCGACATGCTGCGCGCAAAGTTCTGCGTAAACTTGACATCGTCGGCTCGCTTGATTTCACCTTTGTCAGTGCCCCAGAAAACAACCTCGATACCACTGTCGAGGACGCCGACCTCCTCAAGGATCGGGGCGAGCGGCGTGCCGGCCCAGCGAGCATTGCCAATCCCACCATTGAAGAACGGCAGGCCAGTATTGCCCGAACATTCGACTGTGAACGTGACTTCCTGGCGCGGTCGAGCCTTGATGTCGGCGAGCGTCAGGGCTGTCGGCTTTTTGACGGAGCCGCCAATTTCGAGCTTCCACGTGCTTTCGTCGACGACGGGCCGGTTGAAATGCGCGATTGAAAAGAACTTGTCGTTGGGCGTCACCCAGGAATCGAGATCCTCCCACACCAACTGATTTTTGACGACCTGCGGAACCGGGTTCGGCGGCAGCTGATCGAGCCATTTGATGACTTCTTCGCTGGCCCGAGTTGGAAATGCATAGGCAATCCGCGATTGAAAGGACGCCAGCGCAACGAGGGTTGCCCCTCCTCGAACCATGAATTCACGTCTGGGAAGGTAATGCATGATAACTTCTCCTCCAGTGAAAAGCTCAGTTCTCCTCAAGTAATAAGTGCGAATAGCGACTGATGAGTGCGAATAGCGACCGGGATCGCGAAAAGCAGAAGCCGGAGTGGAACAAGTCCGAGTTGGAAGCGCGCCCTAGTTGAAGCGACGCCTCCCGCTCTCAATTCGCCAGCTTGTCAGGTCCGAGCCGGCGATCTTCAACTATACGCCTTATCTGTGATCGTGACGAGGGCTCGCAGCTTCGCATCTGGGCTTCGTGCTCCAAGATCGAATGCCGCCGACGATGGTGCGTTGGATCTTGCGAGCGGCATGGATCTGGTCAGCACCGATCTCAGCCTAGAGGCGCTGCCGGGTCCGGGACGCGAAAGCAAACAAGGCTCCCTAAGGAGCCTTGCCGCGACATTTCGATGGCAGAGTGCCTGCTTTTCCGCAAACGGCTTTGGCCTAGGCATCGACCAAAGCTGGCGTCGAACGCTTGCGAGACGGAGCGGCCGTCCTCTTGGGCACGATGACGTAGCGGCGCGGTACTGCTGTCGCCACCCGGCCAGGGATCTTGTCCGATGCCTGCCCTGAAAGAACCGCCACGGCGTCGTCGCGCACTGGTCCATAGATCCGGTAATATTGATGGCTGTTCGCGTTCAGCTCGGCCGGAACTACGTTGCTCACGTCCACCGCCACGACCTTGTCGCTGATGGTCGCCATATTATCGGGACCGGTTGCGCCGAGGCGCGGACCGTTGAACTGGAACGTGCCGCTAAGCACGGTAAGGACCCAGTCCTCATGCGTATAGTAGACGGTTACTCTGCGCCCGAGGTCCGGCAGGGCCCTCAACTTGTCCTGCCTGTCAAATGCATCGGAATCCTCGTCGGCCGCGGCGAGAATGATCTGGCGAAACACGGTCGGAAGATGGGTGGCCGGCGCGGATGGCAGTGGGTCGCCGGCGTCGACGTCGCGCGGCTGCGCCAAAAGCGCCTGGACACCGAAGCGCAGAACGTAGTTGCCCATGCTATGGCAAAGCAGGTGGATGACAGGCGGTGACGCGTTGGGCGCTGCTTTGGTCATTTCAGCCACTTCAGCCATCAATCTGCGGACGACCCGCGCGAAGGCCGGACCGCTCTGTCGAGCCATACCCCTGTCGAGCTGGTATCCCAACAGCGTGCCCTGCGAAGGCCAGCCAAAGGCGAGAATGTCCGCGTCGATCCCATAGAATGCGAGGATGGTGGCGGCGCGTTCCATGCTGTCGCTGAAGGTGTTGAAGAAGCCATGGACGAACAAGACGATGGTCTTGGCCGAGGCAAGCGAAGGACGGAGCGCCGAAAACAGCTCGTCGCTGCCTCGCTTGGGTTGCTGCCCAAGGCCGACAAGCATCTTTTCGTCATAGACGCGCAATGATCCCGGAACGATCTTCCCCTGTTTCGGGGCTCCGGAAACGGCAACCTGGATCTGGCCATATCTCAGGTCCATGCCCTGCGCCTGACTGAGATATGGCCCGAAGCCTGTAATCTTGCCCGCACTGCCGACAATGGGATTGCGGTTCGTGGCAAAATAAACGGTGTATTGCTTGGACAAGGCCGCCTCCTCCGAATGAATGGTCGCATTCAGTCACTGTCAGGGCACGGACGCCGCTCGCGCGGGAACGGTCCACCGCGCGGACTAGGCCTATGTCAATTCGCTTAAGTTGAAGCCGGCGCCTCCCCTGAATAACAATAAGCTCTCTTTTTGAATTTCAGTCAATTACACTTTGCAATTACTTTGTTCTTTGCAGCTAGACCACAGCCGGCGCGAAGGCTGACAGCGTCAGGCGGGCTGTCTCCTGATCGAAGCGCAAACGCATCGAACAAGCCATCTGCCTGCCAAAAAACAAGGCCCTCGGGACGAGAGCCTTGTCGCAACAACTTCGACGGGTAGAGCCCTGCCCTACTTCCCCATCAACTGCTTGGCGTTTTCCGCCGTGATCGCGGTGGTGTCCACCGTCACGGTCGGTTCCACCGAGGTCGCGCAGTCGAGCAGGATCTTCTTCGACATCTCGATCGCTTCCTTGGCTCCGGTCGGATAGGTGAAGGTCGCCGCCCAGTCGCCCTTGGCCACCGCCTCGATGCCGCCGGCCGGGCCGGGCAGGCCGTCGGTGCCGATGATCTTGACGTCCTTGCCGGCGCCCTTGGCGGCCAGCAGCGCGCCCGCCGCCATCATGTCGTTCGACGCATAGAGCACCTTGATGTCGGGATGCGCCTGCAGCATGGCAGCAAAGGCGGTCTGGGCTTTATCCGGAACCCAGTCGGCGGCCTGCTCGGCAACTATCTGGATCTTGGCGTTGGCCTTCACGCCTTCCTTGAAGCCGTTCAAGCGCTCCACCGCCGGCGTCGAGCTCGGCAGGCCTTCGAGCACCGCCGCCTCGCCGCCATCGGGCAGCAGCTTCGTGGCCGTGAACTTGCCGGCTTCCTCGGCGATCTTGAAGTTGTCGCCGCCGATGAAGGCCGTGTAGTCCTTGCCGGGTTCGCCCACCGTCTTGCGGTCGAGTTCGATCACCGGAATGCCGGCGTCCATGGCGCGCTTCACGGCCGGCGTCAGCGGGGCGGCCTCGAAGGGCGAGATCAGCAGAAGATCGACCTTCTGGGTGATGAAGTTGTCGACCTGCGAAGTCTGCGTGTTGACGTTGCCGGCGCCGTCGGCGATCTGCAGCGTGAAGCCCGGCACTTCCTTAGCGGCCGCCGTCAGCTCGTCATTGACGTGCTGGCGATAGGGCTCGGCGTTGTTGGCTTGCGAAAAGCCGATGACGAACTGGCCGTCCTTGGCACAGGCCTTGACCATCGGGTCGGCGGCCTGGGCGCCGCCTGCGATGCACAGGCCGGCCGCGCCCGCCAGAAGTGCAGTCCGCAGGACGCGCGATCCTCTCAGTGTGGTTTTCATGCTCAGTCTCCTCCTCTGTCGGGCCGGGGGACGGCCTGACCTCTGGTTTCAGTCTTCGAGGTGTGCTGCCGCCGGCCTCCTATCGTCCCAAACCCTCGCGGCGGCGAACGAGGGATTGAAGCACTGCCGCCAGGACGATGATCGCGGCGGTCGCGAGCAGCTGCGTGGCGGGGGTGATGTTGTTGAGCTGAAGGATATTGGCCAAGGCACCAAGCATGATGGTGCCGGCGACCGTGCCGACCATCGAGCCGGCGCCGCCGAACAGGCTGGTGCCGCCGATAACGACGGCAGCGATCGCGGTGAGCTCATAGCCCATGCCGTCATTGGCGCTGCCGAAGTTGAACTGGCCGGCATGGACGATGCCGGCAAGCGCGGAGGCAAAGCCTGTGATGGCATAGACCGCAATCTTCACCATCGACACCGGCACGCCGGAAATGCGGGCGGCGCGCTCGTTGCCGCCGACGGCATAGACGTAGCGGCCGAAGCGCGTGGTGTTGAGAACCAGCGTGGCAATCGCGGCGAAGATGATGAAGACGATGGTGGCCACCGGCACGGTGTTGTCGAACAGGCGCTCGCCCAGCACCGCGAACACCGGCGGCGCCAGGCCCGGTCCGTCGCCATAGGAGATGTTGATGTATTGGTTGCCGGAAACGATCAGCGCCAGACCGCGCGCCGCCTGCAGCCCGGCCAGCGTGACGATGAACGGCTCCAGCCGGAAGCGGGTGGAGATCGTCCCCTGGACGATCCCAAAGACGACGCCCATGACCAGCACCGCCAAAATGGTCGGGATAAGCCCGAAGCCACCAGAGATCATCATGGTGGCTGTCACCACGGCGGAGAGGCCGAGCACCGCCCCGACCGAAAGGTCGATGCCGGCGGTGATGATGACGAAGGTCATGCCGATGGCGATGATGCCGGTCTCCGACACGGCGCGCACGATGTTGGCGATGTTGTCGGGGTTGAGGAACAGGATCTCGCCGTGGCGCCGCGGCGAGAAAATGACGCCGCCGATGGCCACCAGAACCAGACCGATCAGGCTCTGGAAACGCACGACGATCGCCAGCGGGTCGACGCGATGCTTGGGTGCCGCCGTCACTTGCGCCGCCGGGCTTGATCCTGCCGGGCTGGCCGCCACCGAAATCTTCTGGTCCGACATCAGGCCTCCCTGCCATTTGCCGCGGCAAGCACTGTGTGCTCGTCGACGCCGCCGATGAATTCCGCCACATTGCGCCCCTGGCGCAGCACCACGATCCGGTCGCAAAGCCCGATCAGCTCCGGCATCTCGCTCGAGGCGACCAGAATGCCCAAGCCCTGCGCCGCAAGCGCCCGCAGCCGCGCATAGATCTCGCCCTTGGCGCCGACATCGACCCCGCGCGTCGGCTCGTCGAGCAGCAACAGCCGCGGATTGCCGAGGATTTCCTTGGCGAGCACCACTTTCTGCTGGTTGCCGCCCGAGAGCGCGCCGACGGCGATGTCGGGGTTCTTCGGGCGAATGTCGAACTGGCCGAAGGACTGGCGCACGGCCTCCGCTTGGCGGCGCGGCGACATCAGGCCGGCCGGCGAGATGCGGCGGATCACCGACATCACCAGGTTGAGGCCGACCGCCATCCTGAGCATCAGGCCGCTGCCGCGCCGGTCGTCGGTGACGAAGGCGATGCCTGCCTTGCGTGCTGCATCGATGGATTCGAGTCTCACCGGGCGGCCGTCGACCGCGACCTCCCCATGCCAGCGGCCGGCAAGGCCGGTGCCGTAGAGCGCGGAGAGCAGCTCCGTGCGCCCTGCCCCCATGATGCCCGCGAGGCCGACGATCTCGCCTTCCCTGACCTCGAGCGAGATGCCGCTCGGCGCCTGCCAGCCGGCGCTTTCGCGGGAGAGCCGGAAGCTGGCATTCTTCAGGCTGAGCAGCGTCTTGCCCACGCCCTTGGCACGTTCTGGATAGAGCTCGTCCAGCGGCCGTCCGACCAGCAGCCGCACCAGCTCGGCCTGCGGCGCATGCGGCTCGGTGATGCCGGCGACCCGGCCATCGCGCATCACCGTGACGCGGTCGGCGATCTCAGGCACTTCCTCCAGCCGGTGCGAGATGTAGACGATGCCGACGCCGGTCGCGGCAAGCTTCCTCATGATGTCGAACAGGCGCTCGACCTCGCTGACGGTAAGTGCCGCCGTCGGCTCGTCCATGATCAAGACGCGCGAGGCATAGGACAGCGCCTTGACGATCGCCACCACCTGGCGCTGGCCGATGGAGAGGTCGGCGACAAGGCGCGCCGGGTCGATGGCGAGTTCGATCGCGTCCAGCCGCTGCTTCGCCTCGCGGCGCATCGCCGGCACGTCAAGCATGCCGCCGGCACGCATCAGTTCGCGGCCGAGGAAAAGGTTCGCCGCGACGTCGAGCGAGGGCACGAGGTCGAGTTCCTGGAAGATGGTTGCGATTCCGGCTGCCTGCGCCTCGCGCGGGTTGTTGAAGGTCACCGGCTTGCCGTCGATGCGGATCTCACCCTCGTCCGGCGTGTAGACGCCCGACAGCAGGTTCATCAGTGTCGATTTGCCGGCGCCGTTCTCGCCCAGCAGCGCGTGGATCTCGCCGGCCCTGAGATCAAAATCGACGCCGCGCAGGGCCTGCACGCCGCCGAAGCGTTTCACCGCGCCGGTGACGGAAAGCAGCGGCGCGCTCATGCTCGCCTCATGCGAACCGGCTTCGCGCAGGACTGGCGCGCCTGCAGCGTCGCCTGCAGCCGCACGGAGCGGGGTGCCGCGTCGCTGGAGGCGATGCGGGCGCTCAGAAGCGCTGCCGCCTGGCGGCCGATCTCGGTGCAGGGCTGCTCGACCAATGTCAGCCTCGGCTCGAAACAGTCGGCCCATTCGAAATCGTCAAAGCCGACCAGCGACAGGTCGCGCGGGATCGAAAGCCCCTTCTCGCGGACGGCGCGGACTGCCCCGATCGTCGTCATGTTGTTGCCGGTGACCAATGCGGTGGGCGGCTCCGGCAGCGACAGGATCGCATGCGTCGATGTCGTGGCGCCCGCCGTGTCGACATTCTCCGGCGAGACGTAGCGCGGCAGGCACTCAAGTCCATTGGCGGCGAGCGAGGCGCGGAAGGCCTCGATGCGCTCGCGCGTCGTGGCCAGCCCCGGTTGGCCGGCGATGTAGCCGATGCGCCGGTGGCCAAAGGAGGCGACGTGGTCGATCAGCGCCCGCATCGCCGTCTGATTTTCGACGCCGATCTGGTCGAAGCGGTCGTCGGCGAAGCGGTCGATGAGCACGCAAGGCAGCTTCTTTTCGGCGAGATAGGCGATCGCGCGTTCTGGCGAGCCGGACGGCGCCAGAATGACGCCGTCGACACGGCGCTGGTGGAAAGCGCGCACCACCTGAAGCTCGCGCTCGGGATCTTCCTGCGTGTCCGACAGGAACACCATCAGGCCGAGGCGCGCGCACTCGGCTTCCACCGCACAGATGATGTCGGTGAAATAGGGGTTGGAGATCGCCGAGATCGCGAGGCCAACGCTGTTGGTCGAGGCCACTTTCAGCGAGCGCGCCAGTTCGTTGGGCTGGTAGCCCATGGCGGCGATCGCGTCGTTGATCAGCTGCGCCTTCTCGGGCGAGACGAAACGCGTGCGGTTGACGACATGCGACACGGTCGAAACCGAAACGCCGGCGCGGCGCGCGACCTCAGCCATTGTCGGCATGCGAACGGAGTGCTGCCAAGCACACCTCCCTCGATTGCGTTTCCCGTCCCGCTCTTCGGCGAGATCTGCGACGACCATAGAATCATCGAAACGTTTGCGCAATCGATTCGATGAGCGAGCGCACGAGATTTTTCTGACGGAAATGTCGAAATCAGGAGATGAAAGCGAGCCAGGCCGTCCCGGCGGCGAGCGTCAGCAAGGTCAGAGGCAGTCCGACTCTGAAGAAAGCGACGAAGGACAGTAGCTTGCCCGCCGCTTTCGCCTGCTCGGCGACGATCAGATTGGCCACGGAGCCGAGCAGCGTGAAATTGCCGGCGAGCGTCGAACTCATCGCCACCACCAGCCAGGCGCGCTGCGGGTTCTCGAGACCCGGAATGAATGGCCTCAGCGCCAGCACCGCCGGCACGTTGCTCATAATGTTGGAAAGCACCGCGGTGAAGGCGGAAAGCCGCCACACATCGTCGAGACCGATTGCCTTGGCGGAAGCCGTCAGCTCGGGCGTGAGCAGAGTGCGCTCGGCACCGGCCACCACCACGAACAGGCCGGCGAACATGAAGAGCAGCGGTCCGTCGATCTCGCGGTAGATGCGATGCGGCTTAATCGCGCGGGTGACGAGCAGGAAGGCGCCGGCGATCAGCGCCGCCTTGGCCACGGGTACCCCGACGAAGAAGGCGACCGCCAGCATCACGCAGGCGATGGTCGCCTTCAGCACCTGTCCCGGCAGCATGCGGCCGCGATAGACCTCGGGGCTGAGTTCCACCGTGCGCGAGAACTCGGCGCGGTAGACGATGCGGATGATGACGATGACGGCGACGAGGCCGAACAGCGCGACGGGTGCAAGCGCCACCGTGAAGGCGGGATAGGAGATGCCCGACAGCGCGCCGATCACCATGTTCTGCGGGTTGCCTGTAATGGTGGCGACGCTGCCGCAGTTGGAGGCCGTACAGGTGGCGATCAGATAGGGAACCGGGTTGCGGTTGATGATGCGGGTGACGTGGACCACGATCGGCGCCATCACCAGGCAGATCGCGTCATTGACCAGGAAGGCCGAGAGAACGCCGGTCAGAAGCGTCACCATGATCAGGAGCATGAATGGTGCGTGCGCGTGCTCGATGGCGAAGCCGCCGAGCGCACGGAAGGCGCCTGAGACTTTCAGATGCGCCACCACAATCATCATGCCGAGCAGCAGCGTGATGGTGTCGAAATTGATGGAACGGTAGGCATCCTCGATGCCGATGGCGCCGATGGCGATCATGGCAGCCCCGCCGAGCAGCGCGATGCCGGCGCGGTCGAGCCGGAGGCCCGGGAAGCGACCGACGGCAACACCGGCATAGGTGAGCACGAGGATGAGAAGCGCGCCGGTGCCCGTCCATGTCATTGCCGGAATATCCCGTGTCCTGCCCTGCCCGGCAGAATCTGCCGGTGTCCGCGGGACCACCTTTAACAATGGTGCCCGAAAGCCGAAAGCTGGGAAACCGCGGTCCAGCAAACTCGCTGCCGCCTTAGGGAACAGCCGGGATTTTGAGCGGCCGCCAGAGCGGCCTGTATATTCGGATCATCTAATGTAATAATTGCTGGACAGATCAGGCTGACCATCCTGTCGTTCGGGGGACTATTCGGATGAACACGGTCGTGGAAGGGGACCATCGCGTTCTGCGCAAGGAAGAGCCGATGGTCCAGGGAGAATGCCGGCGTTGCCACGGCGCTCGCACCGTGTTCGTGTGTGCCCGGTGGCTGAGTTCCAATGGTCACTGCTGCCCGGAAGGGACGCATAGGCTGAAATGCCCGGGGCAAAGCGTGGCATGCATGGAGTGCCGCGGCCCGGAGGCCTGAGAAAGCACGAAATTTGGGGAGCCTGCCGTACCCCCGCCGGACGCGGCAGGCTCCCCGACCGGCCTCGACCGGCCGCCGCAAACAGCTAGCTTGTGGCACAGCGCACGGAGTGCCGTCATTAAAGTTTGACATAGCCGTTGCCAGTTAAAAACCTGCAGGCTTAGCATCTCTTCGCAACGAGCCTATTGCGTTGCACTCTGCCGCCGCTTACCACTTCCGGACTTCGGGTTTTCTGGTTCGGCAGGGTAGATGATCGCACGACTGCGACGTGCCATGCGGTGGCAAGCGCTCCCGCTCCTCGGCGGGTTTGTCATCGTGGCGGCGATTGTCGGTGGGCGTGCCATCTTGGCCGAAACGCAGATCGCGGATCGTGTCGCGAGCCGTCGATCCATTGAGACCCAGCAACTGCTCGCCGGCCTGCTTTCGCTTACCCAGGACGCCGAGACAGGCCAACGCGGCTATCTGCTCACAGGCGAGAAGACCTATCTCCAGCCGTACCAGCATGCGGTCGAAGCGCTGCCGGGTCAGCTTGCGCGCATCGACCAGATGTTGCCGGCAAGCAGCGAGGCGGCGCAGCAAGTCGCCGGCATAAAGGAGGCGCTCGCCCGCAAGCAGTCCGAACTGGCCGAGACGATCCGCCTTTACGACGCGGGCAACATGTCGAAGGCGCTGGAGATCGTGCGTGGCGGCAGCGGCAAGCTCGACATGGAGCAGATCCAGGCCAATATCGACGCGATCCGGCGTATCGATGGGGCAAACCTGCAGGCGCGTGCATTGCGCATGGAACAGGTCGAAGACTGGCTGCGCGCCGGTTCGTTCGCGGCGCTGGCCGCCATACTTCTGCTCGGGCTCTATACGATCCGCGAGTCCGGCCGCCGCTTCCGCGCCGTGGTGATTGCCCAGGATGCGCTGAGCGCGAAGAACGCGGCGCTGGAAAATGAGATCCACACGCGCGAGCGAGCGGAGTCACAGCTGCGCCAGGTGCAGAAGATGGAAGCGGTCGGCCAACTCACGGGCGGCATCGCGCATGACTTCAACAATATGCTGGCGGTCATCACCAGCGCCATGAACCTCGCCCAGCGCAAGCTGGCGCGCGGCGAGCACGACGTGGAGACCTTCGTCGAGGCGGCCGCAGACGCTGCAGCCCGCGCCGCCAATCTCACGGCACGGCTGCTCGCCTTTTCGCGCCAGCAGCCGCTTGCGCCGCAGCTGGTCGACGCCAACCGGCTGGTCACCGGCATGTCGGACCTGTTGCGCCGCACGCTGGGGCAGTCGATCGAGATTGAAACCGTGCTGGCCGGCGGCCTATGGAAAGCGCATGCCGATCCCAGCCAAGTCGAGAATGCCATCCTGAACCTGGCGGTCAACGCGCGCGACGCGATCGGCGAGAAAGGCAAGCTCACCATCGAGACCGCGAACTGCCATCTCGACGAGGCCTACGCTGCCGGCCACCCGGAAGTGCAGGCCGGCCAGTATGTGATGATCGCGGTGACCGATACCGGCACCGGCATGTCGCCGGACGTCATGGCCAGGGCTTTCGAGCCGTTCTTCACGACGAAGCCTGTCAACCACGGAACGGGGCTGGGCCTGAGCCAGGTTTTCGGCTTCGTCAAACAGTCGGGCGGGCATGTGAAGATCTATTCCGAACCGGGCGAAGGCACGACGATCAAGATATACCTGCCCCGTTTCGCGGGTCCGGAAGAGGCGGCGCCGTTCGCGAGGCTCGGCGGCAAGGCCGAGCCGGCCGCGACCGAAACGGTCCTTCTGGTTGAGGATGACGCCCGGGTGCGTTCCGCCACGTCAGCAGCCTTGCTCGAGCTCGGTTATACGGTGATCGAGGCCGGGAGCGGCGAGGAAGCACTCGGCAAGCTCGGTGAAAATCCCGCCATCGCGCTGATGCTGACCGATATCGTCATGCCGGCGATGAATGGCCGGCAGTTGGCGGAAGAAGCGAAGGGACGCGCGCCGTCGTTGAAGATCGTTTTCATGACCGGCTTCACCCGCAACGCGGTGGTCCATAACGGCGTGCTCGACCACGACGTGAACTTCATCGCCAAGCCGTTCACGCTGGAGCAGCTTTCGGCGAAGCTGCGTGATGCGCTCGCGAAGCCGTAAGACCTTGAGGCGCCGTGCGCTTGAAACGGGCGAAGATCAGATCCGCCCGAGCACCACAAGAATGATCACGATGACCAGCAGCAGCCCGAGGCCGCCGCCGCCATAATAGCCGGTGCCATAGAACGGGCCGCCGCCCAGCCCGGCGAAGCCGCCAAGCAGGGCGAGAATGAGAATGATGATGAGAATTGTACCGAGGGTCATGGCTTTTTCCTCTCCGACAGCGCAGTGCCGCCTGTTGTCAAGGGGAGGAACTCACAAATGGCTGCCTAAGTTCCGCTCTCGGCTGGGCCGGGATCCCTTGCCGTTGAAGATCGGCGCTGTCGGATGAGACGATTGGCCCTGGGTTGGCTTCAAGGCCTCTGGGCGCCAACAGCATGAACGCGATGGCGATGGCGATCGATGCGATGATCGTGGCAGTACCAAAAACGTCCTTCATTTTCCAACCTGCAGCATTCGAAACTGCTAAACAACGCCCCGTAACGCCTGCCGTTCCCGCGACAGGCCTTCGCGCCGGTCCGCACCCGAGGAACCACCCATTTCAAACCGCCTACGTTGGGGACCCGCTGGAACGGCTTCCGGCCAGGCACAACGCCCTGGCGTTGCAAAAGGCGCTGAAAGGCAATCAAATGGGCGCGTCACCACTGAAAACCTGGCCCCTCGAATGAAAAGCCTGTCGATCGCCTTTGCTGCCGGTGCGATGATGTGGCCAGCGAGTGTCGCTCACGCCCGACCAGATACGCGCGCCATGACCTGCGCCGAGACGCAGGCGCTGATCCAAGAGCGCCACGCGGCGGTGCTGACCACCGGACCCAGCACCTATGACCGTTTCGTGCGCCAGTTCGGCAATGAGTGCGACTGGCCAGAGGTGCCGGTCTCGGTCGCGGTGCCGACCCGAGATGGGCAATGTCGCGTCTATCGCTGCGAGGAGCCGCCGTTCGACTTCCCTGGCTAGCTCCTGGCTTTGCGGCGATGCGGAACCGTTATGCCCGGCTGCGAATTGTAGCCGGCAACGGCTCGGTGTTCGTCGAGACTGCTTTCAGGCACCGGGCGTGGAGGCAGGAGGAAGCCATGTCCAGCGATTTCACGCGAAGCGGCAGTTGCCTGTGCGGCGGCGTTCAGTTCCGGGTGGCCGGCGACCCTCTCAGGGTCGGCCTTTGCCATTGCAAGGATTGCCGCAAGACTAGCGGATCGGCCTTCCAGGCCTTTGCCGTCTGGCCGCGAGCCGCCTTCGAGACGGCCGGAATCACCAGCACCTATGGCGGGCGCAGCTTTTGCCCGACCTGCGGCAGCCGCGTTCCGTTCGTCGGCGAAAATGAGGTCGAGGTGGCGATCGGCGGCCTCGACGTAGCGCCGACCGAAGGGCTTGAACCAAGCTATGAACTGTGGGTCGGCCGACGCGAGCACTGGCTGCAGCCCCTGCCCGGCGCGCGCCAGTTCGAGCACGACCGGATCGCGGACGCCGCTGTGGACGACGCGCCAGCCAATGGCCTCGGCGAGCGCCTGCGCGAATCTGCGTAGAACTGAACAAGTTTGGGCAACACGCGCTTGCGTCGGAGCCAATCCGGATGCGGCTGTTTGTCGGCATTACCAGCGATCCCGACAGCGGCACCGCGCCGAAGTTCGAGGCCGTTTGCTGGCAATCCGGGTAAGATCGCGCCCGGAACGCAAAAAAGCCCGCCATGCCTTGCGGCACAGCGGGCGGAATTGGCCAAAGGCTACATTGCGTAGCCGTGAAATATCTACGAGGCGGCCGCTTTTTCGCGGACCGGGAGCTTCCAGCCCGGCCGCACGAAATGGCAGGTGTAACCGCTGGGATAGCGCTCGAGATAGTCCTGATGTTCAGGCTCGGCCTCCCAGAAGGGGCCCGCCGGGGCGAGTTCGGTGACGACCTTGCCCGGCCATAGGCCCGAGGCATCGACATCGGCGATGGTGTCCTCTGCGACCCGCTTCTGCTCGTCGTTTTCATAGAAGATCGCTGAGCGGTAGCTCGTGCCGACATCGTTGCCCTGGCGGTTCCTCGTCGTCGGGTCGTGGATCTGGAAGAAGAACTCGAGCAATGTGCGAAAACTGGTTCTGGCTGGATCAAAGACGATCTCGATCGCCTCGGCATGGGTGCCGTGGTTGCGATAGGTAGCGTTGGGAACATCGCCGCCCGAATAACCGACGCGGGTCGAGATCACCCCGGGGAAGCGGCGGATCAAGTCCTGCATGCCCCAGAAACAGCCGCCCGCGAGAATCGCGCGTTCGGTAGAAGCCATGTCACACCTCCTTTTGGATTTCTCCATAGGTGGGTATTCTCACCCGCTTCTTCCAGCGGCTCAAGTTGCTAACCGCCCAAGTGGCCGTTAATCGAAATCGACACGCGTAGAGCGAACACCCATCGACAGCTAGGCGGCGGGTGTTCGCTATCAAACAGGTTAGCGCTGCCGGCCGCCACGGCCTTCGTGGCCGTGTCCCTCGCCGCCAAGACAGTTGGAGTCGGCGATACCGCAGCAGCGGCCGGCCCAGAGCTTGTTGGTTGGCGAGTTTTCGCATTCGGTGTTGGCGGCCTGCTGGCCGGCCATGGCCGAGCCGGCCAAAGCAGATGCGGCAACAAAGGCAAGAAGAGTATTGCGAATGATTGCGGTCATTTTTGAATCTCCACGTTGAATGGCGTCTATTTGCAGCGATGTGTCGCCTGGCAACATGAAATGGTTCACTGAGGTTTCGAAAAAATGTCGTCGCGCCGGTTTCGATGTTTCAGGATCTTGCTGACGCTACTGCGATGACTCGCCGATCATTCGTCGCGCTGCGTGCGAAACCTGCGCACCACCACCTCGAAAACGATGTCGGAAATCCACATGGCGGAGACGCCGATGAGAAAGGCGGCGGCGAGCGTGGTGGTGTCGTCGGCTGCGTCAGGCATCGGTAGGCCGCTCGCCTCGACCCACGCGACCACAGGCAGTGTCAGATAAGCGGCGGCGAGCGCGCCGCAGATCGGCGAGGCCACCATCTCGCGCAGCTTGTAGCGATGGCGTGACAGCGCCCTCAGCACGCCGCCGGCGAGGCCTGCCGCCACCACCTGGCCCTTGATGCCGAGCAGGTCGAAAATGTCGTGCATCAGGGCCTCCAGCCGCAGAGTTTCGTTCCTTTGCGATTGTGGGCGAGAAGCGCCCTCGCCTCCGCGTCGGACAACGCATCGACCGTCTTCGCCGAAAGCCGCAGCGGCGCGGCGGCCGTGCAGAAGCTACCCCCGGCGGGGCTGCAGCCGGCAAGCGCCAGAGCGATCAGAACAGCGGTCAGTTCCTTGCCCATGATTTCAGCTCCTTTCGGATCGCATCGGCCGGCAGCGCGGCGATATCGTTGTCGACCTGATCGGCCACATCGCGCGCCGCCGTCTCGCCGGCCGCCTGCCTGGCGCGTTCGGCTCGTGCGCCGGCAAGCCGCTGGTGGAAGCCCCAGCCGAGTGCCGCGATGAAGGACGCCATCAGGCGCAAGAGCGCCGGATTGCCGAGCAGGAAGGACAGAAGCGCCGTCATGACAGCCACCACACGAACAGCGCGCCGATGAGGAGCAGCGCGCCGATCGCCCAGGGCAAGATCTGGCGAATGACTTCGGTGAGGAGCTGAACCATTCTTGCGCCCTCACTTCGACCAGTGGAATCTGTGTGCGAGCGCGTACCAGACTTCGGTGGCGGCGCTGACGGCGAGGCCGAATCCGGTTTCGAGCGCCATCTGGATATCGGGATCGGCAGACAGCGCCGCCGCATCGCCGGCGCCGAGAAGGCCGCGTGCGACGAGGACGCCGGCGCCATAGCGCAGGACGATGCGGATGATGACGGAAATCATTTGCAGAACACTCCAAGCAGGTTGCAGGGAAGATGCGCCGTCCAGGCCGCGACCGCGCCCAGCGCCAGCACGGTCAGCGCCAGGGTGCGGGCTGCCTTGCCGGGCGGCGCCTGACGGGGCGGGTCGGACCGCGCGCCGTCAGCCCGAGCCCCAGCCGCCGCCTGTTCGGCCACCGGCGCCGTCGCCTGCGGCGCGGAGTGAGCGGGCACAACAGGCCGCGCCGTAAGCAGCAGCGCATTGGCGCGCACCGACGCGATGCGCGCCCTCCAGCCCTTGCCGAAGGTCGGCCAGGTCGGCAGACGCTCGAGGAAGGCCAGACGCGCATCGCAGAGCGCGTCGATGACGACGCCGGCAGGCCTTGCTCTCGCGGCCCCGAGCGTCGCCGGACCGATGCGGCCGTCCCTGGCAACGCCGAGCACGGCCTGCAGATATTTCGCCGCCCTGCCCGGCCCGCTGTTCACGGCGAAGTCGAACACGGCGTAGTCGATGCCGTCGGGAAGCTCGGCGCCAAGCACGGCGTCCCAGTAGAAGCGGCGGTAGGTCCGCATCGTCGAGGAGCGGCCGGACGAGCGCTTCGAGGCCGCGGATGCGGCTGCGGATCTCCTCATCGGTCAACTGCTCGAGACTGTTGTTGTCGGCATGGAGGTGTCTTGAAAAATCTTTGGGAGAAAGTTCTTTGGGCAGCATCGTCAGCACGACCTTCAGATACTGGTCGGGCTTGTCCGCCCGCACCGCGGCGATGACGCCGGCGCCATGGGCGTGAAAATCGGCGCGCAGTGCTGCGGCAAAATCGTCGCCGAGGGTCTTTTTCGATCGCCGCGGACGCGCGGCGGCGGCCAACGGGTCGGGCTCGCGCTTCGACCTCGTGGGCTTCGCGCCCGGGGTCTTGCGCCGCGGCTTCTTCGCGGGGGCCTCGTCAGCCACGGTCCGCCCCGTCGGACGCCGGCGCCTTGGCGGATCTCCGCGCCTTGCTGGCCTTGCGAACAGACTTCTTGCGCGGCTTGGCGCGGGCCGGTTTTGGCGGGGCCTGATCGAACTGGCCGGACCCAGCCTCGCCAATTGGCAAGGCCGGCGGGACAGCGCCCCCCTCTGTCCTGCCCGTCCTCCGCAGCAGCTGCGCTGCAGCTGCGGAGGGTGGACCGGACATCTCCCCCACTTGGGGGGAGATTGGCAGCTTCGCCGACGCCGCCTTCAACTTCGAGCTGGTTGCGGCGATCGCCGACGGGTCGAGACCCTGGCGCGGAAAACCGAAACCGGCGACCGCATCGACCGGCCCGCCACGCACCATGCCGATGCGCACGCCCGGCGCCACTTCCTCGACACGGCGTGTGCTGTGCGGCCGGGCAGAAGTTTCGAACTCGCCGATGGCGCTGACGATCTCGGCGCCGTCATCGCCGGTGATGATGGTGGCATAGCGTGGCATGGGGACGTCCGTAACGTTCAACTGGAAAGGTCACGTTCCCGCCCACCCCCCTCTGGCCTGCCGGCCATCTCCCCCGCAAGGGGGGAGATCAGCAGTTCCGCCGATGGCGCTCTTCTTGCAGCATCGGCGATCGGCGAAGGCGACGGTGACATCCAATCTCCCTCCTTGCGGGGGGAGATGGCCGGCAGGCCAGAGGGGGGTGCTGTCCCGCCGTCATTGGATATTAGCGGCGGAGCGGTGCGACACCGGAAAAACAAAACCGCCGGGCGGCGGCGGCCGGGCGGCGGGTTGTTGGCGCAAATCAGCACCATGGACAAAATCATAGCATTGCTGCCCTCACCATGCAAGGGGTTTGGGTATTTTTTCCTACCATCTTTCGTTGTCTCGCACCCGGGCGCCGTCACAGCCCTGGATTGAAAATTTTATCGGAACCATGGGCAGCGCGAGCGGTTCCCACTAGGTCGCAACGCGACGACCCTTCGTTAGAAAAAGGAGAAAATCATGTTTAGAACCATCCTCGCGGCTTCCGCGCTCACGATCGGTCTGGCCACGGCTGCGATGGCCCAGAATGCCGGCAATGCGGATAGTGGCGGCATGGGCGGCAGCGGCCAATCGGTCACCGTCGACCCGGCCACGCCAGCCAACCCCGGCATCGACGAGAGCACGACCGGCAGCATTTACGGCGGCTCGGGCTATGATGACGGCATGAATTCGAACGCCGACCGCAATTGCGCACCTGGTCCGCAGGGCGCGCAGCCCGATGCCAGCAACCTGTCGCCGGGCAGCGGTGCGCCCACCGTGAACGACAACCACTGCGGCAAGTAAGCTGCAGCTTGACGTCCAGCCAATCATGACTGGTCGATGATGTCCGGCAAAGGCCGCGGGG
Organism: Mesorhizobium sp. M3A.F.Ca.ET.175.01.1.1; assembly: GCF_004791945.1. Taxonomy (NCBI): domain Bacteria; kingdom Pseudomonadati; phylum Pseudomonadota; class Alphaproteobacteria; order Hyphomicrobiales; family Phyllobacteriaceae; genus Mesorhizobium; species Mesorhizobium sp. M3A.F.Ca.ET.175.01.1.1. Next base: position 2,283 of record NZ_SRTP01000018.1, on the reverse strand, counting down.
TGCGCTCCGCGGCCGCTTCCGTTGGGCACCGGCCGACAGGGAACCGATGACTGCCGTGACCGTTGGCATGGATCGGATAGGAGAGACCAATGGCAGACAACGAGAACACTCCCGCCAGCGAAAGCAATTCGGCCGAAGCCCGCAACGGTCATTCCACCAGCCGCAGCAGCGCCAAGCCATCGCGCAGCCGCGCCGCCGCGCGCAGCGGCGCAAGCCGCAGCAGCAACGCTTCGAGCACCTCGCAGGAGGCGATGAAGAAGCAGATCGCGGAGCTGAAGCGCGAGGTGACCCGGCTGAACCGGATGCTCGCCGACCAGGCCGAGGATGCCGCCGAGACGGCCGAGGGCTGGTACCGGGGCGCGGCCGACCGCGCTTCCGGCTGGTACAGCGGCGCCTCGGATCGCGCCTCGCGCGCCGCCAGGCAATTGCGCAGCCAGGCGAGCAGCGTGTCGGAGGCGGTGCAGCAGAACCCCGGCACGGTTTCGACCGCGGTTGCGCTCGGCGGGCTGTTCGGCGTGCTCATCGGGCTGGCCATCGCCAGGACCTCGGAGCCCGATCCCGACTGGTTCCGCCGCTGGAGCCGTTAAGCGCGAAACGGCCCGCCGTTTCGTCGCTGCCCCGCAGACCTCAAACGAGGCGCGAGACGGCCAGCCGTCTCGTCACCCGCGCACAAGCTCCAGCAGAAACCGCACAGGCTGGCCATTAGCTGGCGCTTATGGAGTCATCCGCGCGGGGGAATCGCGGAGAGCAGGCATGGACCGACCTGCCATGGCATCCGTCTTTCGGATGCGGCATGCGCCAGCAAGCATTTCGGGTGTTCGCAGCCTGGGCCGGGGCCAGGCGGATCCGATCTTCCACTCACGGCCGCTCGGCGAAGCGATCCGCGTCATCGCCCAGGCCGACGGCCAATACGACCTCATCGCCGTCGCCATCACCTATGGCGACCGTTCCACCCCGCCGCTAGGCGGCCGTGAGATAAGGCTGCTGTGGGCCGAATACGGCCAGCGCTGGCTGGAGGCATAGGGGGAAGCCGTTCTCCCCGGATCGGAAACGCCGCTCGTGCGTTTTGAGGCGAGGTCAATGGGAGGAGCACGCCATGAACGTCGCCAATCTGCAACTCGAGGGCCTGCTGATGGCCGTCGCCGCGATCAACCATGTGCTGGTGCGCAAGGGCGTGCTGACGGTCGAGGAGATCGACATCGCGCTGCGCAAGGCCGAGGCCATCGAGACCGGAGAAGACAGGTCCGAGGGCATGTCGGCGTCGAGCCGCGACGCCGTCAACTTCCCGATCCGCCTGCTCGAGATTGCCAACCGATGCCAGCCGGAAGCCGACATGCCGTCCTTCTCGAAGCTGGCCCGCATGGTCGGCCAGATGAAGGAACCCTACAACGACCAGATGTGATGGTGATGCGAAGGCTTTGATGGCGGCGCTGCCCCTCATCCGCCCTTCGGGCACCTTCTCCCCGTACAACGGGGAGAAGGAAAAGCTCACGCCCTGCCCGGCCAGCCCTGGCGGACGGCGAGCACGCTGCCCGGTCCGTGGACGGCGGCGAAGAACAGGCCGGCCAGAAAAGTAAAATGGTCGACGAAGAAGCCGAACTCGGCCTGGTTGCCCGCCCAGTGCGAGGGACCGTGGAAGGCGAAGCCGAGGAAGATCACATAAAGGGCCGCGATGAGGGCCGCCGGCGTGAACAGCGCTCCGGTGAGGAAGGCGACGACCAGCAGCACTTCGAGGATCGCCGCGCACCAGGCGAGCAACAGCGGGAACGGGAAGCCGGCGGCGGCGATGTAGCCGGCCGTGGCGCCCATATCCATGAACTTGAAGGTCACGGCCATGGCGAAAACGGCGGCGAAGATCAGGCGGGCGATGAGGATGGCGGCGGTCTGCCAGGCCGATTGAACATTTTCCACGATACTTCTCCGGGTTGAAGCGATTGATGTGCTCCAAGGACGGGCGAAGCGCGATGATTCCGACAGGGGTGGGGAAAATTGTGGCCTTGGGCAAAAAACACCGGGCCGGCGGGACAGCGCCACCCCTCTGTCCTGCCGGACATCTTCCCCACGGGTGGGAAGATCAGCAGTTTGGGCCCCTCGCTCCTCCTCCAACGCTTGGAGATTGGCGAAAGCAAGCGTGCAGTCCGATCTCCCCCCAAGTGGCAGGGGAATCGCATATGGCTTTTTGGGACTTGAAGTTGGCCTGAGAAGGGATTCTTTGGGCAGGCAGTCGAACGAAGGAGAGACTGCCATTTCCAGCCTTGAGAGCTATTTTGGCGCGCTGCCCGA
>NZ_SRTP01000187.1:0-344 GCF_004791945.1 Mesorhizobium sp. M3A.F.Ca.ET.175.01.1.1 | reverse complement strand
CCTCGTGCATCAGAATGCGATGCAGCCGTTCGGCCCCTTGTTCCTTGAGCTCGTAGCGCCAGCGCTCGCGCACCGATGGCGGAATGTCGGGCATGTCCGAGATGCCTTCGGCCAAAGCGCGGAAATAGAGCCCGGTGCCGCCGACGAAGACGGCCGGCCGCCCGGACAAAGCGCCTTCCTCGATAAGCCGGGTAACGTCGCGCAGCCAGGCGCCGGTGGAGTAGGCTGTCGAAGGATGCACATGGCCGTAGAGGAAATGCGGCACGCGTGCCATCTCCTCGACGCTTGGACGCGCCGTCAGCACGTCGAGCACCGAATAGCCCTGCATGGAATCGGTGTTGACG
>NZ_SRTP01000186.1:0-344 GCF_004791945.1 Mesorhizobium sp. M3A.F.Ca.ET.175.01.1.1 | reverse complement strand
AAGGGAAACTGCGCAGCCCTATGAGCTTTTGCTTGACGGCACCCTGCTCTCGATTTCCTTTAGGATGTTGGTTGCGCGTGCGATGCGGCTGTACTTGGCCAGAAAGTCCGCCTTCGCCTGTCGGCCAAGCTGATCCCGAAACACCTTGCCTTTGCGCAGGCGCTGAAGGGCTTTGACCCAGTCGGACGGGTTGTCTGGCGACACGAGGACGCCGTTGACGCTATCGCTCAAGACTTCACGGATAGCTGGCAGGTCAGAGGATACTATGGGTTTACCATGCGCCATATATTCGAAGAGCTTAAGCGGCGACATTCCCTCAGCGATATTGCTACCGCCGCCTTGGC
>NZ_SRTP01000185.1:0-288 GCF_004791945.1 Mesorhizobium sp. M3A.F.Ca.ET.175.01.1.1 | reverse complement strand
GACACCCGCCTTAGCCGTCAGTTCGATTGCCGCCATCACCGCCGGATTGGTGACGTCATTGAGCTTGGCGACCGTCGGGTTGAGGCGGTCGGCGGCCATGATGTACTGGGTGAGATCATTGGTGCCGATCGAGAAGAACGCCACTTCCTTCGCCAGCGCCGGCGCGATCAGCACGGCGGCCGGCGTCTCGATCATCACGCCGAGGTCGAAGCTAGCATGCTCCACGCCCTCGGCCTTCAACTCGGCGGCGCATTCATCGACCAGTGCGCGCGTGTGCGTCACCTCGGC
>NZ_SRTP01000184.1:0-345 GCF_004791945.1 Mesorhizobium sp. M3A.F.Ca.ET.175.01.1.1 | reverse complement strand
CTTCCGATCTGCGTCTTGACGTGCATCGGCCGGAACACAATTAACCCGCATCACCTGCGCAATGCCGCGCATCGTTGCGGTCGGTCTTGTTGCCTGCGCCTTGAGAAAGGCCTTCCGTTCCTGATGCTTGTGGCTGTTTACGCAGACCACGTTTTATCATCAGCTCGAAGCAGCACCTCAAACACCCGTTCGGACAAAGCCGAATACCCCGTCTAAACACCTAGCGCTATCCGTCACCCAACCTTTCAGGACCACCTTTTCACACGGCTGAGCATGACCTGTTCGGCCTCACAGAGCAACGTTCGCATCATCCATCCCCGCAGAGCGAAGCACGGCCGACGCGCT
>NZ_SRTP01000183.1:0-345 GCF_004791945.1 Mesorhizobium sp. M3A.F.Ca.ET.175.01.1.1 | reverse complement strand
CCGATGCCCGCCGTCACCGACGAAAAGGTCGCGGCAATTCCCGAAAAGTTCGGACGCCAACTGGCTCCGATGATCATTCGCGGCGGGGTCGTCGGCGGCGCTTTCGCAACGCCCGCGGCGACCGCGGCGGCCAAGCCCCAGACCCCCGCGGCAAGCGCGCCGGCCGACGGCACTTCGCCGGCAACGCCCGCCAACGGCCCCGCGCCGGCTTCGAACAGCAACGGCAAAGCCGCCAGCCAGCCGGGCGCGACGGCGACCGCGCAGGCTGGAGCGCAGCCACAGGCGCAGCGGCAGACCACCACTCCGCCGCCGCGCGTCGGCAAGGCGATGTAGTTCACATTGAAC
>NZ_SRTP01000182.1:0-345 GCF_004791945.1 Mesorhizobium sp. M3A.F.Ca.ET.175.01.1.1 | reverse complement strand
CATAGGCGAAGACTTCCTTCTTCTCCTTGTCGGCGATGATGCGGGCGACCGGCGTCGACACCAGCGTGCCGAAATTGGCGACCTTGATGATGGTGCCGGGACGGTTGAAGTCGAGCCTCTTGTTCATCGACTTCATATAGTCTTCGTCCATGTAGAAGCGCTCGGCGAGCGTCTCTGTGACGGAGGTGTAGCCCATGCGGTCGAGCTTGGCCTTTTGGCTGTAATCTTCCGGGATCGAGGCGACATAGGGCCCGGCCGCATCCTCCGGCGTGATCGTGTAGGAGGCGAACGCGTCGCCGCCAGACTGGGCGAGCGCCGTCTTGATGCCGACCGCATCGGTCGATT
>NZ_SRTP01000181.1:0-345 GCF_004791945.1 Mesorhizobium sp. M3A.F.Ca.ET.175.01.1.1 | reverse complement strand
CGGGCGCCGGCCGCCTGGTGGTGTTCGGCATCAAGCCGACGCAACCCGCGACGGGCTACGGCTATATCGAGGTCGCCGCCGACCGGGACGGCGTGTTCGACGTCTCGCGCTTCGTCGAGAAGCCCGACCTCGCCACGGCGCAAACCTATCTCGACGCCGGCAGTTTCTACTGGAACACCGGCATCTTCCTGTTTCGCGCCGGCGCCATGCGCGATGCCTTCGCCGCCTTCGAGCCGAAGATCTGGCAGGCGACGAAAGCGGCCTATCACGCGGCGACCAGCGATCTTTCCGGCCTCTACATGCCGCTGGAGCTCTATTCGGCGATCCCGTCGACCTCGATCGACT
>NZ_SRTP01000180.1:0-346 GCF_004791945.1 Mesorhizobium sp. M3A.F.Ca.ET.175.01.1.1 | reverse complement strand
GCGGACATCTTCAAGGCCAAGGCGGTCAGGGGATCGGCCGAAATGGCGGGAAAACTTCGCCACCGCGTGCACGTAGGATCGTTGCGTGGCCGGCGACAGATTGCGGATCGTCATGTCTTCGATCATGCGCCGGCGAAGAGGGCTCAACTCGGCCATCTCAGTGCTCCTGTTCCAAGATTGCGCTTCAACAGCCGCAATCCTTCAAAACAGAAGCCTCAACCGCAAACCGACCCGCCAAATGCCGCGTCAGCGGCTTCGTTCAATCCCCTCAGATTCAGTCAAAACCTGAACTGCTCTAGCGGCGGGGCTTGACGGCATGAGCCGTGCGGACGCGGCAGGATCGGCG
>NZ_SRTP01000179.1:0-346 GCF_004791945.1 Mesorhizobium sp. M3A.F.Ca.ET.175.01.1.1 | reverse complement strand
ATGAGACTTACAGAACCAGCCGTCGTAGCAGACATCTTTGCGTCTGGCCTCGGGCGTATCGACATCCTCAACGGCGGGTTCGCTCGTTTCGTGATGTACGTGGAAAGACCGAGAGAGGACGGATCGATCGAATATCGGGTCGTCGCCAAATTCGTGATGCCGCTGACCGCGATACCCGATGCGATCCTGCAGACGACTAAGGCCACAGCGATCAGCGCGATGGGGTTCACCGAACCGGCATACAACTGAGGCGCTCATGCTGCGGCCTCTGAATTGGCCGCAAGCCACTCGCGGCGCGTCATGTGCAGATCTTCGAGCGTGACGCGACCGCCAGTGATGACGACGA
>NZ_SRTP01000178.1:0-347 GCF_004791945.1 Mesorhizobium sp. M3A.F.Ca.ET.175.01.1.1 | reverse complement strand
CCAACATCATCACCGACGCGCGCGACGAGGACGTCACCTATGCCGTTGCCGCGATCACGCTGTTCGGCACAATCGCGATGCTCGGCTTCCCGCTGCTCGCGCCGGTTCTCGGGCTCGACCAGCACGGGTTCGGACTGTGGGCGGGAGCCTCGATCCATGAGGTGTCGCAGGTAATCGGCGCCGGCTTCCAGAACGGCACGCTTGCCGGCGAGACCGCAACCGTCGCCAAGCTGACGCGCGTCGCCATGCTGGCGCCGATGGTGATCGCGCTCGGCCTGATGGCGCGCCGCGGCAGCACCGATTCGTCCGCCGCGAAGCCGCCAATGCCGTGGTTCGTCGTCGCCTTC
>NZ_SRTP01000017.1:0-98902 GCF_004791945.1 Mesorhizobium sp. M3A.F.Ca.ET.175.01.1.1 | reverse complement strand
GCCGAGGAATGGAAACGACCGCCGCGCGAGTGGTTCGAGGCCAAGACCCAGTTCGCCGTCGTCTTCGGCGAAAGGTTCGTCGGCCAGTGACGAAACCGGCCTCGCGCACAGAATTCCTGACAGTCCCGGCCCGCCGACCTCTCAAGCGTTCATTGTCGATTCGAACTGGAACACGTTCAACCAACGTCGCGTTCCTTCACACCCCCCTCTGACCTGCCGACCATCTCCCCCGCAAGGGGGGAGATTGGCAGCTTCGCCGTCCTGCCCCTACTTCACCGCCTCCCCATACACCTCCGCTTTGAACCCAACCAGCAGCCGCTCTCCAACTTCCAGCACCGGGCGCCTTATCATGGTCGGCTTGGCGAGCATCAGCGCCTTGGCCTTGTTCTCATCGAGCGATTGCTTGTCCCCCTCCGGCAACTCGCGAAAGGTCGTGCTTCCCTTGTTGAGCAGCTTTTCCCAGCCGACCTTGCCGACCCAGCCGGCCAGCCTGTCCGCCTCGATGCCCTCGGCGCGATAATCATGGAAGCGGTAGGGGATGTCGTGGCTCTCCAGCCAGACACGCGCCTTCTTGATCGTGTCGCAATTGGTGATGCCGTACATGGTGATGGTCAACAGAGACTCCTGGGGACGGACTCGAATTCGCCGGCACCCTAAGACCGCCCTTCGCCGATTGCCAGCGGGTCGGATGAATTTTGGACTTCCAGAGGATGCAGGTCTATTTCGAAGCCGGATAGCACCCGCGTTCGATGGCGAGGCGCCGCACCAGCGCCAGCACGGTGTCGATGGTCGGCGTCGGCCTGCCGGTCAGGCGGCCGAGTTCCTGCACGGCGCTCACCAGCGCATCGATCTCCATCGGGCGGCCGCGCTCGAGGTCCTGCAGCATCGACGTCTTGTGCTGACCGACATCGCCGGCACCCTTGATGCGCCGGTCGACGGGAATGGGAAAGCGCACGCCGAGGCTGTCGCCGATCGTCTGCGCTTCCAGCATCATGGCGCGAGCGACAGCGCGCGTTCTTTCGTCGGCGACGATCGCCGCAAGCGTGCTGCCGGTCAGCGCCGAGATCGGGTTGAAGGAGAGATTGCCCCAGAGCTTAACCCAGATCTCCGAGCGGATATCCTCGCGGACCGGCGCCTGCAGCCCGGCCTTGACCATTTCGCGCGCGAGCGCTGCGACACGCTCGCTCTTGCGGCCCGAGGGCTCGCCGAGCGAAAAGCGCGTGCCCTCGACATGGCGGATCAGGCCGGGCGCGTCGACTTCCACAGCCGGATAGACGACGGAGCCGATGACGCGCTGCGGCCCGATACGCTCCCAGATCGTTCCGCCGGGATCGACCGCATCGAGGCGCGTGTCTTCGAGCGCGTCTCCGGCCTTGTAGAAGTACCACCAAGGCACGCCGTTCTGCATGGTGACGACGGCGGTCCCCTCGCCCAGCAGCGGCGCGATCTCGCCGAGCGCCGGCGCCAGCGAATGCGCCTTCAGCGCCAGCACGACATAGGCCTGCGCGCCGAGTTCCTCGGCCCTTGCAGTCGCCTTTACCCGCGCGACAGTTTCCTTGCCGTCTTCGATCAGGCAAAGCCCATTTGCCTTGATTGCTTCGAGGTGCGCCCCGCGCGCCACGATCGACAGATCGACGCGGCCCGCGATCGCCAGCTTGGCGGCGAGGTAGCCGCCGATCGCGCCGGCGCCGAAGACAGTGACACGCATCAGCCCAGACCAAGCTTGGCGGCAAGACCGATGCGCTGCAGCTTGCCGGTCGCTCCCTTGGGGATCTCATCCAGGATCACCACCTTGCGCGGCACCTTGAAATCGGCAAGCCGCGTCGCGGCGAAGCCGCGAATCTCTGCCTCGCTGGCGCTCTGGCCCTCGCGCAGCACGACCGCCGCGGCGACCTCCTCGCCGAACTTTTCATGCGGCATGGCGAAGGTGACGACCTGCGCCACTGCCGGGTGGTCCATCAGCACGCCGTCGACCTCGAGCGGCGAGATCTTCTCGCCGCCGCGGTTGATGATTTCCTTCAGCCGGCCGGTGACGCGCAAGTAGTTGTCCTCGTCGAGCACGCCCTGGTCGCCGGTGTGGAACCAGCCATGGGCAAACGCGCTGGCATTGGCGTCAGGATTTTTCTCGTAGCCGGCGGTGACGTTCGGGCCGCGGATGACGATCTCGCCGATCTCGCCGGCTTTGAGCAGCCGACCGTCCCGCGCCATGACGGCGACTTCCGGTCCGGCGGCTGCGCCGACGCTGCCCGGCTTGCGCCGGCCGGGCGGCAGACGGTTGGAGGCCATCTGATGCGCGGCCTCGGTCATGCCGTAGGATTCGATTACCGGGCAACCGAAGGTCGCCTCCAGCTCGGCCATCACCTGGGCCGGCAGGGAGGCGGAGGAAGAGCGAATGAAACGCAACCTTGCCTCGGCCAATTGCTCGGGATTGCGCGCGGCGCGCGGCAGGATCGCCTGGTGCATGGTCGGCACGGCCGTGTACCAGCTCGGCTTGGCCTCGGAGAGCCACTGGAAGAAGCGCAGCGCGTTGAAGCCGGGGGTGCAGAATACGCTGCCGCCGGCGGCCAGCGAGGACAGCACCGCCGCGACCAAACCGTGGATGTGGAAGAGCGGCATGATGTTGAGGCAGCGGTCGGCCGGAGCCAGGCCGAGCGTCGCGCCGATATGCGCGGCCGAAGCGGCAAGGTTGGCATGGCTGAGCGGCACCAGCTTGGGGCGCGACGTGGTGCCTGACGTATGCAAAAGAAGCGCCGTGTCGCCCTCCTCGGCCAGTCCGGATGCGACCCCCGGCCCGACCGGATCGCCATCGATCGTGAAGACGCCCGCCGGAGCACCCTCCGGCACGAGCAGACGCAGCACAGGGATGCCGAGGCGCGCGGCGACCTCGACCGCTGGCCCCTGCTCGTCCCTATCGACCAGGATCGCCTTCACGCCGATATCGCTGAGATAGAAATCGAACTCGTCGGCTCGATAGGCCGGATTGAGCGGCGCCGTCGAGGCAGCCGCAGCCACCGCGATGAAGGCGGTCGCCATCTCCGGTCCGTTGGGCATCACGATCGCGACCCGGTCACCGCGGCCGATGCCAAGCGCGTTGAGCCGGGTCGTCGTTTCGTGGATCAACCGGCGCAATCCGCCATGCGAGAGGGTTGTCCGGCCGGGTGCGCAAATCGCCGGCGCGCCATCTGCGGCTGCGACGATCCGCGCGATCATCGATTTCGTTTCAGACAACCTTGACCTCAATATCGCCGACGCTGTCGATATGGCCGGTGAGAATGTCGCCGCGCTGAACCGCGCCGACGCCGGACGGCGTCCCCGACAGGATAAGATCTCCGGGCCTGAGCGTAAACAGGCCCGAAAGATAGCTGATCATTTCAGGAACCTTCCAGATCATCTGATTGAGATCGCCGGTCTGCTTCCGCTGGCCGTTCAGGTCCAGCCAGATCGCGCCTTGAACGGGATGGCCGATCAAGCTTCCGGGAATCAGAGGGGTGCATGGCGCCGACGCCTCGAAGGCCTTACCGACCTCCCAGGGCCGGCCGAGATCCTTGGCCACGGCCTGCAGGTCGCGCCGTGTCATGTCGAGGCCGACGCCGTAGCCGAAGACGCAGTCGAGAGCTCTATCGACCGGGATGTCCTTGCCGCCGCTTTTCAACGCCACCACCAATTCGATCTCATAGTGGACGTCGCTGGACGCCGGCGGATAGGGAAACTCGCCGGATGTGTTGACGTTGTCGGGGTTTTTCTGGAAGAAAAATGGCGGCTCCTTGTTCGGGTCATGCCCCATCTCCACGGCGTGCGCGGCGTAGTTGCGGCCGACACAATAGACCCTATGCACCGGAAACAGCTTGTCGGACCGAGCGACCGGGATGGCCGGGATCGGGGTCGGCTCGATTGCGTAGTCTGCGCCGTGAACGTTCATTATCTTGCTCCTGCATAATATTCGACTTTGGCTTCGGCCCGCTCGATCAGTTCGGCGACCAGGAGAGCGAAGGCGAAAAGGATGATGGTGAGGGCCTAGAAATCGGCCATACGGAAATTGCGCGAAAACGTCTCGAAGAGGGACGTCGTTTTCGACAGGAAATCAATATGTTAGCGGCTGGTTCGCCAACCCGTTTCCTTCGTATTCTCTCGTATGGTCTGGCGAACCTAAGGGTCATAATGATGACTAGTTTTCCGTGCGAGCGGGGTCTCTATCTCGTCCACATGTCACCACACAAAGGGTCGACGAACTCATGTTGGCCGCAAAGGGTACAAGGGCGGCTGATTTGAGGCCAGGAGCACAATCCGTTTTGGTAACGTTGAGCAAGAAAGCAGACGGATGTGTAGCACGCCAACTCCACGCGAAAATCCATCAATCTTACGACGACATCACTCATTGACGACTGCATTGAGCATGCCGGTTTGGTGATGACAGTTGAAATATGCGAAGGAAGACGGCTACATTTTGGTGGGGTCACACTCGGAAACATCCGTGCAAGGCCTTTACGCCATAGGAGACGTCGCCAAAGCGCTCAATCAGATAGCAGTGGGATTTGGCCATGCAGCCTTGGCTGCCACGCACATCCACAACGCCCTGTCCGCGCGCCGGGATCGGGCGACGCTTCGCGCTGAAGCCGGATGAGAGCCGGCCCTGCGAGCTCTAAATCCTCTCAGGCAACCTTCGAAAGCAGGCCGATGTCGCACCTGGCCAGGCCGTAGCGCCAACGGTGGTCCGTTGCGGCCACACGGCTCTGATAGAACAGCGTCAGTTGCTGGCCCTCGATCATGACCGTCGAGTGCCCGTTTTCTCCAGGCCCGCCGGGATCAAGCACCGGGCCAATTGACGTGTAGGGTCCCTTCACATCGTCGGCTATGGCGAAAAAAACGCGCTGCCGGCTGCCTCTTTGCCCCTGAGGCAGAAAGCAGGTGGCGTTCAGAAGGACGCGGCCGTCCGGCAGTTCCACCAATTGAGCGCCTTCTATCCCCCATTCGTAGTTCGGGTCGTCGCGCGTATTGTGATGCGGGACGTCATTGTGGTCGAGGATCTTGCCGATGCGCTTCCAGGGTCCGAACCACGAATCGGACTGGCTTCGCGCCAGATAGACATCGGGTTGCGGCACCCGAGTGATTTTCGGCATTCCGGAATAGACGATGTAGCGCTTTCCGCCGACGATAGCTGGGTGCGGGTCATAGATGCCATCCTCGTCGGTGCCCGGCATCGAAAGGATCGCCGGGTTAAGCACCACCCAATGGAACCCGTCATTGGAAACCGCGTGCTCGCAGCGGCCACCTGATTTCATGAACTCCGTCTGTATGAACATGTGAAAGACGCCGGCTTCATGGATGACGCCGGGCGCCGCGACGCCGGAGCCATGGACGGCAAGTTGGATCGCATCATGCTCTGTCCAGGGGCCACGCAGTTCGGGTGCCGTGGCGTGCAGGATCTTCCAGGTTTCGGTGGTCACCGTGCCACTCGAGCCGAACACGTGCCAACGGCTGCCGTCAAAGACCGGGCATGGATCCTTGAGATCGTCCACGGATTGCGGATGAAACAATGGGAACTCGTTCGTTTCGAATTCAATCCTCATTTCGGTCACCCCAGCGGTCGCTGCCTCGCCGCCCGGCAGTATAGCGCTGACTTAACCCAAATGAGGCCGTCTGACCAATTTCGAACGCCTGTCCCCAAGAGTTTCATGCCGACGGTCCGCCAGCCCACGTGGAGTCAGCCGTTCGAATGGGTGAGGCGGGAACAAGTCATTTCACTGCAAGTTAGGCTGGGAGCCGGAAATGGTTCCGGCACCTGCGGCTAACAAATGTTAATCGCAGTTAAACCTGAGATTACACTAGGGAAATTATTTACATGGGCGCGGGGATAGACACGGCGAACACCAAAACCATCAATAGAGAACAACAACTACTAATATGCTTTTCTCATCTCCGCTGGAACTTCGTTCATCAGCGCCCGCAGCACCTCCTCACGCTCGCAGCGAGAGAGCAGCAGATTGTCTATTTCGAGGAGCCGGTATTCGAAGACCAAATCCAGCCACAGCTGCGTTTGGATAAGGTGGCGCCAAACATTCAGGTCGCCACGCCCATTCTTCCGCTGGGAACGTCTCGCGTGAGGGCCGATGTCATCCAGCGCCGATACCTCGACCGGATCTTGGCTTCCACGCCGCATGCCAAGCTGGGCGCCTGGTATTACACTCCCATGGCGCTACGATTCAGCCGGCATCTCTGCTGCGACGTCTGCGTCTATGACTGCATGGACGAGCTTTCCGCATTCAAGAACGCGCCACCGGATCTGTGTCAGTGGGAAAAGGCGCTTTTCGATCGTGCCGACATTGTCTTCACCGGCGGGGTAAGCCTTTTCGAAGCGAAGCGCTGCCTGCATCATGCGATCTATCCTTTCCCGAGCAGCATCGATGCCGGCCATTTTCGCAGGGCAAGGAAAGCCGGAAAGGATCCAGCCGACCAGACTGACATTCCTCATCCGCGGGTAGGCTATTTCGGGGTTCTGGACGAGCGGCTTGATATCGATCTTGTGGCGCGAGCCTCCGAGGCAATGCCGGATGTGCATTTCATCATGCTGGGGCCTGTGGTCAAGATCGACCCGGCCAGCTTGCCCAAGGCCGCAAATCTGCACTGGCTCGGTTCGAAGGCCTACGCCGAGCTGCCTGACTACCTGCGGCACTGGGATGCCGGCTGGATGCCGTTTGCGCTCAACAAAGCAACGCGCTTTATCAGTCCGACGAAGACACCGGAGTTCTTGGCTGCGGGCCTGCCTGTCGTCTCAACCGCCGTCGTCGACGTGGTGCGTAGCTACGGGGCCGCGGGTTTGGTCGAGATCGCGGACGCCGAAGATATCGAGACGAAGCTTCGCTCCGCCCTCGCTGGCCCGCGCGACATGTGGCTGGGCAAGGTCGATGCCTATCTCGCCAACATGTCCTGGGAGCGAACATGGCACGCCATGGCCGCACTCATCGAGGAAGCGAGCGAGAGCAAAAAGGTTCTACCGTTCCGCAGGAGCGCCTGATGATGTTCGACTGGCTGATCGTCGGCGCGGGTTTCGCCGGCAGCGTTCTCGCCGAGCGCATCGCATCGCAACGGGGGGAAAGCGTTCTCCTTATCGACCGTCGCAATCACGTCGGTGGCAACGCGTTCGATTGCTACAACGAAGACGGCATCCTCATTCACCGTTACGGGCCGCACATATTCCACACCAACGCAGAGTCGATCGTGGAGTATCTTTCACAATTCACGACATGGCGGCCCTACGAACATCGGGTGCTGGCCGCGGTCGACGGCAAGCTACTCCCAATTCCCATAAATCTCGACACGATCAACCGGCTCTACGGGCTCGATCTGAGTTCGAGCCAATTGGAGGAGTTCTTCGCATCGCGCCGCGAAACCGTCGAAGAAGTCCGTACGGCCGAAGAAGTCGTCGTCAGCACGGTCGGACGCGAACTCTACGAGAAGTTCTTTCGCGGCTATACCAGAAAGCAATGGGGGGTCGATCCGTCGCAGCTGAGCAAATCCGTGACGGCACGAGTTCCAACCAGGACGAACCGCGATGACCGCTACTTCGGCGACCGCTTCCAGATGATGCCCGCCGGCGGCTATGCGCGCATGTTCGAGCGCATGACCAATCATCCCAGCATCAAGATCATGCTGCAGACCGACTATCGAGAGATCCGCGACCGGATCTCATTTCGCCGCTTGATCTACACCGGCCCTATCGACGAATATTTTGACTGCAGGCTTGGCCGTTTGCCTTATCGCTCCCTTCGTTTCGAGCATGTCACCGTCGACTGCGAGCAGTTCCAGCCGGTGGCGGTGGTCAACTACCCGCAAACGGAGGGTTATACCCGCATAACCGAGTACAAGCATTTGACTGGCCAGAAGAATGCCCGGACAAGCCTGACCTACGAATATCCCACAGACGTGGGCGATCCATATTATCCTGTGCCGCGGCCGGAAAACGAAGCGCTATACAAGCAGTACGAAGCGCTGGCAGCGAGCTGCCCGGACGTGTGGTTCGTCGGGCGCCTTGCCACCTATCGTTACTACAACATGGATCAGGTTGTCGGCCAGGCTCTGGCGACTTTCGGGCGTATCCAGAGAACGCTTGCCATTCCAAGTGACATCCTGGTGCCACCTGTGGCCGTGCCGGCGAAGCGACACCCCATCGCCGAACAGCCCCAGGGCTCGCTTATCGCGAATCCAGGTTGAATAGCCTCCGTTGCCTGGCCAGTTCCTCGGCCATCGCTTGGCGGAGACGACGCGAACCGTCTGCGTGAATGACCGAGAACAGACCGACCTCCGCATGGCGCGAATTGTCCCACCCCGGATATGCCGTGACCGGATAGAGGCAGATCCCTTCGATCGCTGCGCCCTCGCCAATGGCGGCGCGAACCTCATCGCATACATAGTGGAGCCAGGCCGGCCCGCCGGAGCCTTCGGCGCCGGTCTCGGCGATGTATATTGGCTTGCTGTACCGATGGGCGACCTCAACCAGCAGTTCCGACATCGCCCGGTACTCGTGATGCCCCATCGGAATGGTCGGCCCGTGCAGATACCATTGATTGTGCGGGTAGAAGTTGAGGCCGATCACGTCGATCAGATCCTCGCTGCCCCCGAGTTGCGGCTCAACGCGCCCCATCAGCATGTCGTAGGCCTCGAACTGTCCCAAGCGGACATTCTCGGCGCGGCGTATCTCGGGACGGCTTCGATCTCGCGGCGCCACATGGATGAGCGGTTCGGCCCATATGAAGCGGCATTCGGGGTCAGCTTCTCGCATTGCCCGGATGCCCTGAACGGCGGCCTTGACCAGATGACGCTTGAACCATCCCCTCCTTTTTGGGCCGGCCGGCGGAAAATAGCCGACTTCGACTGCCCATGCGAAGAACGATATCTCGTTGATGGGACAAACCAGCGCGGCTTTGCCGGTCATGGCTCGATGCAGCCGAACCGCTTCGGCTGCAAAGGATGCATAGCTTTCGATCATCCCTTCGCTGCCCCGGTTGAGATGATCGGGGGATCCGTAATGAAAGATATCCCAGATGACCTGAACACCGGCCCCACCGGCCGCTTCGATCATCGAAATCCAATTCGACCAGTCGTACACCCCCGGCGCCTTTTCGATCAGATGCCAGCGCAGCCCGTCGCGAATGGTTCTCAGTCCAAGAGCGGCGCAGCGCCGATAGTCGTCCTCGACATGAATGTCATGGCCGGTCGCCTGCAACAGATCGAGGCGCACGCCATCCTTTCGCCGGTGCGAAGAGCACTCGAATCCGGCCATGAAAAAGCTGTCGAATGTGACCGTGCTTTCAACATGATTTTGCATGAGGAGGCTATCGGCTGTCCGAGTTCCGGCGCTTATTGCATCTCGGCAGGAACCGGTCGATTGCTTTCTCAATCGGCCGGCAATCCTGAATTTTGCGTATGCTGACTGGTTTCACATTCCGCATGGCGTCGCCGATTCACATCACGAGAGTTGCCCAACCCGGTGGCCTCGCCTTTGTTCCTGTCGCGCATCGCATCGGCTGCGCTGCCAGCGGAGCAGGACCCGCGAAGTTTTCGCAGTGTTGGAGCGAAATCGGACGTTGGCAGTTAGGCAGGACAGGCAGCTAGCGATAGGAACGAACCATGCATCCCAGGGCTTCCGCTGGCGACCCGGGAAACGCCACTCCAACCACACCGGCCGCGGAAGGGCTCGCTCCCGCCTTGGCCCGCAACATCGACGCTCTGGTAGAGCGCAGGAAGCGCGAGGCGAAAGCAGCATCACTGGAGCAGCGGGCCGCGGCCGCAATCGGCAAGTTCGCCGGCAGCATGATTTTCGTCTACATCCATCTTATTTTGTTTGGCGGCTGGATCGCTTTGAACACCGGGATCTTCCCCTTCGTTCAAGCCTGGGATCCTTCCTTGGTGATCCTGGCGATGTTCGCATCCGTCGAAGCGATCTTTCTCTCCACCTTTGTCCTTATCACCCAGAACCGAATGGCTGCCGAAGATGATGCACGGGCGGATCTTGATCTTCAGGTCAGCCTGCTGAACGAACACGAGACGACGAAGTTGATCAAGATGGTGGAAGAAATTGCCAAGCACCTGAAGGTCCCGTCAGAAGCAGACGAGGAACTGCAGGAGTTGAAGCGCGATGTGGCGCCTGAAGCCGTACTCGACAAGATCGTGGAGGCGGGCGATCAGGCGAGCCCCACCTGAGCTGTGTTCAGGTGGAAGGTGCCCGCCGGCCTTTGAAACAAAGGAAGCTTGGTCCCGCGTTGGCGAGGGCCGTTATAAGCTGGTGCTGACGAATCAGGTGCCGCTCGCCTTCGGTACATTGCGCTCGGCCATTCTGATGTCGTCGACGAGTGCCAGGTCACAGCAACATCAAAGCGGCCGTCGCTCGTTCCTCACCAGTGGCCCGATTAGGGCGTCACGTGAACGCGAAGTCAAAGACTGCCCGTTCCTCCTGGTCGGTTACACGAACCCAATGTTTTTCCGAACGTCTATCCGTCGCGGCCTGTCGCCTTTGCGGCTGCCGCCGGCAGAGTGTCGGCGCTGACGATCTTACAAGAAGCCGCCACGTCTCCAGAGTTGGCTCCCGGGTGTTTGCTTCAGCGCCACGTCCTCACCTTCCATAATGAAGACCCCTGGCCCGAATGTTCCTTGGGTTCTTCGTTCACGCCTCCATTTCAAGCGGCTCGTGGCAAGGCAGTTGGTGCCAGATGACTGACGTAGCTCGCTCCGATCGACAGCCTGGCCGCACTGGTCGCATATGTAGAGCTGAGACGCTCCGATCGGCGGCGCGTCGCTATGCGCTCGTTGTCCGACCCTACTGGGACCAGGTCGGACAGCTTTGTCATCCCCGCAGCTTCCTGACTTCATGCTCAAGCGCCTCGCGGCCTGTCGTGCTGTCGGATCAACTCTCGGATAGGGCCTGGCGAAAGGCCATGCCGCTTGGCGAAATAGTCGACTTCGCATTCCTGATCCGACACCCGGTCGCCCGTTGCCGGACTCCAGCGCAGGCGCAGACCAAGGTCCCGCCAATAGCGAAAGGCCCGTTGCCGCCTCTGCGATTTTGGACGACAACGGGCTCTTGCCCCGAATCTCTGATCATGCTCGCGACGCACGGATCCTAGCCAGGACAATCGCATTTTCTCGCGGGTGCGGGACGGCGCCATAACATGTGTTAACGCGAGGCTGATGGCTCATCTTAGACAAGCCTCAGCGGCCGAAGATTTCATTCGCGCTCAGGGAGGCTGTGGGTGGCAACGAGCCCCTGTCGATACGGCTGGCCGGTGAATTCCACATTCTGCTTGCGGAACTAACGGGCTCGAAGCCCCTGACGCGCTATGTCAGCGAAATCGTATCGCGGTGTTCGCTGATGGTGGCCTTGTACAGCCGCCCGCATTCCGATCAGTGTGGCGTGGACGAGCACCTAGAAATCATTCAGGCCTACGGCAGCACGATCCCAGCCGAGCCATGCATGCGATGGAGCATCACCTCGAGGCACTCGAGACCAGGGCGCAAATCAGCGATCAGGCTGAGCCCGACGTTCGCTCAATCTTGAGCAAGTATGTTCGAACGGGGTGACCAGCTCCCAAAAAAGCCCAGCCAAATTCCAGGAGGAGACAATGCTCAATCCCCAGCGCGAGCCGGCGGGTCAGCGGAGCCGTGTGAGTATCGATTTCGCCGGTATTTCGCCGCGCGAACGTTACAAGCTTCTGATCGGGTCAGTGGTGCCTCGGCCCATCGTTAGCGGTTGGTTCGCCAACCCATTTTCTTCGTATTCTCTCGTATGGTCTGGCGAACCTAACGACCAGGAGGAGGACTAGTATTCCATGGTGTCTCTTCATCCTACAAAAGGGGTCGATGAACCCGTGTTGACCATAAGGGTGCGAGCGCGGCTGTCTTGGGTCAGAAGCGGATTGGCAGCTTCGAGGCTCGCGCTCGGCTGCGAGGCGTCGTGAACCCATAAACGGACAACGTCTCGAATGGGTGGAAACTTGCCGTATGCGCGCCCCTGTCGGAACGACGTGATTGCGGCAAGGAGCGGACGTCGCCCCGCCTATGCGGCTTGCTCACTCTAGCATCGGGGCGGTCCGCAGACCTTGAATCGAAATCGCTACGAAGCCCACGGGCAGACTCTTAGCCTCCCGCGCTGAGCATTTCGATGATCGTTAAATCCAAACCACAGGACGGTGGCCGTCGAGCGAGTTTTCAGCAGCCCATTTCCGCAGCCTATTAATGTGCAACTTGGGAAGCAGCCGACATCAACTCCTCGGGATTCGGCGCTCTGAAGGTGTTGAGGCCATCCTCCAGAACTTCAGTGAAGTTCCAGCGTACGATGCCCGCCCGGTCGATTAGGAACTGACCGACAAGCTGCCCCGAGCCGGAAGCCATCGCCTGCTGATCGGCTTCCGTCATCTCATATCCTTCCTTCTTGTTAAGAAACTCGTCCATTGCCATGACGTCCATAGGCTTGGGCAACTCGCCCGGGAGATGTATCCGTATCGCCATGACCGTGTCCATCCCGACCTCGCGCAAGCCGAAAGCACGGTGCGAGGCCCGCTCCGGGTCGGATGCGGCGAGAAGATCGGGTGCCGGGTGGTAACGGAAATAGAGCCGCGCCCGCTCGACCGGCGTATTGACCACCGCCAGGCATTCGACGCCTTTCTCACGCAGGGCCGGCTTGAGTTGCGCCATCGCCGCGACATGGCGCCGGCAGAACGGACAGTGCAGGCCTCGGAACAAACCGATCAACAACGGGCTACGGCCTCGAAAATCATCGAGCGCGATCTTGCCTTCGCGTGAGATCGCATTGAGCACAACATTCGGTGCCCGGTCGCCCGGCTGCAGCGGGCGGTCAACACTCCTCGTGGACATCGACAACCTCCTCGCCCCGGGTCAGTCAGGGAAAGCAGCACACCCAGCGTTTCGGAGGCGATCAAGTGCTGGGGTGAAAAGCTTCCTGTGCCAAGGCAATAGCTTTCGACCTCTGCCATATTGCGAGGTCGAGATTACGCGCGTTGCAAGCCCATCATAACACGAAAAAGCATCTGCGGGTCGCCGCCAAACGTGGTGAAAGACCTCACCGAGCTCACTCCCGAACCCTCTTGCGCTGAAGGTCAGGTTCCCTCGATTTGGAGGTTCAAGTCTGCAACGCCCAAGGTCGTCAACGGGTCGAGAACCCACCTAAGGCTTACACATTCGCCCACGCCCTGATTCATTTTTGGCATGAGCCGGTATGACCTGACTGAATTCGAATGGCGCATCATCGAGCCGCTCCTCCCGAGCTTCTTCTCGTCGCTGAAAACCGAGCGCACACCCCGCAAGGTCTACGCACACCCCGCAAGGTCTACAGGACGAGAGATGACGCCAGGGCGGATGTGTTCGATTACATCGAGCGCTTCTACAACCCGCGGCGCAGGCACTCGACACTGGGCTATCTGAGCCCCGTCGAGTTCGAGGAGCAAGCTATGCTAGCTTAACCTGGTGTCCGAAAAACCGGCAGCAGGCCATAGTCCCGCCTTCATCAGCATAGTGTCTCGCACGCCACGCCGTCACCATCGCGATCCAGCTTGCCGCCCCATGAGCAGTTCTGCAGATACATTGGGCATCGTCGCAGGAACTGATCTGCTTGCACGTCCGCCGCGGCTCGCACGAATAGCCGCTCTGCGCGACCAACGGCCGGCGCATGATGCCGAGCGATTCGCTCGCCGGCGCAGCGCCGTCGGCATGCGACGTGCGCCAGTCCCATGGGGCCTCAAATTCCCGACCCATAGACCGACCTTCGCCGCTTCCGCTTTTGCCTGCTCCGCGGCGTAGGCGCCGTGGCTGTAGCGCGGCCAATCGACCGCCTGGCCGTGCTCGACCATCCACGCCGCCACGCCGGCGCCGTCAGCGCGCCGGCAGTGGCCGACGAAGCGATGATAGCGATCCCAGGTCACGAACGAGCATTGCACCGGCCTCGAGGCGGCCAAGAAGGTATCTAGCGCTGCAGCCGATCGCCGGCCGCAGGGATATTCGAAGCCCTTGGCGTCGTCGCAGTATTGCTTGCTCTCCGGGGCATCGATGCCGTTGAAGCGGATCCGCTGGCCCTGGACTTCGATCGTGTCGCCGTCGATCACCGACGCGACGCCAGCGATCGGCGCGGGCTTCGGGCCGATCAAGTCCGAGGGCTGGCTGTGGCTGTGTCGTAGGGCGGTTTGGGCGGCCAGCGCGCCGGCCGCAGCGACAGTCACGAAGATCAGCCGTCGCGGCACGCTCGCCCAACGCAGGGCGCGCGAGCGCCGCGCGCCGCTGCGCTTCCGCCACTGGTCCGACCGGTTGTCGTAACGAGATTTGTCCAAGCCCCTCTCCCCAACGGAAGAATGCGCCGAAACCCCGCCTGGTGTCCAGATGAGACGACAAGGAACGTTAATGTCATCTCGAAGTTGATTCACAGCCCACGCTCTGGAGAAGGAGCGGGATACTGTCATGCCGTCCACATCGATCAGAAAAACAAAATACGATCCGGCCAGCCGTGTTCTCTCGGTCTGGTTCGTGGCCAGCGGCAAGCACTACGAGTTTGAGGAAGTGCCGCCGGAGACTTATGCGGCGTTCCGATCGGCGTTCGTCAAAGGCCGTTTCTTCAACGACCATATTCGCAATCGCTTCCGATACCGTCACATCCCAGATTAGGCGTCCATTTCAAGCGGCTCATGTTTTGGCCGCTCATGCCAGATGACTTGCCGCAAGTCCCGCCGATCGACTGCTTGCCCACACGTTGGGCAGAGGTGGAAATGATGCGCCTCCGTCTGCGGCTCGCGTCCGTGTCGCGTCCCGGTGATCGGCGGCCCGAGATCCGAAAGCTTGGTCATTACCTCTAGTCCATCGACTTTTGAAAATACGAGGAACCGGAACGCGTTCGACAGCTTGAATCCGGCGGTTCGAAGTAGCGCGTGTATGCGTAAGGCCCACGAGCGGCTGAAGTTCATCAGGCCGCTGGAGCCTCTCCAGGTCGAGACGCCACCAGCCAGCGACGACTGGCTGCATGAGATCAAGTACGACGGGTTTCGCACTCAGATCATCCTCGATTGGGCCGGCGCCCGCGCTTTCTCCCGAAATGGCTTCGACTGGTCCAAGCGCTATTGGCCGATCGGGCCGCGGCGGAAAAGCTTCCGGCGAAGTCCTTCATGCTTGATGGCGAGATGATCGCGCCCGAACCGGATGGCAAGCCGAACTTTTACGCCATACGTTCGCGCATGGCCTGGAATGCCGAACAGCTTGCGTTCGTGGCTTTCGACATCCTGCACCTCGACGGCCAGGATCTCCGCTCGCTTACGTGCCCGCTGCGGCGATCATGGCACGCAATGGCCGCTATGCTGGCACCGCAGCCGTCACGCTGCCCAGCGGCCTGGGGGAACGGCTGTGGCAGCGTGTCCAGGCCTCCAGGGCAGCGAAGCCTTCCCAGCGTGTCCCCAGCGCCTTTGCGGATGACGTGGAATGGGTCAAGCCAGGCATCACCGGCAGGGTGAAGTTCCTCCCCGGCGAGCACATCCTTCGGCATGCGACGATGCAGGGTTTCAGCGAGGAAGGAACCTAAAGCCCTTCGCCCGGCTTGTTTCGGCATGCACGCCGAAACCAACTTGGAGATGGGGGAGCGTCACGTTCGTGAAGGCAAGGCACGCATTGCTCGCCAACGCGAACTGATCGAGGAACTGTCGCGCGACGGCCACCCGACAAAAACAGCGGAGAAGGTGTTGCAAAAATTTGAGGCTGTGCAGGAACAACTCGAAGCGCACCTACACTTTCTGAAAAACTCCAACTGACGCGCGTTCCTCGCGGCCCCGATGGAACATAACTTTGCTCTGCCGGTTGGTAGGCCCAGACGGATGCTTTGCCTGCGCCTGGCATGAGAGCGTCCGTCGTCTGTGCCCACACTAAGCGGACGGACCTCTCTGACGCCGGAAAATAGGCTCATGTCCCGTCTGCGCGTGCAATGAGGCTGCACAACGGGTCCTCGCTTGAAGGATAGGTGGTTGTCATGAGCGACCCCACAGACAATAAGGGCTTGCATGAAAGCGCGCTTGCTATCCTTGCCAAGCGATTGACTAGAGAAGCAGACATTTCCGAAAAACAAGCCCGCGAACTGATCCAGCGGATCGGGACCGATTGGAATTCCCTGCTCCGAGAGGCTCATTTTCTGAAGGCGCGGCATTGAGCGAACGTGGGGCAGAATTCTATAGCAAATGGATCACCGATAACGTGATGCATGGCAGCGTCGGCGCGGACATCATTTCAGTCGCAGGGCTGACGGCTAAGCTATTCACCGATGCGAGAACCGCCGGGATTTCAGAGCACGAGATCGAAGAGGAAATCGGGAGCGCCTACGCGGCGATCCTAACCGCAATCAACGGTACCGAGACCGTCAAAAAACCCGAGTGACCCCTTGGCAGGCGATCATTACGCGATGCAGCCTACCGCGCGGGACTTCTTCGCTTCTGGAGTGGTTTCTTTGGAGCAGACGCTTGGGGTTCCTGTGCCAGCCTGGCGGCGCGTAAGCGCTCCGTCTTGGCGGACCTTGCCGCCGCTTCGAGATCGACAATCTGCCGGGCGACACGCGTCGTCGCATCGGTCTTGGCTTCAGTTCGGGATGGAGACGGCTTGAAGATGCCGGTGTCGAGAAGGGATTTCATGTTTCTCCTTAACCAAAAAAGGCCGGGCAGAGCCCGACCTTCTCAAACGCGCCTCTGCGGCCAATGCCAGTACATACGTGGTCAAAGGGCCCCCAAAGGCGCTGTGAACTAGGCGGCTTGCAGGTTCTCGGCCGAGCTTTTGCCGTTGCGGGCGTCCTTCACAACGTCAAAGCTAACTTTCTGGCCTTCAACGAGAGAACGCATCCCGGCGCGCTCCACGGCCGAGATATGAACGAACACGTCCGGCTGGCCATTGCCCTGCTCGATAAAGCCGAAACCCTTCGTTGAATTGAAGAACTTCACGGTTCCAGTAGTCATTGCGATCTCCTTTCAAATCGACGCAAAATCATGCTCGCCCGGCAAAGCCGCGCGATGCAAACTCGAAATTGAGATGGAAGATCGTAGGAGCGCAGATTGCGCCAGAACAACGTTCGTTCAGCAAGATCGATTTGAGAGATATAGCGCTTTGTCCGATCGACGGCAAGGCTATCGGATTATTACTAACCCTCGGTGGCGAATTAGAATTTGAAGGCAAATTTGTAGACAACCCGATTGGATCGATCGGTGACCCGCACCCACTCGCTTTCTTGTTGCTGGTCTTGCACATCGCGGCCAGTTATCCATTCGGCCGCAGCTTGGGGAGAGGTGGTGGTTGCGTACGCCACCGAGGTGCACTCCCCTCCAGACATGATTTCCACGACGTAGCGATACATTCCGACACCGGTTTGTCTGACGCATGGTGGCAAGATTACCACGTCTCGTTCCCGCAGCGGGGCGGCATGGTGTCTATGTTCCTGACCTGCCGGCTGCCGCGATGCAGCATTTAAGCACCCTAAGACCGCGGCTTGGTTTTCCTCAACATGAGCGCGCGGGCTACCGATGGATCGCAGAACATCTGCCAAACGTTATCGCCGATGACCCAGCCGCCATTCCCGACCTTGTCGTTGAACTCCTGGCAGCTGCCAAGCGCTCGCCAAAGAGATATACGAGGAGGTCGACAGCGTGTTTCAGCTCGTGAGCGAAGCGATGCAGCCAGCGACCCCAATTTGTGTTTTGACTATTTGGTATCTCGGGCGCGTAAGGTAGCAGGTTCGCTCAACCGGGCGGACTAACTCAGGGAGGATGTTATGAAGATGAATCGACGTAATGCTCTCGCCCTTGGTGCCACCTCGTTGGCCGCCCCGCTATTGGCCGCAAAGTTCACGCCGGTAGCGGCTAAGACCTATGGCCCGACTGAGGGCAAGGAGATTTTTCCTGGCGTTCGCGTAGTCGAGCGGGGGACACGAGACTCCCATATCAAGGGGTATAAAAAAATCGTCCTGGAAGACGTGATTTATCAGCCGAAAGGAACTAGCCCGCTGGGGGATGTGATGACCGACGACATGGTCTGCACGGTCACTGAAGGCGAACTGGAAGTTACGGCCGGCGATATGAAGTTCACGGCCAAGGAAGGCGACGTTTGGAGCTGCGGCAAGGGCAGTACGAAAGAGGCTGCTACGAACAATGGAACTGTGGTCGCAGTGATGCGCGTCATTAACCTGAAGGTCGCATAAGTCACAGTCGCGTGGGAATAAGCCCTGGCCAGCCGGCACCATGATTGTCCGGATCGATGAGGATGCCAAACCGCTTCTCGCGGTTCTTACAGGCGGCAAGACCGATGACGACAACGGGGAGTCCGCATGATGCCCCTTGCTGGCTTCCTGGCCTTGCTTGCCGTCGTCGGGGCGTTGGTCTTCCTCCACTGCTGAAATGCACAACGGAGTTTCCGCGAGCTGGGGCTGCTGTCACAGTCCGTTGCAGGGCCTACTGATTCGATATGGGCCTCTCTCGCTCGGCAACCGACAGTTTTCGCTCCCGCCCCCCAGCCAGCTGCTGTCGGTTGCCCCTTTGGGCTAAGTCGGCATGGTTGGCCTTTCTTCACCTTCGATGTCTTGTCGACGATCGAGCGCGGGAAACCATAGGTGGGGGAGATCGACACGCGACCCGATCTTCAGTGACGCGGCGCCGCACCGTGGCAGTGATCGCCACCTCATCGCCTATTTTGATGCCTCTCCTGGCCATGCCGTCAGACTTCAGTCGACGTTGCGCGCTCTGGCTCATGAGAGCAGTATGGACCTACCCCACTCGCAACCGTGGGGTAGGCCCGGCCCGCGGATCCTGTGTCACACAACGATTAAGCCGGCCGGGCCGCCTATGTTCCGCCTGGCGGACGCCTATATCATCGGAATGTTGCCCCATCGTCTAAGAATCAGCAAAGCCGACGACCGCTACCAGGTGGCCGACGAGAGCGGTCCGATGCGTAGCTTCGATACTATCGTCGAGGCTGTGCGGTTTGTTCGCGATCGTGGGGCTCGCCTGTGGCTCGACTGGGGCCGAACCATCATCGGCGGTCAGATAGCACCGCAAGACTTCGTAGCGACATTCCTTGGCTCTGATGTCGGCCGCATTCAGGGCGAGCGGCATGGCCCGGGCGCCGGTTCCTGGCGTTGGTCGATCGCGACACACGACAAGCGCTGGCGCGGCCATGGCCGGCAGCGCGGCCAGGCGAACACAAAGGATGAGGCGGTAGCCGAGCTGGAGCAGGCATTCACCAAGTACATTGCCGAGACGCCGGAGAGACCGCCCTACTCGCGAAAGAGTTCTTGAACGAGTGCGGTTGTCATCAAGGCAGACTGTCCCAGCGGAATACGGGGCTATATCTTTCAGTTATTCGGACCAATGCGCTTGGCGATCCCGGACCTCTGCCGATTGTGAACCAAATGGCAAATCAGACACTCTCCGATCGCGCCGGCTGGTAAACCCCAAGCCCTCCGCCCATCAGTCAACAGGACAGCCCGGCTTGCTATTCGCAAGCCGGGCTTCCGTCTTCAAAACTTGTGCCGAACTTGGAGACGCCGCATGATCACAACCAATCCCCGGCAAGAGCCGGCTTAAGCCCTAGTCTTCCGCTTGCCTGTGCTCTTCCCAGGCTTTGTCGCGGGATTCCGGCCGAGCCCAGCCGCCTTGGCCAACGTCGACCGCTGGGCGGCGTAGTTCGGCGCCACCATCGGATAGTCCGGCTTCAGCCCCCACTTCTCGCGGTACTCTTCGGGCGTGAGTCCGAAATCCACGCTGAGATGGCGCTTCAGCGATTTGAATTTTTTGCCATCCTCGAGGCAGATGATGTAGTCGGGGAAGACCGATCGCTTCGGATTGACAGCGGGAGCCTGGGCTGGCGTCTCGGGCTCGGCCAATCCTCCGATCTTCGACAGCGACAAATTAACGCTTTCGATGATCTCGGGAAGAGACGCAACCGGGACCGCGTTCTTGCTGACGTAGGCGGACACGATGTCCGCGGTGAGCTCGATCAACTGGACTCGATTGTTTTCCGTCTCTTCCGGCATGCATAGACTCCTTATCGCTCCGGGCAATAGCGGAAGTCTCTTAGCCGAGTTTTTCGCCCCAAGGCAACGCCGCGGGAACGCTACCGAAAAGCTGCAACGATCGCCGCCCACTGGCCTGAAGTGCCACCCGTGACCGTGATGCTGGTCGTCCCAGTGGTGCTGGTAGCGTCTGCGCCCCCGATGTACTGAACCAAGCTCACCGGACTGACGGAAAAGTCTGTAGAGATGCCGCTCATGGTGCGGGTCGTCGAGTTGCCGCAAACAGTCGACCCGAAAAACAGAACTCCGTCTTTGACCTGGTTGCCGGTGAAGGTCTTCGGAGCGCCTGTCGGCGTGCCGGTTGTAATCTGCAGGTCGTACGGAGTGGTCGATTGCAGGTTGGTGACCGCGTAAACAGCGATGCGCGGGCGATAGTAGCCAGCACCACTCGAGTTGAACGTGATGTTCACCGCGCCGGAGGTGCCGGTCGGGACCAGTGCACTGATCAAGGCGACGCCGCCGTAAATGCCGCCCGCCTCGGTCGAGTTGCCGTGGATTTTGGCAGCAAAGCCTCCGATCGTCGCCGAGCTAACGGTGCGGGCAGTTGTCGTGCCGTGGTAATACGGTACGATGATGAAGATGTACCGGTTGGCAGCCGCAGTGCCGAAGGCGATGCCGGTAAAAGTGACGGTCTGGCCCTCGTTTGTATGCGTAGTGATTCCCTGATAGACCTCGGCGACCAGGAACGGCGGCCGGCGCTCCGCCGATCAAAGGCGGTGCGATCCCCGGCAGCGTGGCAATCTTTGGCGATGCAGATTGTGAGCCGAGCGAATGATGGCAGGCCTTGGCGGCAGCCACAGCGGCGGTGGAGCGAAGTCGATCACGCCAGCGTCCCCTAAGTGCGAATGACGCCGGTGATGACGAGCCGGGTGCCCGTGTCGACGAAGCCGACGAGGAAGACGGTTTCCGTGGTACCGATGGTGATCGGGAACGCCTCGACGCCGGTCGCCGCCACGAAATTGGCGCTCAGCGCCAGCGTGCGAGAGGTAGTCGTGGCGGTGACCTTCAGGACAAATCCGAAGAGCGGATTGGCGTTGGTCGGGTTTCCCAGGGTGCGATTGCCGGCCAGCGCCACCGAGCCGTTATCGCCCAACGATATATCCCAGAGATGGTCGCCGCGTCCGCAAGCGCCTGATAAGCCACCGTGGCTTTGAGCGCCGATGCAGTCAAAAGCTTGCTGCCCGTGCCAAGCTGGAATTCGCTGTTAGATGCGATGGCGCCGGAGCCGAGGATGGAATAGGTGATCAAACCGGCCGGGACCATGCCGGCGGTCAACTGCCCAAAGCTTAACGCCCCCGAAACACGCCGAGGAATTGTGTCGTCGGCAGCAGCCGCGATGTGGGCGCGCTCCGGCGGAATTAGCCGATCGGCCGAGAACGCTGACTGCGCGCCGTTGCTAAGCTTGCAGGGGCAATGTTGCGTCCGGCGGCGTGAATGTACCTGTGAAGACCGCGTTGTTGATCGGAGCGAGGCTGGACACCGCGACGCCGCTGTCCTTGCCAACTTTGCCCGTCGTGCCGGCGAAGGTAGCGATGTTGTCCGCCGCTGAGGCGGCGGGTCCGGTGAAGTCGCCGACTCCTGCCGGGCCGGTCGCACCAACCGGGCCGGTCGCACCAACGCTCCCGGCCGGACGCCTGGCGACGTTCCTCGGCCGGTCGCCGGATACAGCGACCGACGACCTGCGCCGGTTCCAGATCGAGCAGCAGGACGACGGTGTTCCCGTGCCGACGATGAACAGCATCGTGTCGGCGCTGCGCTTCTTCTTCACGCATACGGTCGATCGTCCCGATCTGGCGCGCAAGCTCGTCCGACTGTCGCACCCACGCAAGCTGCCGGTGGTGCTCAGCCGCGACGAGGTCGCCCGGCTGCTCAACGGCACCACATCGTCGGCGACCTCGATCGAGGCGCGCACGCTCAGCCGTCGGGTGAGATCTCTTCCGGCCTGAAGAGGCCAAGCTTGTCGAGCGGCTCGTGACGGTGCGCACCGTGCGGGTTGCAACCTTGGTGTAGAAGGCGGTGCTATTTAGCTTGGCGTTCCCGAACAGGACCTGGATGATCCGGATGTCGGTGCCGTCCTCCAGCAGGTGGGTGGCGAAGCTGTGACGCAGCGTAAGCAGCAATGCCGGTGGACCATCGTTCGGAGATACGTTCACAGGATGGACGATAGGCGCGGGCTTGGACTACGCTATGACCGACAATCTGCTGCTGCGCGCCGAGTATCGCTATACTGACTTCGGTTCAGAATCGTTTGGTGATCCGGTCAATGCTGATGTCGATCTGAAGACCAACGAAGTTCGGCTGGGCATCGCCTACAAATTCTAGTCCTCTCGCGCAAAACCGCGACGGGCTTTTTCTTTGCGCAACGCAATGGGCGAAGCCGGGCATCACCGGTCGGGTGAAGTTCCTCCGGGGGCGAACATATTCTCCGCCATGCCTCGGTGCAGGGTTTCAGTGTGGAAGGAAGCTGAGACGGCTGCCACCTTGTTCCCGATGAGCTCACGTCGGGCTTCTGTTCCGACGTTGCAACCGAGACGCTATGCCCTATATTATTCTACATCGTCGGCACAGCCTAATGGACGCTTGCGGCTGAGAGACAGCGACCGCGCTCCCGTCTGAACTTAAGACCGGAGGCGAACTATGCCAACGATCCCCAAATCCCGCGCCCGCGCCAAACTGAGCACGACCGGAGCGTGCTCGCTGTCGCAAGGGCATGTATCAAGGGCATGTATAGAGCGTTCGAGGCAATTGCTCATTGAAACCGAGCTGCAGCGAGATCCGTATAGGCTACAGCTCGACCGAAACGCTATTTCGATAACCCAAATTGACGACGAGTGGCACGTTCTGGTCGAGCAAATTGGCCAGCATCTGGTCAGCCGCTCATTCGGAGACGAGCGACACGCCGAGAACTACGCCGAAAGCCAGAGGGTGCGTCTAGGTCTCCAAACGGTGACGCGCATTTAAGGAGACCGCAACCGCCGCTTAAACCTCGTCCGCCTGGAAATGGCCCGCCACAGGTCCATCTCCCCTGTTATTCCCTCGCTGAAGACGTGGATCACTTCCGCAGCCAGTTGCTCCCGCTGTTCCCTGTCTTTTTTGGCCAGACGGCGCTCTTGGCACAGCCGATCAAAGACCCGCTGCAGTAACGCCAGGTCAGCGGGTTCGTAGACGCCACTGGAGCGCGACGTTGGCATTGCTGCCGCCCTTAGCCCAAGAGCCGATTGTCTCACCGAACGGGTTTGAAGCGAAGAGAAATGCAGAGCACCTGCTGTGCCATTGTGGAACAATTCCGTAGCCCCACGCTTAACCAGACAGGCGGTCGATCCCCTTGGGGTGTAGCCGTCTCATGGCAGCATGGAGGCCCGTCGCTTCAGCTCATATAGCGACGGGCTTTTCCTTCACAAAAGCGACTCGCGGATTAGGTCGTGCAGCGATATAATTGCCGTGGCGTGGGAATGGCTTCGCCCTGCGCGTTTGAGGGTGCAATGGCGAACTCGAAGTCTTATCGGCCATGGATGTCGAAATCATCCGATCGGCACTCCACACCGAAATCCGCGAAAGCAACCTACCGGAAAGCGAGTGGCCGGTTCACGCCGCTAAACTGATCCAGGAATTTACGGGCTCGCAAACTGTCGATCCCGAATTGCTGAATTGGATTGTGCGGAATGAAAAGCCCCAGCGCTGAGGAGATCGGCGCCGGGGCTATCAGGTCATGTACTCAGTACCAGCATGTCCGAGCATTAGCTTGGGCTAATATCGTGAATGATTAGTGAAATGGCCGCGTCGGACCACCCGGGTCGATGGCGACGGCATTTTTTGCGGACCCGGCAAATTAGCAGGAACTGATGAGCCTCATGCGGGTTATTAGGTCCGAGCGGCCCGTCCCCCTGCCGCTCCCTAAGCAAAAAGCCCGTCGTTCTCTCCTTCGAGACGGCGGGCTTTCGTAGGATCGACCTACCCCCGACCCCAACGTCGGGGTTTGCCCGGCCTGCCAATCCTGTGTCACACTACGATAAGCGGGCCGGGCCACCTATGTTCCGGCCAGGCATGCAAAACAGTCCGCACCAGTCGCTGCGGCGTAGGTCATCGAACGCTGGGACGACCGTCTATCGATCCTTCTTAATCGCCTTCGCTTCCCGAACGAGGGATGACCAATTCAAGCCGAGCAAGTAGATAAGCTCAACCGCCTGCGCTTCCGTAATGCCCGTCTTTTCGACCAGCAGCCGGACATACTCCTCCAGGGCAGGGTTACTGTCGTTCTTGGTCATCAGCTTGTCCCTAAGGCGCCCCAACGATGCCCTCAGGGCAAGGTTCCATGATCACGGAACATAATCTTGTGCGCCTCATTGTAAGGACAGGCGGTTGATCCCTCAGTTGCAGCCGCCGCGTTTCGACAGCCCGTTGCCGGCCCTCACGGCAGCGGGCTATCTATTAGCGCATTCTAACGTATTGCAGGTCCATGAAACAAGGAACATCATGCGGGTTCGCCTCGCTCATCCCGAAAGGCCCGGTCTTGTTACCCTGTGCATCCCCGCACAAGGAAGAATACGAGAGAGCGCTTGATCCGATGTTCGGCAATGTTCACTTGGCTATCGCCTCTCTGACAGAACGTCGCGAATGACGTGGCACCAGTATATTCTTGGCAGCGCGGACCCTTCCCCGCAAAAGGTAACTGTAAAATGCAGTCGTGATGTGCGTAAGTTGTCGCATGGCAAGCAAATCTGACCTGAAGTCCGTCACCGCGGAGGCACGCGCTCCCAAATCTTCTGAAACTAAGTGAAATGGTGAGCGCGTAAGCATCTTGAAGTGATTGAAGGCACGAAGTCCAATCCAGATATTCCTGGTCTGAAATCTCGTGTATTGTACTAGGGCGGTTCGGCATCGGCACCAGCTCCGTTACGAACGAAGTAGATCCGCAAGATTGTCCGACTGTTCCACCTTGTCGGTGAGATCCAGCCCCGACAGCAGGTCGACCAGATGGCTGTTCATCAGGACCGAGGCGTCGGCACTGTCGCCGGCCTCGATCGCATCGACCAGCGCGTGATGAGCGTGCTTTTCGCAGGTTGCGTCGCGGCGCTTCCAGTAGAGCGCAATGATCAGCGAAGAGTGCGAGACGAGGTCGCGGACGAAATTGGTAAAGATCGAATGTGCGGCGATCTCGGCAATGCCGACATGAAAGCGCGCCGACAGCATGATGGCGTCGCTGTCGCGGCCGGCATGCAGCGCGTCGTGCTCCTTTTCCAGATGTGCCCGCAATTGCGCGATGTCGGACGGCCCGGCCGCCTTCGCGGCAAGCGCCGCCACTTTCGGCTCGATCAGCGCCCGAGCCTCGAACACCTCCCGAGCTTCGATCTTCGACGGCTGCGCGACGAAGGCACCGCGATTGGGCTCGAGTCGCGCGAGCCGGTCATGCGCCAGCGCCTGCAGGGCGGCGCGAATGACGGTGCGGCTCACCGAATAGATCGAGGCCAGTTCGTCTTCCGGCAGCTTGGTGCCCGGCGCGAGCCGATGGCTGACGATGGCGTCCCTCAGCCCATAATAGATTGGTGCCCAGCGCGCTGCCGGCCTGTCGTGGCGATCTACGTCCCAGAGTACCGTCAACATGCTCTCGATGCGGCCGACTCGGCCCTTTCTGCCCGCAAATCGCCAGCAGCGGTTCAATCTAATCGCGCTTGCGCCCTGGTCAATGCCTAGGGATCCCATCTCCCGCGCTAGCGGGACGACCCGGCGCCCAACGGCGACGCCGAAGCAAAGATGCCCGCGAAGCGCTTGCCTCGAGGAGCCGCGTAGCCGCCAATCTTCGATGTCCTCAAGCCGACCTTGAACAGGCCCTCGGCCAGAGTGACTGCGCAGACGACGCCGTCAAGCACCGGAACTGCATGCTCTTCGGACAGGCTGTGCGCGAGGTCAGCCATGCCGGCGCAGCCAAGGACGATCGCCTCGGCGCGATCGTCGCGGATGGCGCGCGCGATCTCCTGCGAGATCTTGTGCCTCGCGTTCGAGCCAGGCTGTTCGAGGTCGAGCACGGCGACCTCCGACGAGCGCACTTTGGCGCAGCGCGAGGCAAGGCCGTATTTTGCCAAATTATGCTCGATTGCAGGGACCGAGCGGGCGAGTGTTGTGACAACACTGAACTTGCCGGCGACGAGGCTGGCGAGATGGAAGGCCGCCTCGCCGATGCCGATGACAGGAGCTTCGCTAGTGCAACGTGCGGCATCGAGCCCGGTGTCGTCGAAGCAGGCGATAACATAGGCGTCCGCTGCCGGCGCCTTGCCCATTTCATCGATGATGCCTGGAATGGCGAAGACCTCGTCGAAATAGCCCTCAATACTCGGCGGACCATCGACCGGGTTGACGGCGATGATTTCGGTGCCCGAGGACGCAACGCTCTCGGCCGCCTTGCCGATCTTGGCGGTCATCGATGCGGTGGTGTTGGGGTTGATGACGAGTATGCGCATTAAAATCAGCCTCAGATCTCGCCGCCGAGATAAAGACGCTTGACCCGGTCGTCGGCCAGCAATTCGGCGGAGTTTCCGCTCAGCGCGATGCTGCCGGTGGTAAGCGCGTACGCGCGCTGCGAGATGCGCAGCGCCATGCGCGAATTCTGCTCGACCAGGAGAACGCTGACCTTCTCGTCGCGGTTGATGGCGACGATGGAGCGGGCAATGTCCTGGACAAGTTTCGGCGCGACGCCGAGCGAGGGCTCGTCAAGCAGCAGGAGCTTCGGCTTCGCCATTAGCGCGCGTCCGATGACCAGCATCTGCTGCTCGCCGCCGCTCATGGTGCCGGCGGCCTGCGAGAAACGTTCCTTCAGCCTGGGGAAACGCCCGAGCACCATTTCCATCGACGCCGCGATTTCTGCATTGCTGGAGCGCGTGAAGGCGCCCATTAGGAGATTGTCCCTGACCGTCATATAGGGAAAGACGCGGCGCCCTTCGGGCACCATCGCGATGCCCATCTTGACGATCTCGTCTGGGGCGGCGCCGTCGATGCGCTTGCCGTGATAGTGGATCTCGCCAGACCTGATCCGGTTGAGGCCCGTGATGGCGCGAAGGATTGACGACTTACCGGCGCCGTTGGCGCCGATCAGCGCGACCGTCTCGCCTTCGTTGACCTCAAGGGATACGCCCTTCAGCGCGTAGACGTGATCGTAATAGAGTTCGACGCCGGCGAAGTTCAGGATCTGGTTCATAGCCCGATCGCCTCGTCTTCGCTGCCGAGATAGGCTTCGATGACCTTCTCGTTGGCCTGGATGTCCGATGGCGTTCCCTCGGCGATCTTCTGCCCGAAATTGAGCACCACGATGCGGTCCGAGATCTTCATCACGGCCGGCATGTCGTGCTCGACGAGCAGGATGGTGAGGCCGAGATCGCGCAGGCGCCGCACCATCGCCACCATCCGCATCGTCTCCTCGTGATTCATGCCGGCGAAGGGCTCGTCAAGCAGCAGTATCGAGGGATTGGTGGCAAGGCCGATGGCAATGCCCAGCGCGCGCAAATGGCCATGTGGCAAGTTGCGGGCGATCTCACCGGCAAGCGAGGCCAGGCCGAGCAGCGCCAGGATCTCGTCGGCGGATTGGCCAAAGGCCGCATCATCGGCCTTGGCGGTGCCGGTGCCAACGAAAAAACCGAAGAGGCTCGCCTTCGATCGAAGATGATGGGCGATGACGACGTTGTCACGCACACTCATGTTCCTGAAGATCGTCGTCTCCTGGAAGGTTCGGACGACGCCCTTGCGGGCGGCGATATGCGGCGCAAGGCCGGAGATGCGCTCGCCCTTCAGCCGCACTTCGCCTGAGCTCGGCCTGAGGAAGGACGAGATCAGCTTGAACAGAGTCGACTTGCCGGCGCCGTTCGGACCGATCACCGACAGGATCTCCTTCTCGCGGACCGCGAAGGAGACGTTGTTGACCGCGACGAGACCGCCGAAGCGCTTGGTGATGCCGGAAACTTCGAGCATTTCGGCCACGGCTCAAGCCTTCTTTTGGGTCGGAACCGTGAGGCTGAGCAGCCCGTTGGGCAGCACCAGCATCAGCACGATCATCAGTCCGGAATAGATCAGGAGCTGGAACTGGCCGGTCTGAAACAACAGGTCCCAGCCGAAATAGAGCACCAGCGTGCCGAGCATCGGCCCGAACACGTAGCCGAGGCCGCCGAGGAAGCAGTTCAGCATGAAGTTTACCGAATCGGTCACAGTGAAGCTCGACGGATAGATCGACTGCGAGATCGCCGCAAAGATGGCGCCGGCAACGCCGCCGAAGAAGGAGGAGACGGCATAGGCGATGACGCGCAGGTAAGCGATGTTGACGCCGATCGAAGAAGCAAGCTCCTCGTTCTGCTGCAGCGATTGGCAAAGCTTGCCGATGCGCGAATTGACCAGCCGATACATCACGCCGAAGCAGATCACCATCAGCGAGACAGCCAGCAGGTAGAAAGCGAGCCGCGAATTCTGCAGCGTGGCGAAATCAGGGACCAGGGTGTTACCGAAGACCGACAGCGCGCCGGGCAGCGGGATGCTGACGATGCCCTTGGCGCCATTGGTGATCGGCAGTGCCAGCGCGAGCAGCCGCGCCACCTCGGTCAGCGTCAGCGTCACCATGGCGAAATAGACGCCGCGCAGCCGCAGGATCGGCAGCCCGATCAGCACGCTTGCCGCCGCGCAGAACAGACCGGCCACGGGAAGCGTCAGCCAGAACGACCAGCCGTGGTTCATCACCAGGATGGCCGAGACATAGCCGCCCATCAGCGCATAGGCGCCCTGGCCGATGTTGATGCGGCCGATATAGAAGGTGAGCCACACGCCGGCGCTGGCGATGCTGAGCAGCGCCACCGAGGTCAGTGTGTAGTAGAGGTCGATGCGGCCGCTTACGGAGATCGCGGCCGGTACGACGATGAAGACGATCGCCAGGAAGGCCGCGACCGAAGCGATTTTCATGTTGCGATTGCGGGTCATGTCGCTCTCAACCCCACGGTTTGCCCATCAGCCCATTGGGGCGGATCGACAGGAAGACCATGAGGGCGGCGAAAATGACGAGGTAGGTGACGTCGCCATATTGGCGCAGCACCGTGAGACCGACCGATTCCATCATGCCGAGGATGAAGCCGCCGGCAATCGCACCGCCGACAACACCGGCACCGCCGATCATCACCATCAGGAAGGCCTTGATCGAGATCGGGCCGCCGATGCCGGAATTGACGCCGGTGATGGTGACCAGCAGGCCGCCGACGATGCCGGCCAGCATCGCGCCAAGCGCAAAACCGATCATGGAATAGCGGTCGACCCGGACTCCCATCAGCTGGGCCGCGACGCGGTCCTGAGCGAGCGCGCGCATGGCGCGGCCGACCCGGCTGTATTGCATATAGAGGACAAACGCCGCTATGAAAACAATGGCCAGCGCGCCGACGACCAAGCGGTCATAAGGCATGATGATGCCGGCCTCATTGAAGACGCCCTTGACGATCTTGGGCACGCCGCGCTGCTTCTCGCCGAACATGAGCAGGATGACGGCGTCTAAGAAAAAGGCCGTCGCAGCCGCGAGCAGCATGGTGCTCTCCTCGCGATGACTGCGCCTGATGACGGTACGGAAGAGGAATTTCTCCATCAGCGCGCCGATCACGGCGAGCGTCACACCGGACGCCAGCAGCGCCACGACGAAAGGCAGGCCGAGCTGGCCGTAGACGGTGTAGGTGATAAACCCGCCCAGAACGTACATCTGCCCATGGGCGAAATTGAGCACATTCATCAGGGCGAAGATCAGGGTAAGCCCCAGCGCGATCAGCGCATATTGGGCACCGAGATATAATCCGTTGGCGATGACCTGTTCCATGGATCCCTTCGATCTTCCGTGGGGTCCGAGCATCGCCCGGACCCCGGCATTCGGGAGGAAGTAACTTAGGAACCTGACCCTAGTCGACGGAACCGACGAACAGGGTCTGGAAAGCGCCGTCCTTATACTCGTTGACCACCATCGGCACGGCGAGCTGACGCTTCTGGCCGAAGGAGGTCGAGCCGACATAGGTAAGCTTGGCATCGCCCTTCAGGAAGGGATTGGGCGCCGAGAAGGTGTCCATGGTCTTCTTGAATTCGTCGACATTGTTGATGGCGGCCGGATTGGCCTTCAGCGTGTCGATAATGTACTCCAGAGCGTAGACCTTGGTGTTCGACTCGTCGTTATACTCGCCGAACATCTTGGTGTAGCGGGCGACGAATTCCTTCATCTCGTCCGACGCGATCTCCGGCGTGGAGGCGCCGCCGACGGAGATGAAGCCGTTGGCGTATTCGCCGGCGCCCTCCTCCAGAACCTTGGCGTCCTGCGCCGTCTCGGTCGAGATCAAACCCTCGAAGCCGAGCTCGCGGGCGGCGCGGATGAGCAGCGGCGCGTTGGCCGGCGCCACGCCAGACAGCACCAGGAGATCGGGCTTCAGCGCGACGATCGGGGTCAGCACAGGCGTGAAGTCGCGGGTGTCGTTCTGGTAGGTGTCGTTCTGCGCGACGACGTCGAGCCCGAGAGCCTTCGCCGCCTCGACGCCGCTGTCACGCTGGCTGAGCGGATCCGATTCATTCGCGGCAACAAAGGCGATCGACTTCACACCTTTGTTTTCCTTGAGATATTTGTAGATCGCCGGGCCTGACTGATAATTGGCGATCATGCCAAGCACGGCGTTCGACGCTGGCTTCTGGTAGAGCGCTTTGGGGAAAGCGTAGGGGAAATACATGATGCCACTCGACTCGGCGACCGGCCGCACCGCGGCCGCGCCGTCATCGACATTCGGTCCGACCACATAGTGGATCCCCTCCTGTGCCATCTTCTCCATGCCGGCGATGGCGCGTTTGGGATCCTTCTGGTCGTCAAAGGTGACGATGTTGATGTTGTAGGTGTCGTTGCCGATCTTGACGCCACCTTTTTCGTTAAGCCAGGCGGCACGCGTTTGCATCGAGCGGACGTTCGATGTGCCCCAGGCGGCGGCGGGGCCGCTGGTGACGCCAACAAAACCGATTTTCAGTTCCTTGTTCTCAGCCTGCGCGGACAGCGTGCCCGCCGCGGCAATCGCCAGGATCGAGACAGCGCCAAGCACCATCGATTTCAGAGTCGAGCGTCTGTTGATCATCTGCAGTTCCCCTTCTGGTTATCGCGCTTTGTGTTTTGCTCATTGGCTGCGCGGATGTCCTAAGGGGAACCCGTCGGCGGGAGATTGTCAACATCTTTCTCAGATTTTGTATACAATAAGCCGGACATCCGACTCTGCGGGCGGGCATCGCCGGCTTGCGAAGGAGATCACGCCCGTGACCATCCGAGAGAAGAAGGGGCCATTCGTGAGCAATTTCTGCCAACAAACGTGAGACGGGCGGATGAGCATCAAGGCCGGACGCCTCGGCTCCTCCCGGCACCAGAACTCGATCTGTCGGCATCCCTATTTCGTAGCTCGACCCTGGAATTTCTTATCGAGCACACCTGGATTCATGCGGAACGGCACCGCAGTCACGGTTTCCTTGGCAACCGGAGTTGAGCGCCCATTGCGTCAAGTCGCGGGGGGCCTGAATCTCTGATGTGCGGCGCAGAGCTGTCTGCGGACCAGAGCGCGTCGCGTGACATCTATAAGTGGATTTTCTAAGTCCCATGCGCTATATGACCATCTACATGGTCAAGAGGACGACATGAACGCGATCAATCTCGCGGACGCCAAAGCACATCTGAGCGAGCTCGTTGACCGAGTTGAGGCTGGGGATTCGATCGATATCACCCGGCGCGGCAAGCCGGTCGCGCGCCTCACGGCAGTGGCCAGGCCACGCATGCGGATCGATGCGGCCCTGCTCCGATCCCTGACGGCAACCATGCCACCGCAGGTGAAGGGTGCCGCTGATCTGGTACGGTCGATGCGAGACGGCGATCGCTACTGATGCTCTATCTCGACACGTCGGTGATCGTCGCGGCGCTCTCGAATGAAGCGATGACTTCGCGCGCCCAAATGTGGCTCGCGGAGCAGAATCCCGCTCAGCTTCTGATTAGCGATTGGACGATCACCGAGATGTCCTCTGCCATGGCGATCAAGCTACGAACCGGGCAGATCAATTTGGAGCAGCGCGCGGCAGCGCTGGCAATGTTCAACAAGTTGGTCGCCGAGAGCTTCACCGTGCGTTCGGTCACGAGCGGGCAGTTTCGAGCCGCGGCGAAGTTCATCGATCAGCATACGCTGGGGCTTCGTGCCGGCGACGCGTTGCATCTCGCGACTGCGTCGGAGCATGGCGCGATGGTGTACACCCTCGACCAACGGCTTGCATCCGCAGGGCCGGTACTTGGCGTGCCAACACAACTGCTGGCATGACTTGGATGAAAGACCTCAGCAATCAATTGCACTCCTTCAGAAAGCGTTCGAGCTGACCGCGGCTGAGGGGCGTGGTAGCACGGGCTTAGCGCGGGCGCCGGTGGTTGCTTGACCGGTTGCACGAGGATCTCCACCGCTACGGCCAAAGCCCCGCCATTTAAAACCAGCGCTGCCGAATGTCGGGCCCAAACTCCTCCCGCCATCCTCCACTTGGCTCGCGGTCGCCAGGCCTTTATTTGGCGATTAGGGCGAGGCATGAGGCTCACTGCAGGGCACCGGATGCGCTTCTGCAACACCCGACGATCATTTTGCGACTCCTAACATTGGTTAATGCGTCTTGCGATGCGCAGGGGAAGGCTATGGCTGTCGCCCACCTTTGGCGGGGATGGGTGAGGCCGACTTGCAGCGCCTTGCGCAGTCTTCTAAGGCATGGCCTGCAGTCGGGCGCGTTCAGGCGTCCTGCCGCGTCCTTCAAGGCGGGAACCGAAGCCCTTCGGAGAGCACTGGCCCTATCTGACGACATGCGCGACGTGGCGGGCTGCACGTCTCGGTGCCACTGAAAACGGTTGTCTGCCCTGAGGCGCAATCCCGCAGAACGGTCTCGGGGCGCGCCCTCCGAAAAGCTGCTGATGTGATGCGCCCCTCCAATCAACGCAGAAGTCCCTCGCTCTCGAACTCTTCCCAGCCGCGGAGTTCGGATTGAGATATCTCGTCGTGGCTGTCGTTGCCCACGGCGCTCTTTTTTACCCGCTTTAAAGCCGCCTTTGCGGCAGCGCGGCGCCGGTTCTCGGCAGCTTTCGCCGCATCTTCCTCGCGCCAGACGGTGACCAGATCGCCGTCAAGCACATCTTCGATCTGGCGTGGATCGAACACGTGGAAGGTGATTTTCCTAGCGCGCCCGCGCAGTTTGACCGTTCTTGTCCCAGCGCTTCGCAAACGGCCGTCCTTCAGCCAGCGTTGCCGCTCGCTTGTGGAGATCGTCAGGATGTCTTCGACTTCGCGCGGGATCACGGGCAGGTCTTCTATTCCCGTCATGGCCTCGGAGATAATCGCAGAGGCCGCTTCAACATCAGCATCCGAGCCTTCCGGCAGTCGCAGCGTAAGCACCCTGGATTCGATGTGAAGCAGCTTTTTCAACGCCGTCGGGAGACGAGCGCGCATCTCGAGGAAAATGCCCCTCGCCCGCATCGACGATCCAAGCGTTGCCGCCGGGGAAAGCGGCCACTCTGCAATCAGCTTTTCATTTGGATCGACTTTTCGGCGCCCAGGCATGCCCTTTACCTAGTGTCTTCGCCAACGGACTCAACGCGAGCTGAGACCGCAAGCGCCAGTTCTGTTGCTGGGCGCAGAGCGGTCAGCTGCGTGCCGTCTCCAACAGCATCTGAAAGCACCCAAGTTGGCACGGGAGTCATGGGCAAGATATCTCACCACCCTGGCGCTGTCCATCAGTCGGTTGACATAGCCCCTCGCCGCCCATGCTCGAGGCTGCAGGCGCCACTGCGCTCGGCGGCATTCCGGAATCCCCTGCTCAACTCGGCGAACTCGGCTTCCATAGCGGAAAACTGCCCGGGAGCGATGCCGGCGAACTGCTTCCTCGGGATCGAGGTTGGTTAGCTGTGACTGCGGTGTGAGTACGACAAACACCCTGGCGGTATTGAGCTTAACCCTTTCCAGCGCGATCACGGCCTCTACCATCTCGACCTGTCGGCTCGGCAAAACCTGACGTAGCAGCCCGAACATGTTAGAACTTCGGCTGGCCCGCATCAGCCCGCTGCAAACATTGGATCTAGCAACTACGGTTTGTCTAAAGTAACGGCGGCTTGCACCACCATTGGCGGGCCGGCATAGATTTTACCAATTTTACCCCAGCGGCACGAAGGGCGTAAACTCAGGGGCCTGAGCGTTTCCGTTTTGGCCACCATGCTGTTCAACAGCCGGGAAACCATGACTCAGTTCGTGAGCAGGCGCGCCGCCGTTCCGCCGCAATGCGAGCCCAGTTCGGCCAGGTACGCCCCTGTTTCTTTTGGTCTTTGGGGCTTCGAAGGAGTTCTGGAGATGATGATCAAGAAGGTTTTCGTGGCAGTGTTGATGACCGCAGCACTTGCCGGATGCGAGACACAGACCGAGGGCCAGCAGCGGGCCACCACCGGCGCGCTGATCGGCGGCGCTGGCGGCGCGCTTGTGGGCCAGGCGATCGGCGGTAACACCAAGAGCACTGTCATCGGCGCGGCGAGCGGCGCGCTGCTCGGCGCGGTGGTCGGCAGCGCCACCACCCCGCAGCGCCGCGGCGAACAACTCTGCCGCTATCAGGACCGCTACGGCCGTATCTATACCGCACCCTGCGACGACCGCTATTACAACGGCGATTATTGAGTTCAGGATGCTAAGGGAGGGGTGCCCGTGGCGCGGGCTCCCCGTCTTTGCTCACTTTGCTACTGGCCGCAGTTCAGCGGCAGTGGCTTTATCTCGTGTTTCAGCTGCGGAACCTGCCATCGAGCATGGCAGCGCCTTGCCGCAAATCTGTTTTTTGGCCAGCGGCATCTTCGTAACGGTCGCCGCGTGGCGCATCGTTACGGCCTCCAATTTCTCGCCGAGCGTACCCTCTGCGAAGGGAAAATCATGGTCAGCCCCATGCCAGTTCGACGTTGGCTTGCACGAGCCCCGCCGATGAGGTCGAACGGGCTCCCGGATGCCTGCCGCCCTACTGCGGCCCGGCTCCTGCCCAAGGCTCACCGCGCCACGTACCCAACCGGGTGACCGGGGTGTGTCCTTTAGAGATTTGCTTGAGAACAAGCTGGCGTAGCGGAGCAACTGCCTTGCAGTGACTCAAAGCGATGGCGCCGGATCGGAACCTAGGCGTCCGGCCTGCTATCCTAGTGTGACACAGGATTTGCGGGCTAGGCCCAGCTTGGGGTGACCTTGGGGGAGTTGTCTGGCAGGCAGAGTCGGCCGCAAGCCCCAGGCTCATGTTTCCGAAACCGATTCCTGACGGGTGTCGCTTCAGCTCCGAAAGCCTGGGTATGTTGCACAAATAATACATCACTGATCAGCAGTCGCTGATAAGTTGGAGGTCGGTTTTTCGCTGGGGTTTTTCGATGCGCTCGCTGTCCTTTTTGTTTGCCGGTCTGCTGGCTTTGCTGACCGGGTCCGCAATTGCCGCCGATGCGGTAGCGGTCGCCCCGGCTGAAGCCATCAACTGGTCGGGTGCCTATATCGGCGGCGTCGCCGGCTACGGCTGGAAGTCCGACAGCTATCATTACTTTGGAAGCTCGGTCGATTTCGATTCCAACGGCTTTGTTGGCGGGTTGATTGCCGGCTACAACTGGCAGCAAGATCAGTTTGTTTTCGGTGTAGAAGCCGACATCAGCTATGCCGATTTGGACGGCAGCGTTCTCATGGTTCCTTTTGTGCCGCCGTGCGGCATTGAGGGCTGTACCGCCAAGGTGGACTGGTTCGGCACCGGCCGGGCGCGCATAGGCTATGCCTTCGAGAATTTTCTTCCCTATGCCACAGGCGGCTTTGCCGTCGGCCATGTGAAGGGCTCGGCCGATCTCGGCGCATGCGGCATTGGTCCGACTTGCGGCTACAGCGATACACGCTGGGGCTGGAGTGCCGGCGCCGGCGTCGAATGGGCCATGAACCAGCAAATATCGCTCAAGGCCGAATATCTGCATGTCGACCTTGGCACGCCGTCTTTCCCGACCACCAACCCGCCGGATCCGTCCCAGGACCGCATCAATTTCGACACGGTTCGCATCGGCATCAATTATCATTTCTAAATCCTGACTGGCTTAGGCCAACTGCCGCAGTAGCGTAATCCGCTAATTTCGAGGCGCTGGCGTCTTGCCGCTGGGGCCGGGGTCAGGTCGATTCTGCGAAAGCTCGCCGTCGCGGGAGAGACCGACGGGCTTTTTGCTAAGAGAGCGGAGGGGGACGGGCCGCTCGGATAGACGCAGCGCATATCTACGGGAACCGCCTTGCGAACAGGCGTGAGGGCATGGCGCTCGCTGATGATATTGTGGTGGTGCGGGGGCAAGTCTGGCTCGGGTGGTCGACACATCCGTGAGCAGCAAGAGCGTATTGCCGCCCCTCGCTGGAAACGGGTCGATGCATTCGCCGCATTTCAGAGGTCAGCGCTGCTGCTCACCAAAGGCCGACGTGTACGGGCAAGGCGCGTTAGTTCAAGCCCTGAATTCCCGCCAGAGCCAGTTGAAAACTAGTGCAGGCATCCCGCCTTCGGGCAATAATCTCGACCGGTGCAATTAGATTAGGCCGACTGTCTGCGACCGCCGCGCTCCCATGAGTGTCCGGACGCCCAGTACTGCCCGCCGTGTGGCCGCCTGGGCGCGCTGCCGCGCGATGGCTTGAACGTGGATCAAATGCTATCACAGGCGGACCGAGCTCGGGGAACGGCCGATTGCGCTGACGGAAGCGGGCGGTGGCGCAGAGGTATCCGCGAGGCTGCCCCAAAGGGCGATGATCATGGAATCAGCGTCGCGTTCACAGGTTGCTGACCACTACGCGCGAAGCAGCCTCGTCGCGGATATCCGCGATGGCCTTGCCGCGATGGGGAAGACCGAAAGCGGTGACCGCCGAGGATCTCTCGCCGGTGGACGAGTTCCACATCGGCGGCCGTGCCGCGACGGCAGAGCTGGCAGCGCAACTTGCGCTCACCGCTGGGGATCGGGTGCTCGACATCGGCTGCGGCCTCGGCGGACCGGCGCGGCAGATCGCTGCGCAGTACGGTTGCCAGGCGTCCGGCATCGATCTCACCCGAGACTACGTCGAAGCCGGCAATGTCCTCTCCGGCTGGCTGCATGTTAAGGAGCGCAAGAGCGCACTATTTTCGGAGGTTGCGCGGGTCCTGCCCACGGATGCGCGTTTTGGTGTCTTCGACGCTGCATATCACAGGGATCGCCATTTGAGACGAAAAAGGCCCGGAAGCCGAAGCCGCCGGGCCAGTTCAGGAGTTGACGATCTTACGGGTAGATCATACCCCCTGAGCCCCCGCGCCGCAAACGCTGGCCAACGTCGATAAACGTTAGATGCGCTTCGCCGCCCCGTAGTGTGCGAGCATGTCGATCTTCTCGGGATCGGAGTCATTCAGGTCGAACAGGCGAACCGCGGCCCTCTTCGCTTATCTCACCGTGATGTCGCCGGATGGAAGTCACCTTGCCTTATCCCGGAACATCTTCTCGGCAGTGGCATGGCTGGAGCCGTCGCCACGGCTAGGATCGCCCGCTCCTTCTCGTCGCCGGCTCACGCTTGTGCACATGCTCGCCCCAGCCCAGACGTCTTCGCCTTTTCGCCAGCCCGTCCGGGAAACGTAGCTAAGGAGCATTTGGGCGAGTAGCAGGCGATGTGTTCGGACCGGGGCAACCCAGGTCCGGCAATTGCTCACACGACGAGGGCTGATCGCTGACGCCGCCATAGCGCTCCACGAGTTTTGCGAAGCCGTAGGCGAAGGCGACAAGAAGCGCCAAAACAACCACTATTCGGACCGCCATGAAAGACTGTAACAGGATCGCTCATAGAAATGAGCATACCGCAAATTGCAGCATCCGTTTCCTTCCCGGCGATCGCTGTCGGCCTTTCACCCTTCATCAATTGTTCATGACATTCGCGCAAGCTCGTAAGCGGCATGCTGTGCTAGTCTGCATGCCCAATCCCTGGCCCGGTGCCTGAATCACCCCTCTGCGCCGGGCCTTTTTGGTCTCCCTGGCCGTTTCAACGGTTTGTAAATCTGCGCTACAGCGATTTTCGATGACGCGTCAGGTGGGCGTGACGCGCTTGCCACCGCAGTTGGCGCCTTGAGGCTTCGGCCGCACATCCCATTCTTTACTTCAGGCCGGCAGCCCGAGCTGCTTCCGCAGGTTCTTGTCGAACGCGGATGCGGGCACGAAACGGCGCAGGAGACTATGGCTGCAAGGGGCCGAAAGCGGACTGTTCGTTTGTCGGAATG
Organism: Mesorhizobium sp. M3A.F.Ca.ET.175.01.1.1; assembly: GCF_004791945.1. NCBI lineage: Bacteria > Pseudomonadati > Pseudomonadota > Alphaproteobacteria > Hyphomicrobiales > Phyllobacteriaceae > Mesorhizobium > Mesorhizobium sp. M3A.F.Ca.ET.175.01.1.1. Next base: position 60,540 of record NZ_SRTP01000017.1, on the reverse strand, counting down.
GGCTAGAAGCTGACGTTTAATGGTCACGATCGCAATTGACCGTCGTTCTCAATAATCAGCGAGAGTGGCCCGGCCCTATCTCGAAAAGCTTCCTCGCTTCAACAAATCCCTAGAGATCGACCACCGTCCTAAGCGTGAAGTCTGTTATCCCGCTCCTTCTAGCAACCCGTAGAATAAGCCTAGGACTGAGCAAGCGGTGAGAACAGAGAGCATGCCGATCTTGAAGCGGAAGACAGCAATCATCGCGCCCACTGTCAGTGCCAGCGATGCGACATTGACGGAGCTTAGCACTGGCAAATCGACAGTCGTCCCCAGTCCGTGCGCTTCAAAAGTCTGTCGAAATAGGACATGAAGTGCGAACCAAAGAGCCAGGTTCAAAATTACGCCAACAATCGCTGCTGTGACTGCTGCCAGCGCCGCGGATAGCGCCTTGTTGCTGCGCAGCGCTTCCATGTAGGGAGCCCCTAGGAATATCCATAGGAAACAGGGAACGAAGGTCACCCATGTCGTGAGAAGGCCGCCGAGCGTGCCCGCGAGCAGCGGCGACATGGAGCCTGGCGATCTGTACGCCCCCATGAAGCCGACGAACTGCGTGACCATGATGAGTGGGCCTGGCGTTGTCTCAGCCATGCCAAGCCCATCCAGCATTTCGCCAGGCCTCAGCCAGCCATAGTGGTCTACGGCTTGCTGCGCCACGTAAGCCAAAACCGCATAGGCGCCACCGAAGGATACGGCAGCCGTCTTTGAGAAGAAAAAGCCGATATCCGTAAAGACATTTCCCTGCCCGAACATCGCCCACAGCGCGAGAGTGGGTGCGAGCCACAGCACCAAGAAGACACCGGCAACCTTGAGCGACCAGCCGGTCGAGGGACGCGCGTGGGCGGGAGTCTCCTCGCCAAGTGCTGTATCGGCATCGGCGACTTGCTTGCCGCCAACCTTGGCATGGTTACCGCCTGACGCAAACGCGGGCCAACCGGCTCGATTGCCGAAATAGCCGATAAGTGCGGCTGCAAGAACGACCATTGGGAACGGGATATGAAAGAGTGCCAGCGCGACAAAGGCCGCTAGGGCGAGTCCCCTCAGGACATTGTTCTTCAACGCGCGCCGGCCGATCCTGAGCACGGCTTCGATCACGATGGCTAGAACTGCGGCTTTCAGCCCGAAGAACAGCGCTTGAATCGCCACCACATTGCCGAAAATGGCATACACCCAGCTAAGGGCCATGATGGCAACGGCGCCTGGAAACACAAAGAGCATGCCCGCAACCAGCCCGCCCTTTGTCTTGTGCAGGAGCCAGCCGATGTAGATGGCGAGTTGCTGTGCTTCCGGACCTGGCAGGAGATGGCAATAGTTTAACGCCTGGAGAAAGCGATTTTCTCCGATCCAGCGCTTTTCCTCCACAATGATCCTGTGCATCACCGCGATCTGTCCAGCAGGGCCACCAAAGCTTAACGCGGCGACGCGGGCCCAGACGCGAACTGCGTCGCTGAAGGGTATCCCGTGTGAAGGTACGCTTGTGGATGTGGCTGGAGCGACATTCAAGTTTTTGATCTCATTCATTGCCTGCTCCTCCTGCCGGTCAGCCGCGCTTGGTGCCGAAATACTGATAGAGGTTGTCGAACACCGAGGCACCGTGAGCGATGCGCTGCTCGTCCTGCTCGTTGGCCGAGCAGATGCCGGCAACGAGGCTGGCGATGCCGGCCGTTTCCTCACGCCCGAACTTGGAATCCTTCAGGTCTATGTCGTGGACGATCTCGGAGATGGCCTGGAGCGCCGGATCGTCCAAGCCCGCCCGGGCCAAGAGGACCTCGAAGCTGCAGCGATCTCCTTCGTGGGTGATTTCACCTTCGAACATGTCGAAACGCAGTTCTCCCTCTTTCGGGACGTAGCTCTTTCCCGGGACGAAACGGATGACAGCATCGGGATCGATGAAACGGCGGATCAGCCAACTGCAGGCGATGCGATCGACGTGCACGCCCTTTCGCGTAACCCAGATCTTGCCCTGGAGCTGCGCTGCCTGCGCGGACGTTTCAGGATGCTGTTTGGCCATCTCTATGTCCTCTGCAAGACTGCGCTCCAGTTCAGCGATCAGACTCTCTGCCGAAAGCCGGCCGGTCGCCCCGAAGAAGTCGATCGCTGCGACGTCAGTCAGTCGCTTTCGCAGGCGGGCCGCCTGGGGACCGAAATCAGATCGGTTTCCGGCTGTCGCAGCCGCTTCAAGCTGTGTCGACAGGGCTTTGGCCTCATCGGTGATCGCATCGTAGTCCTCATCACGGGCAGCGTCGAAGAGTGCTCGCGCTTGGCCATCTGACAGGCCGTCGATGAGACGGGCTTCGCAGATCATGGCTTCGCCTCCGCTTTCGACGATCTCCTTCAGAAGCCATTCGAAATCTTCCTGGGTCTCAGCGTTCGCTGGCAGCGCATAAACCGTATTTTTGACGGCTACCGCCCCAAGGCCTTGAAGACGCCGCCAGACCTTCACCCTGGGGTAGGCTGGCTTGCTTGGCAGTTGGTGAATCAGCAGCAGCCAGCGCTGCTCGTCCGGTAGGCCGTCGTTCATGCATAAAGTGTATCATTTCAAAAACGCGAAATGCAACACTTGTATCATATTGCTGTGGGGTGTAGCGTCTTCACCGCATAGCCAGGGGAGGACGCCATGCACCGGATCATGCCGCTGCCATTCAAGCCGCCCCGCCTCGATGGTCTCTCAGAACGGCTCCTCACCAGCCATTACGAGAACAACTACGGAGGCGCGGTCCGTCGGCTGAATGCGATCGAGCGCCGCCTAGATCAACCCGATTGGGTTGCCGCTCCGGTTTTTGACATCAACGGCCTGAAGCGCGAGGAACTGATCGCGGCCAACTCAGCCATCCTCCACGAGATCTACTTCGACGGGCTGGGCGGTTCTGGCGACGCGGGCGGAGATCTCGGGGCAGCGCTCGAGCGGGACTTCGGCAGCGTCGCTCGTTGGCGTACGCAGTTTGCGGCCTGCGCAAAGGCCCAGGCTGGCGGATCGGGCTGGACGCTGCTCACCTGGTCGCAACGGCATCGGCGGCTGATGATCCAGTGCGGAACAGACCATACCAACTTTCTGGCCGGCAGCGTGCCGGTCCTCGCCCTCGACATGTATGAGCATGCCTATCACATCGATTTCGGCGCAAAGGCTGGCGCCTATGTCGATGCCTTCATGAAGAACATCCATTGGGACCGTATTGGCGTTCGCTTTGGTCAAGCGACAAGTCGAGTGGACGAGACGACCGGCGAGGCGCTCGACGCGCTACGTGGGGCCATTGCCCCCGAGGACTTGCGGAACCGCTTGGATAGTGGCGAGGACATTTTCCTTCTCGACGTTTGTCTCGCCGAGGATTTACCCAAGCGCACCGATATGCTCCCTGGCGCAACAATCCGCGCCCCGGAAAGAATTGGCGAATGGGCAGGCCAACTGCCGAGCGACAAGCAGATAATCATCTACTGCATCTACGGTTTTCAGGTCAGCGGTGACGCCGCTGCCGAACTGCGCGGCCGCGGTCTGGATGTGCGCACGCTTTCCGGCGGCCTCGCCGCCTGGCACGCTATCGGCGCGCCGACCGTACCGTTCAACCCGCCAGAAGGGAGGACTGCATCATGAAATGGGTTACTCGCGAACGTCCGGTCATCGACCGCATCGCTTGCCCCTGGCTGATCGCGCGCTTCATCGACAAGGATCCTGAGTTCCTATTCGTCGCCCCGGACCAGGTGGTGCGGGTTGCACAGGAGACGGGCGCCACGCCCTATGACGTTCCCAACGTTGAATTTACGCATGTGGGCGACGGTTGCAGCTTTGACACTTTCGTCTCGAAGTATGGGCTGGATAGTGACTCCGCCATCGTAACGATCGCCGCGATCGTGCGCGGAGGCAGACACCGACAGGCACGACCTCACCCCTCAGTCGGCCGGGCTGCTGGCCATCTCGATGGGGCTTCGGGACGTGACACCGGATGATCAAATGGTCCTGAAGCATGGGTTTATTATTTACGACGCCCTCTATGCCTGGGCCTCGGGCCGAAAGGCCGAGAAGCACAGCTGGCCTCCGGCGGAAAAGCCGGCGGCCTGACGACCGCGCGCGGCATCACAATTCCGCGAGCGTCATCCCATTTCGGAACGGCGGACGTTTTCCATTTGGGCACCTGGGGCTGACCACAGGAGCAAAATGATGCGTGGAAAAATCATAGCTGGCCTCACCTTGGCAGCTTCCCTCGGAGTTGCACCGTCTTCCCTCGCCGCACCTGACTGGAAGGCGGTGGCAAAGGCGCTGGGTAAGTCTGGCACAGAGGTATCAGGCGGCGTTTACCGGGTCGGGCTGCCGCGTTCCGATCTGAAGGTCACTCTCGACGGCGTGCAGCTCAAACCAGCGTTGGCGCTCGGCTCGTGGCTGGCATTCAAATCCATGGGCGACCACGACGCCATGGTGATGGGCGATCTCGTGTTGACCGAGCCCGAGATCAGCCCGGTGATGATGAAATTGGTTGAAAGCGGCATCGGGGTCACGGCGCTCCACAATCACCTGCAGAGAGCCCAGCCGGAGACGATGTACATGCATGTGCTGGGGCATGGCGATCCGGAAAAGTTGGCCATGGCGCTGCGTTCGGCGTTGCAGCAGAGTGCCACGCCGCTTTCAGACGCACCGGCGAGCGCCACCTCGGCTTCGAACGCGATTGACCTCGACACCACGATCATTGACCAGGCGCTTGGCCGCAAGGGTAAGGTCAATGGCGGCGTCTATCAGGTCAGCATCCCGCGTGCAGAGACCATCAAGGACAACGGTATGGAAGTGCCGGATGCAATGGGCTCCGCGATTGCGATCAACTTCCAGCCCACCGGGAATGGCAAGGCCGCGATCACCGGCGACTTCGTCTTGATCGCTTCCGAAGTGAATCCGGTGCTAAAAGTCTTGCGGGAAAGTGGAATAGAGGTGACCGCCGTGCACAACCATATGCTCGACGACGAACCCCGGCTTTTCTTCATGCATTTCTGGGCGAATGACGATGTTGGTAAGTTGGCCAAAGGGCTGAAGCTGGCGCTCGATCAAGTACACCTTAAAACGGGCAGCTGATCTTTGGCAGGAGCCCTTCAAAACTCGGAAGGGAGCTACCTCGGCCCTGGCGGCGTCGAGCAACCCGGTTACGAGAGGAAAGGCGGCGGCGCCGCGGACGTTTACGCGGCGCGGGCTCTTCGGGATTTTGGCGATGGCTTTGCCGCGGTGCTCTTGCCGGTATACCTGACTTCAATGGGGTTCGGACCGCTCGAGATCGGCGTGGTCGCAACGGTCGCACTGCTTGGTTCGGCACTGCTGACGCTCGGCATCGGGTTCCTGGCGGCGCGGGCAGACCGGCGGACCCTGCTTTTGGCTGCGTCTGGCCTGATGATCGCAACCGGGCTGGCTTACGCACGATCGAGTACCTATGCAGTCGTTCTGCTCGTGGCCTTCCTCGGCACGATCAATCCCTCTTCTGGCAGCGTCAGCATCTTTGTTCCGCTGGAGCATGCCGTGTTGTCGCGTCTCGTCGCGGATGCGGACCGCACGAAGGCGTTCGCACGATACAGCCTGTTAGGCGCGCTGGCGGCAGCGCTTGGCGCACTTGCCGCAACCAGCCCGGACTTCCTGGTGACGATCGGCATGTCGCGGATCACGGCGCTGAAGGCAATGTTTGTCCTCTATGCCGTTCTTGGCTTGGCGGGGGGCCTGGTGTACGCGCGCATTCCAGCCGGTCCGAAAACATCTCCACAGGACCGGCCCGCCGCGGCACTTGGGCCGTCGCGTGCCATTGTTTACAAGCTGGCGGCGCTGTTCAGCATCGATGCGTTCGCCGGCGGCTTTGCCGTGCAGTCGCTCATGGCTTTGTGGCTGTTCAGCAAGTTTGGACTTTCGCTATCGACTGCCGGGGTGTTCTTTTTCTGGTCGGGTGTCCTGTCGGCGGTCTCATTTCCGGTCGCCACTTGGCTGTCAAGGCGCATCGGGCTTGTGAACACGATGGTCTTCACGCACATCCCGTCAAGCATTTGCCTGATCCTGGCCGCGTTGGTGCCGAATCTCTATGCCTCCCTGGCATTTCTTCTTGTACGCGCAGCACTGTCCCAGATGGACGTGCCGACACGATCCTCGTATGTGATGGCGGTCGTCACGCCACCGGAGCGACCTGCGGCGGCAAGCGTGACCTCGGTGCCTCGCAGCCTCGCAGCCGCCGCGAGCCCCGCCATTGCCGGAGCGCTATTTGCCGCGGGGTTCGAAGCTTGGCCCCTGGTGATCTGCGGTGCCCTCAAGATCCTCTATGACCTGGCCCTGCTTTGGGCCTTCCGCCACATCAAGCCGCCGGAGGAGCGATGAGGCTGCACACTCACTGTGATCCCGTGCGACGAATCGCTCAAGCTGCGGTGATCTGCCAGACGGCGACGCTGGCAAGCACGATCCCTGCAGCGCCTTCCATGCCGCGGCAGATAGCAGCGAAAAGCCACGGCTGGCTTTCAAAGAACTGCACCAGCCGTTCGCGGAATAAGATCGACAAAACCGCGACCGCGGACAGGGTCAGTGCAACACCGGTCATCATCGCGACGGCAAAGAGAAGGCCCGCTACCGGAACGCCCCTGGACATCGCGAAAGTCATGACGAAAAGCGTTAACGGGCACGGGATCAGGCCGGCCATGAACCCAACGGCTTCGCCTTCATGCTTATGACGATGGCCGCGGCTGAATGCCCGCCAAATCATCCAAGCGCCGATCAGCCCGAGCAGCCCGCGGCTGACATCCTCTAGCAGCGGTGCACGGCCGACGCTGCCAAGCGCAATCGAGACCAGTGGCAGAGACAACGCGGCGATGATGACCGCGATGGTGACGTGGGTGACCGAAAGGGTGATGGAGACGAGCAGGCCACGCGCGACCTTGGCATCCGAGCCGGCGAGATAGGTCGCTAGCACAGCCTTGCTGTGACCGGGCGTGAGCGCGTGGGCGGCGCCGAAGACGACGCCCATAGGCAGGAACGCCATAAAGCCCAGCCAGTCACCGCCACTGGACAGCAATTTGATCTGGTCGGCGAGGGCCAGGTAGATCGTGCGCTGGAATTCGATGAGCGTCTGGAACAGTGGTTGCATCAGGCGCAGGTCAACTCAAGTCGCGTCGCGAAGATCTTGCCGAGGTTGATGCCTGCCGGATCATTGAAGAAAGCGTCCGTCAACCGCTTCTGGTTTTGGGCAATCGCCACATCGGGATTCGGGCGCACGACCGCGCGGGTACAGCCCCGTGGTAACCCGGTTACAGCGATCTTCTCGTCGTCCGTGAAATCGATTGCCGTGTAGAATGTGGGATCATAGACGCCAATGCTGACCTTGCCTGCAAGCGGCAGCGCTTCTTTGGGCCGGGTCTCGAACTGCAGGACGAGTTGGTTGTTCTGATAGCTCGTATTCAGTCTGGTGGGCGGCGTCATCGCCACATCCTTGCCGTCTACGGTGACCATCTGGAAGTAATTGTATTCGGCAAGCGATGCATGGATTGTAAGTGCGGCGGCGTCGAGTTCCTTGGCGTCGAGCACGAGATCGGCGTTCTTGTCGAATTCCATCAGCACCGTCGAGGAAAAGAGCTCATCGAAGCGCCAGAGGTGCTTCAGCGTCTTGATGCTCTGGCCAGAATCGAGCCCCACATCCAACTTGGCCTCGGCAAAGACGTGCGGGTGAGCCCCGGCAGCAGCGGTCGAAGCCAGCAGCGCAGCGCCCAAAATCGTACCCGTCAGCCGCATACGCGCTCGCCCCTAATCGTTTTCGGTATCGACCTCTGGCAGCCCAAACAGGCGAAAATGGGACCGACCGCATGGCCGTCACTCGTCGACGATGGAACTAACTATGATGACGTTCGAGCTGCTCGAAACCGTCTCGGACGTCAAATGCACCAGCTGCTTGCGGTTGCCCGCGATCAATATGTAGAGCCTGGATAACTGGCTGCCCTTGCTTTGCTCGCCGATCTTCTCGGCATCCGTGCGCTCGAAAAAACGTTCTTCAAATTGGGCGCGGTCGACATTGGGCAGCTTTACCGTACAGGTCTGGACTGCCCGACCGTCCATGTTTCCCCTGGTGACGGCGACATCCTGAGCTTCTGGATCTCCGCCGCCTTGAGTGCGGCCGCCCAGGCGCTGCGCATGTCGTTCCGATAGCCTTCCTTGCTCCGGCCCGGGAACACCCACTCCGACTTCGGCGACTGCTCCTGCTTTATCTTGGCGAGCACCTCGAGGACTGGCGCCGTCAACGGCAACCGGTGATCTCGCTTCTGCTTCGTCACGCTGGCCGGCTTGGTCCAGATCGCTCGCGCGAAATCGAGCTGCTCCCATCGCATCTGGCACGTCTCGCCGACCCGGGCGCCGGTGAGTAGCAGCACCTTCAAGATCGCGGCCGCCTGCCGGTCTTCGAGCGCTTCGAGAGCCTTGGCCAGGCTCCGGCTTTCCGCGGGGAGGAGATAGCGCTCCCGTCCAGAGCCATGGTTCTTGTCGATGTTGCGGGCTGGGTTCTCGCCGGTCCGCCAGCCCCAATCGACGGCGTAGCGGAACAGCACGCCGGTGATCACGATGCACTGATTGGCTTGGTGCCGCTGGCCGAGGCCGGTCAGCTTCTTGAAAAGCTTCTCCACGTCGCCGCGCTCGACATCCTGGACCCGCTTCTTTCCGATCGCCGGCGCAATGTGGTTCGTGAACGCACATCCGTAGAACTTCCGAGTCGCCGGCCTCAGGCCTGGTAGGTGCTCCTCTTTGAACCGGTCGATCAGGTCGTTGACGGTCTTGCTGCGCTTGCGCTCATCGGCGGCCTTCTCGCGTGCCGCCTCGATGTCGCCAAGTGGATCGCCCCCAAGGTCGACGACCTTGCGCAGCCGCTTCGCCTCCTGGCGCGCCACGCCCACCTTCCAAGTCCGAGGTCGAACCGATCCGTTCCGCAGATCCTCACCCGCCTGCCAGCCGCGAAAAGCCTTGACATCATCGACCGGAGCAAGAGCCGCATCACCGGAGAGCGGGGTCCAACCGCGAGTCCCTGCCTGCGCCACGGTTCGCTCAAAGTCAGGGCCATTGGTGGAAGGCATCCACGGCCTGATCGACACCATCGGCAAGCGACGGCAGCGTACCCAAGCACGCGGTCGCAAGCGTCACGATGAAAACGCGCTTAGACATCCCGCCAGATTTACAAACAAGGGTCGGCAGTCAACAGAGATGGAACATAGGTTGAAGGCATGTCTCGGCAAGTCGTGCTGCGAGAGCTTGGCGGGACCAATGCCACGCGGACCTCTTGCGAGCCATTTCTAAGCGGTGAAGACCGTAAGCAGCCGTCGCTCCAATTGCCGGCCGACCGCCAAGAGGGAACGCTCGCCTAGAACCATGCGATGCTGGCCAAAACTATAGGGACGTCGGTACAACGTGCCCCGTAGCGATCACGTCTTGCGCCTTCCCCCTCTCGCGTCCTCCGGTTTTATTCTGATGCGCAACGTCCCGCCCTCGGGACGGTCGATTTCGAACGCATTCGTCTTGCGCACCAGATCGCTCAGCTTGCGGAAGCCGAAGGTGCGCGGATCGAAGTCGGAGGCCAGATTGGCAAGCTGCGTGCCGACGGCGCCGAGCGGAACCCAACCATCCTCGCTCTCCATCTGCGCGATAACCTTGCGGATGATCGGCACGGCAGCTGAAGGCGGCTGCAAGGGCTTCGTGATCGATATTGCTTCAGGCTCGTTCGCGGATGCGGACGGAAGCAGATTCTCGGTATAGACAAATCGCCGGCATGCCTGTCGGAAACTCTCCGGCGTCTTCTGCTCGCCGAAGCCGAAGACGTCGATGCCCTGCTCGCGGATGCGGGCCGCGAGCCGGGTGAAGTCGCTGTCGGAGGAAACCAGGCAGAAACCATCGAATCGGCCGCTATGCAGCAGGTCCATTGCGTCGATGACGAGCGTGATGTCCGAGGCGTTCTTGCCTGTCGTGTAGGCGAACTGCTGCTGGGGTATGATTGCGTGCTTCGAAAGGACGTCGGCCCACGCTTTCGAGCGCGAGCTGGAAAAATCGCCATAGATGCGACGCACGCTGGCCTCGCCGATCTTGGCGATCTCCTCGAACAGCCCATCGGCGATCTTGGCAGATGCATTGTCGGCATCGATGAGAACGGCAAGGCGTGGCGATCGAGGTTCGGAAGGCGTCATAGGCTTTTTCTCAGCGCTGTTCATGCGACCTGAAGTTCTTGCTTTCAATGTCGATGATATTGCCGCAGTTCGCGCATTCCATCTGGGTGTGCGTCCGAATCCAGCCGACGAGCGTCTTCGCTTGATGATGGCAACGGGGACATTCCACGTCGATTTCAAAGCTATCCGTCTCGCGTATTGTCATCGCAATGCCCTAGCTTTCATCACCAGCTACGTCTTGTGCTTCTTTCCGCTCTGTAGATGAAGGTTTGTCCTTCGCGACTTTCCCCGCAAGCTTGGCTTCTTTCTTGGCCGCCTTGGCCTTGTCTCGTTGACTCCGCTCGTACCGATAGTTCGGCTTCATCGCCATTCGAACACTCCTTGTCTGTTAGTTGGTCTAATGCTGGCTAGGAATAGCAACCCGGCAGGCGCGCTTGACTCCACACCGCGCAGTCGCTCGCCGAGCTCAGTAAATCTCAACCGTGCGGTCGTAGCTAATCCCCGCACCCTTAAGCGCGGTGAGGAATGCGACACTCGCGTCATCGGCGGCATCATCTTCGGCGCATCGCTTCATTGCGTCCGTCCAAGCCAGGCTGTCGTTTCCAGGCCAATGGTCAAACAGGAAATCGGAAGCCTGTGCGACGGACTCAATGAGAGTAAAGCCGAGCGGACCGGCGATGTAGACAACCACGGGAACTCGGAATTTTTTGCCAGCCATCGCGTACCTTACGCCCGATTGCATGGAAAGACGAGCGTAGCCGCCGATTGCTGATCAGCTTTGATCCCAAGCGGAAGCTGTTACCTGAAATCGGCGGCGGTCAAAGTGTAGGAGTCGCGGCGGTGGCGGGTATAAACCTTGCCTGCCATGTCCTGGATGGAGTTGCGCAAAGCATCGAACGCCGAAAGATACGCCGCCTCCACGCTCGCCTTCCCGCCTAGGACAATGCCATTTTTGGCCAGGGCCTCGGCTTCGATGAAGAAACGGATCTGGAACATGCCGTCGTGACCGACGAAGTAGACGCCGTTGCGCTCTGGATCGAAGCTTCGGCTGGGGTTCGGGAATGCCAGAGTCATGACTGTTCTCACGGTTTCTCGGGTGCAGCGAAGAACCGCGCGGCGATCCTCTCCTTGCGCCGCTCGCTGCTGCAAAAGTTCAGGGACAGCATGCTTTTCGTCGCTTCCGATTGGCTGAGCCCGACCATGGAGTCGCCGTTCACATGCGCTGGAATGCCGGTGAAGACGTGATAGACGGTCCAGGAACGATCGACTTCGACGCGGCGGCGATATTGATGGTCCTCAAAGTCGCAGGCCCGCGCGCCGCCTGCATTTTCCTCGCGGAGATCAGGCCAGGCGTCGCGAGCCGCATCAGTGCGAAGGTCGCTTGCGTTCATGATGTCGGCCCTTTGTCTATGTCCGTCTGCGCGGCGATGATGCTGGAATAGATCGTCGCACCCTCGGCGTCGGCAATGGCGACGGCATCTGGCCACTGGGGCATGTTCAGCGTCCTTGCTAGAAGCCGCGCGATCTCGATCACGGCGTCGAGGTCGACCGCGTCCACGGTTTCACGGCCGACGACGGCGTGCGCGTCGTCGGCAAGCCGCGTGCGATAGAATTCGATCACAACTTCATAGGAATCCGCCTCGGGCAAACATCCTGCGGTCAGCCCTTGCTCTTGCTTTGGGCGTGGGTTCCACCCGCACCTTTGATTTGGCCGAACGCCCTCTCAGGCTTGACCGGACTCTTGTCCTGCTTCGGCTTCCTGATCTCTCGGTTCGAGCGCTTCTGTCCCTTGGCCATGTCCGAATGTCCTTTCGATGAGCCTCACGCCCCGTCCGACACCTCGTCGACTGGTTCCAGCCTGTCCTCCGTCACCACCCGCTCATGCGGTTCGGCGTCGCTGCGGATACGGTATTGCGGCGAGTTCCCCCTCGGCGGGGGGTACGGGTGACACTAGATTTCGCCGGTCTTGGGGCCGGTTCTGAGACCGCCTTTGAGCCGGACCGCCTGTCCGACATCAAAAAGACGGGTCGAGGTTCCGTGCTGGATTGGTTGTGCGTTGCGTTGCATGAGGGTCGTCATGATTGCCTCCGGTCCTTGTCGAGCGCGGCCTCGAGCGAGGCCGGTTCGACGGGCACCATTTGCTGCGTGGATCCCTTTGCTGAGATCGCCGGCAGGTGAACGAAAGTCGCCACGCGGCGCCAGGCGGTGCGAGAAGCCCCTTCAAGAGGCTCCTCGTCGAGATCGCGCGATAGTCTCCGGGTGGCTGCGGCACGAAGCGAACGACGGTCTGCGTGGTACGAGGGGCCATCTGCGGCTTTCTGCGGAAACACGCGCACACTCTTCCGCTTCGATTGCACCGAACCGCCGAAACGACGTCCGGTGCTGCCAGTTGGTCAGTACCGGTATCATGGCGAGAGGCCGCGCCGGGAGTGTCGCCATGCTTTCAGCGAACGGCGAGGCTTTCATGATCACGAAGCCACCTCGACCAAATCAACGAGCTTTATATGCGCCACAATTGCGCGGCGGACAAGGCGGTGTAGGCGTTTTATTTTTGTTGGTTAAATAAAAACTCGGGCGCTGAGGCCGTAAATCCTGCAGGAATTCTCGCCATCAAACGCCATTTTTTTGCAAGTCGCAAATATTTACGGCGGATAATTTTGTGCCCCTAGAGAATAATTTCAGTTCTCCTATCCATCGCGAGGCAAACGCTCTATAGAAGGATATGCAGCCGTTCCGCCACGAGAAGAAGTTGCCCTTAAAGCAGCCGCCCGGCAGCCGCGCCGACCGCTAAGTCCGGTTTCGTATGCAAATCCAGGCTCTTCTCCGAGCGTGAAGCGCCTAGCGCGTTCGGCAAGCTCGGCACCAAGGCGCCGCTCGGTGTCGCGGCGGCCCGGTTGATGCGAAGGGGACAGTTGGGACGCGCATGGGTGCGGCGCTCTCTTCATCTCGTCCATTCGCCCTGAAGGTGGGTGTCGCGCACTGGATTTTCGCTGTGCTGATCTCGGCTTTTGTCATCACAAAGGCCTGAGCCCGTCGACGCTCCCCGAGGGCGAAAATAGAGGACGCGAACATGGCAAACCGCTACGCGCTTCGGATGGACGAGCCGAACAGTTGGACCGTTTTCGACATCTTCACCGGTCAGCCTGCCGAGTTTGAGAAAAAAATGATGATCGGCATCAAGACGCACCGGCCGGAAAAGATCGTTAGCGAACTGAACGCTCGCTCAGGACGCGAAGCGGCGGGTGGAGACCGACCGGGGCTTCCTGACGTCGGCAAGGCCGATATTGCGGTCCAGCGCTCCTGGCCCGATCATGTGCGGCATTGTCTGGGTGACGGCGGCCCCAGCATTCATTTGACCTGAAAGGAGAATACCCATGAGAACCATGAAAACACCCGATGCCCCGCCCGTCGTGATCGTGGCGGTGGCCAAGTCATCCAAGACCACGTCGGCTCGGTTGAAGATCAGAACCGACGAAGCAGCAAGGCGCAGGATCGCCGACACCGACGGCACTCTGAGGCGGGCACGTGAACTCGCGGAACGCAATCGCCTGATTTGAATTGATTGTCACGTGGGATTGGCGCCCAGAGAGCGGGCCGTGTCGTGGGTATCGAAGCTGTATCCAATTGAACGGCAACGCCGGGAGAAGAGTTCCGCCCCGAGATACTATTTGCCGGCTTTCGCGGGCCGCTGGGCAGCGCGCCACTTTATTCCCGGGCGCCCCTTGGCCTGCCCTGTCGACACCCTATGATTAAGATATGGGGACCGCGCAGATGTTTGCACAAAGCGTCCCAAAAACCTCTTGATTGCCCAGGACGACGAGCAACTGCTCGGTGCTTTGCGAATAATGGCCCGACAGTATCGAGGCGGCTCGCTAAAATCAGGTGAAGAACTGGTTGACTTGACTCTGCGAACTGCCATCGAAGAATACGCTGGCCGGCCGACGGACATGAGTCTTTTTCGATGGCTGCGAAGCGTGATGCAGCGGCATGTGCATTGATTGAAGGGCCTGCGCTTACTGAGAAGATTTGATGATGCGCTTGAGGTGGCTCGCACGAGCCCGTAGCTTTCCCCGGTCGCAATGAGCTATTGTCGACCTCCAGCTGTGCCATGTGTCAGCCCCGAACACTCCGGTACGACGCGCCTTTCGCCTTCTGTCTTGATGGAATTCATGGGCGGCTCTGTCGTTGGCTGAGAGGCCCTTGAACGTCCACTCATCCACCGGACCATTCTGTACGCCACTTGCCGTCTACCCCCTGAACGAGCATTTCAGCTTCGAAGCCGCCCGACCCGGCCACCGCGCAGCCCAGGCGCACCCCAGAGTCCAGTCGCCTACCGTACCGATACGCGGGAGCCCGGATGATGATGGCCCGGAACCGTGTCGGTAGAGGCCGCCGCACCTTGATAGTGCAAGCAGGCCTTCCGTCGGGGCCGGTGAATCTGAGGGGCGCCGCTCACCGGGGCTGCGGCTATCCGGCATAGCACTCATGCTGCTGGGATCGCTCCATCATCAATTTCGGCTCTTAAGAAACCGGGCTTCCCGCAACAAGGAGTTCCAGTTGCTTCCGATCAGGTCGATCAGCTCGCGGGCGTGGTCTTCCGAAATGCCCGCTTCCTTTGCCCCGCATCAGGCTGGGGCACTGTGCGCCCTTAACCCACCGAAAGCTAGTCGCATTACTTGCTGGATGATCGTCTCACCGGTACCTAAAGCGGCCCGGCGACCGACACGGTTCCGGGCCATCATCATCCGGGCTCCCGCCGAGGGCAGCCCGCTTGACACTTGCTAGTGGCGGGCTGTCCGGGGACCAATCGTCGCGCAAGCATTGCCATATCAAACTCTCTGTTGCGTCCGGGCTTGTCCTGCCGGCCCATCTTAAATGGCTCCGTCTTTTGAGCCGAACAGACCTCGACGCGATAGGTTTCCTTCCTCCTGTCAGCACATAAAAGTTGATTGAAAGCGGCCCATGAAGGCGTAGAGTTCTCATTGGCCCCAGGGAGGCAGGCTATGGTCAATTCCGGCATCTTGTATCCCGAAGACTTGGCCGTGCTCGCGCAGGCCGTCGACGACTTCTGTCGAGAATTCCGGATTAAGCCGGACAGCGACGAATGCCCGGATGAGACCCGTAAAGCGGTGACCATGTACGAGCACGGCTGCCGCGGCCGAGATGAACTGGTTGCAAAGCTGAGAGAGCAGAGCACCTCAGCAGCCAACACTGACGTGGCGCGCTCGGCGGATCCGGGCGCATTGCCCAGCGCGTTCAGCCCTCGTTCTGGATTTCCTGAAAGCCATTTCGGATCGCGTCAATCAGAGTCGCTATAGAATATGGCTTCTGCACCCAGCCGAGCGGCTTGGCCGCTTCCGCTCGGAGCCGCACGTCGCGATCGCCATGTGCAGTCGTAAAGATGCACCGGATACCCAGCTCTCGATACAACTCCAGGGCCGTATCGACGCCGTCCCGCTTGCCAAGCAAGCGGATGTCCATCAGGGCAAGGGCCGGCTTGGTCGCGATCGCCATGCTTATCGCCTGATCGGCGCTGGTTGCGAGGCCTGCTAGCGAGAAGCCCTCGGCCAGTAATCCGGCCTCTATGTCCAGCGCGATCAGATAATCGTCTTCGACGATCAAGATCAGCTGGCTCTGAGTGGTTTCGGCCGGTCCGCCACTCACCTCATCTCGGGAAAAAACGATCTGCGGCTTGAAGGATCCATTGATGGCCCCCGCACGGCTTAGCTCAGGTATTGCTGTTTTTGGTCGCAAGGCCAGTCTCCTGGGGCATCTGGCAAAAGGTTACGTTGCATCTGGACGGGTGCCGACTGACTTCGAACGTCCCGCCGATCTGTCGGACTAAGCCTTCGACAAGTCGCAGACCCGACGAAGACGATCGCACTGAACTGACTTCGAAGCCCGGGCCCTCGTCCTCGACCACAAGGCTAACACCTCCGCCGCTTCGTCTGATCGAAACGCGGATGCTTCCTTGCCCGATTCCGGGCAAGCCATACTTCACAGCATTGATCAGGAGCTCGTTGATAATAAGCGCCAGCGGCATCGCAATGTCGTTCGGCAGTTGGATTGGATCTGCCTCGCAGACCAATTGGACGGCTGGGGGAAACATCTGTTTTGCCGTCTCGCAAACAGCTCCCAGGAACGGCCCGGCTCCGAAGTTGACCGCATCAGGCGTGTCATAGAGGACGCGCTGAGCGGCAGCCATCGCCGCCACCCGTTTGGTTGCCTCGTCCAGAACCGTCCGAGCCTCGGAGTTCTTGCTGGTCCTTGCCGCGACCGAGAGCAGGGACTTCAACATCATCATGTTGTTCTTGACGCGATGATTGAGCTCATCGAGCAATATCCGCTGCTGGGTTTCAGCTTGCTTACGCTCGCTTACATCGACCAGCATGTTTATGGCGCCGGTGATGTTGCCAGCAGCATCGCGCGTCGGCGTGGGATATGGAATGAAGGGAACCCGAGTGCCGTCAGGTCGCTCGGCCACTGCTTCGTAACCCCGGATAGGCCGACCTTCACGCAGAGAAATAGCCATCGGACACTGGTCATGGGGAAGCGATGTTCCATCCGGCCAGAACAGCTTCCATGTCACGCACCATTCGTCGGTGCCAATCACAGGCGTCCGGCCGGCCAGTTGCACCGCCGCTTCATTGAAGTAGGTGATCTTGCCATCCCGATCGGTGGTGTAGATCGCGGCGGGAATGGCTGCGAGCAGGTCTTTGAGTTGGCGCTCGCTGTCTTTTATTTTCGCTTCCGCAAACTTTTTGTCGGTTATGTCCCGGGCAATTTTGGAGGCACCGACGATGCGGCCTGACGCATCCCGCACCGGCGATATCGTGAGAGAGATATCAACCAGCGTTCCGTCTTTGCGGCGGCGAACCGTCTCGAAATGGTCCACAAGTTCGCCATTGCGGATGCGACCTAAAATCAGCGGCTCCTCGTCCACCCGATCCTCGGGAATGATGGTGGTGATGGGCTTGCCAACGATCTCCGCGGCCGTATAGCCGAACAAGCGTTCGGCGCCGCCGTTCCAGATGGAGACGATGCCGTTGAGGTCCTTGCTCACGATGGCGTCATGGGATGACTCCACAATCGCCGCCAATCGCTGGGTCGCATTCTGTGCTCTGACACGCTCAATGCCGAAGCCTAGCTGGCGCGCGATTGTCCGGACGACGTCTAGCTCTTCTGCCGAGCAATCACGCGGCTCGTCGAAATAGGCCATGAACTTGCCCAGCAGACGCCCGCCTTCGGATATCGGGATGAAGCAGACCGCGCCAATGCGTTCTGTTCGGATTGCCTGTCTCAAGCTATTGGGGAGTTCGGCGTGTGCCACGTCGCTCATGGAAATAGGCTGTGGATCGCGGTCTGCCGCGGACCAAGGCGAATGGCCTTCCACCGCGTCTCGATACGCATCCGACAGGCCCCGCCAGGCGACAAACTTCATGATGCCGTCTTCCAACAGCAGAATAGAAGCACGTCGGCATCTCAGCCCGCGCTGAATTGCGTCGAGGGCAGCCTCGTAGACGTCTTCGCGGGTTAGAGCGTGCTGGAGCATTTCCGTCAGTTGATGGAGCGCAGCCTGCTCTTCGGCTCTTCGGGCGAGTGCCGCCTCGATCTCTTTTCGTTCGGAGACATCGTGCTGCACCCGTACTGCGTAGCGAAACTGCCCGCCCCCGTCGAGAACGCTGGAAGATGTCACGACAGCCCAGAAAACCGATCCGTCCTTGCGCACGAACCGCTTCTCAATGGTATAGCTTTTGATCTCACCGGCGACCTGTTGGCGATATTTCGCGCGATCCACCTCGACGTCGGCAGGGTAGGTCCAATCGAAAACCGGTCGACCAATCAACTCCTCCTGCGTATACCCCAAGAGACGGCACAAATGCCCGTTCACCCGCAGCAGCCGGCCTTCGGCGTCAGCTTCCACTATCCCCACACCGGCGCTATCATAGGTCAGGGCAAGCCTCTGCTCCTGCTCGCGCAACAGCTCTTGCGCTTTGACCTTTTGAGTCACGTCGATGGTGATGCAGCGCGTGTTTAGGAACCGTCCGCCGGTGGAGCGCACATTGGATGTTATCTCAACCCAGCGGATTGAGCCGTCCTTCGTGCGCAACCTCGCGCGATACTGTTGAAGGTTTTCATGCCGGGAAAGACGGTTCAGAATATCGTCGATCGTGGCGGGATCGGCGTGAAATTCGCGGATGTTGCGGCCGATGTATTCTTCCGCAGAATAGCCGACCAAATCCAGTTCGGCCCGATTGGCACGCAATATGGTGCCGTCATGGGCCACAAGGTGGAGAGCCACGGCTGCGTTCTGGAAGAAATCTTCCAGTTCCCCGGCGGGTTGGACCGCAATGTTCACTTCACGGCTTTTATCACCTCCCGCACCGGAAATGCCGGAGGACAAAACTCGTTGTTCCATGGCGGGCCGAAATCCCCCTGACCAAGCGTAACACGCGTTTCGGCAAAAGGTTCCAAAGATTTGCAGGATCGCCGCCCTAGAGCGTGCATGATGGCATTGCGATCACCCCACGATGCCGCCGTCGAGGCACCTGGTCGAGCACGAGACCGCTACGGCTTGGGTCTGCCAGACCCTTTGCCGCCAAGGCCTGCTTTGGAGCGCACAGGTTTAACCCGACTTCAGTTTGAGTTGCTTAAGCCGACTTCCGAAGCTCCGTCACATGGAACACCAAGGCGGAACGCCTGGCCGTCAGCATAAGACCGAGCGTAGTCCTGTGCCTCGAACGGGAAAGTCAAAGTGCTGCCATAGACGGTGACCCGTACCGCCCATGTGGCTTCTCGGATGATCTCGACAGAATGATCTTCGTGCGCAGACAAACTCTTCCCCTACGGCAGACTGCATCATAGCGGGCAAAAGATACTTGGCATACGAACAATCGAGGTTGGCTTACGAATTCTTATTCCGGCCCCTCCTCGGGTCGGCCTGCCCCCTTGAGTTCGCCGGCCAGACGCGCTCCCCTTACTCGCTTCGCTGTTTAGATCACGCTCCGCCGGTGTCGATGAACGAGGCATTTAAGTGACACGTTCACTTGGCCCAGCCGAGCGGGCTGTTACCGATTTTGAAGCAAAATGCCCGTCCGCCAAAACTTGGCAGACGGGCTGCGTCACGTTCATGGGAGTGCAGAGCGGATCAGTTGGCAACACGGATTTATCAGACCGAGAGATCGTTGAGATAGGCGTCAATCTGATGGCCGCGAGGGCCGCCAACGCGGCCCACCAACTCCCTTGGATTGGAAATAGACTCCTCCAATATTTTTCTCCGGTGCCGAGGGTACTCGCCAAGCGGGAGATGATAGTCCGACTAGCCCGGGCGCGTTGAAGGCAAAATCTTGCTCAGTGGGTCTGAAGGGAGGTTGCCATGGAAGACGGAACGTTCAAGGGCCGATTTTCGCGAGGGACGACAGCCTCCTTCTTCGAACGATCGAATGTATCATGGATGCGATAGAGTTTCTGGAGGAATGGCCCGTCGAAAGGCGTGGCCTCCTGCACGCAGCTGCGTATGAAACCTGTTACGCCGCGTATGATGGCCGGAAGTCTCTCGAGGCCGCGCAAAAGACCTTCATGACGTGGGCACGCAGGGTCAGGGTCATCGAGGATGCCCCCTTGGCGCCATCATGGATGACAGGGCCGAAAATCAGCCCCTTTAGACCGCCTTATAGAAGCTGGCGGCTGAATTCGCAGCGACCTCGCACTCTCTAGCGCCGCAAGGAACGCGAAGTCGCATATAACCGGCAGCATTTGGACCGACGTGATGAAACGCAGCGCCGCAGATGGTCCAATGGTAAAAGGAAAATGCGAAGTGGCAAAGCTTAGGACGAGCGTCGTAATGGCCGTAAGGGAGATGGATTCTCGAAGCAGGCCAGCGCAGTCAGGTCGGATCGATCGTCGGCAGTTGGTTGAGCAACGTGGATACCGCCGTGACTATCTGCGGCATGAAGAACGGCTTTGTAATCATGATGCTATTCGGGACGCCCTCGTGAGCCCAGTGGGTCGCACTGTCGCCGCTAATGTAGACGACCGGCAGCACTGCATTGGCGCGGCGACAACGCCTCGCCAGCTCCCATCCCGTCTCGCCAGAGCCCATTCGGATATCCGTCACCAGCGCCTTGAATTTTTCCGGGTCGGCATCAAAAGCGGCAATCGCGCTTGCCGCGTTATTTGCCCCTACGACCTCGAAGCCCGCTTCTTCCAGCGCCGATTCCAGATCGAGCAAAATCATCGTCTCGTCTTCAACGACTAGAACCGCGCCACTGCCCATCTTTCCGGATACCCCGAGCGGAGCACAACGCTTCACCGGAACTTATGTTCCGTGAATGTTGAACTACCTTTCCTCGGTGAGGTTCACTCGAAACACGCAACGTAGTCCAATCCGGTCGTAGCTGATCTTCGCCCCACCAGCGTTCTTTCCCTCGAATACCCGCTCGAGCAGTTGGGTACCAAATCCGCGTTTGCCGGGGGTGACAGGTGGGCCGCCCTTCTCACGCCAATGGAACTCAAGAAGCCGGCCGCCTTCAGCCTCCTGCAGCTTCCAATTGATCTCGATCGATCCCGTTGAGTTGGAGAGTGCGCCATATTTGATCGCATTTGTCGTCAGCTCATGAAGCGCGAGGGCGAAGGAGAGTGCGATGTTGGGTGGAAGCCAGATTTGTTCGCCGTGCATGTGGAAACGATCGAGGGAGGCATGCGGCTCAACGGCGGCTACAATCAGGGCGCTGAGGTCGGCGCCGCTCCAGTTCTCGAGGGTCAAGATGTCGTGCGCCTTTGCCAGAGACACCAGTCGGCTGGAAAGCGCCTCACGCGCCTGTGCCAGGCTGCTGGCGTTGCGCATGGATTGGGCAGCTATGGCCTGGACCACAGCCAGCGTGTTCTTGACCCTGTGGTTTAGTTCGTTGACGAGCAACTGGCGCTGTTCCTCCCCCCGTTTTCGCTCGGAAATATCCAAGCTGATCTGCACCGCGCCTGCGACAGAGCCGTCCGCGCTGCGGATCGGCCGTGCACTGGAAAGCAGGTATCGCTGCGCTCCCGACGGGAGAGTGTATGCAAATTCCTCGTTGGTGGTCTCTTCGCCTCGCATCGCCCTGCTGAGTGGGCGGTCCTCACGACTGACAGCTTGGCCATCCTTGTACGCAAGAGTATCGATCACCAGATCCGCTTTTCCAAACGACCTGTGAGGCTGCGACGGTAGCCCCATGAGGTCTGCAGCAAACCGGTTGCGGATTACCTGGCGCGCCTGCGGATCATAGGTAAACCATACCGCGGCGGGAACGGTTTCTAAAACCGTTTCCAACTCGCGCGTGCGCTCCGCGATGGCGTGCTCTGCCGTGATCATGGCCTGCCCAATCGTGTCGAACTCCGAGACCGAGGAAACGATCGGCTGCACTGGCCGCCCGCTGCCCAGCGCATCAGCTCGCTCGACGAGATCTGCGGTCGCCTTTGTGAAGGTCCTGCCGACAAAGTAGGCCAGGGCAACCGAGAAAAGCAGTGCCGAAAGACCAATCCCTGCAATCTGCGCGACAGACCACCATAGCGGCGCGTGGACCCGGGATAGTGGAACGTTGGCGGTGTAGAACCAGCCAGAGTAAGGCGACCGGTAGTATCCAGCCAGCAATCTGGTCCCTTCGAAATTCTGAGATTGGAAGGTTCCGGAGCGGCCCACGACCTTGGCTATGTATTCGGGCAAACCGGGTTTCCCGGTGACCTGGTCATGCATTTTGGATCTCGCGACATATTTTCCCTCGCGGTCGCCGATGCCGACAGTCCATCCCTCGGGGACCGCTGGCAGCATGACAAGGCGGATGCGTTCGGTAGGAACTGATATCGAAAGCAACAACGGTTCGCCGTTGAAACCCGAGACCTGCCTGCTGACGGCTACGCGATACTCGTTCGGCTTCTGCCCGGCGAACACATTGCCAACGAGGAGTCCAGCAAGTTTCAGTTGCTCGCGTTCGTCGAGAGTAGGCGCTGCTGCGAAAGGCTGATCGGAGGACGGCTCAGATTCAGTACTTACCACCCAACGACCGTCAATATTTCGCAGCGTGATTACCTCATCGGTCCCATCGACAAGGCGGCGTGCCTCGGCTCCAAAGGCCTGCCAATCGCCATTGGCAAGAGCGGGGGACTTGGAGAGCCCATCCAGAACTGTCTTGAGACTGGCGAGTTCCCCTTCCACTACCAGCGACACCTGGCGAGCCGTCCAAAGGGCCTCCTGCTCGATCCGTGATCTTTCATGCAGGGCGTAGGTTCCAAGCAGGTAGGCAGCAAAAAGCCAGACCGGCAACACAGCTGCCGCGATTAGTCCAAGCAGATGGACTCGTGCCGATCGACGAGACAATCTTTCTCCCCCCTATCCGACCCAATAGGACCTTAAACCGATGTGTGCGAACGACAAGGGCGCCGCGGTGATGTGATGAACGAGATCGACCAGATCGCGCTAACCTCGGTCACGCCGTCGTCGCGGCCACCGACATTCACAATTCCGTTGACGACAGAAACCGACGCTCCCACCATTGACCGCAATGTACCTTGTTCAGATTCTGTTGCCTTGTGTGGACAACGGCGGCCGGCCTTTCGCCCAAGAAGACTTTGAGAGTGTAAAGCGAGAGCTGACGCTCGTTTCGACGGCGTCACCGCCTACCTGCAGGCTCCTACCGACGGTTTGTGGAGGTGACGAGCCAAATGCCGACAAGATCGTCATCTTTGAAGTCATGACCGAGAGATCGACCTACTCGAGTGGCGTGATCGCCGTCTGCACTTGAGCGACGTTTCCGGCAGGATAACGTGATCATCCGCTGTGTGCCGATGACGTTGATCAAGTCGGCAGGTAGTCGCCGGATCGACATGCGTCCGCGCTCGACAGTGGGGCGATAAATTGGCGCCATCCCAACCCATGCGCCCCAGATCGACTCAGCGTTCGGCAGCTGGTGACTGGCACCAGCAAGTTACCCCGGGGAGTCATCATCAACCGATTTCGCGGAGTAACTAGCTCGAATGCAGCCCGAACCGGTTCGAAGGAAATGTCAGATATTGCGATCGCTCGCCTGCGTCGAAGCCGTGAGCAACCTCAACACCTCCGCCAGCCGATGCTCCGAGGTCGGCTTGCCCACATTGTGCACTCCTGACATCACAGGGCCACCGGCGAGATCCGGCCGGTCATAAGCGCTTGCCACAGCGAAAGGAATGCCGAGGCTGCTCAACATTTCGGCGACAGGAGTGACAACCTCATTGCCCAGATGGATATCGAGGAGCGCGACCGACGGCAGTTCCTCTTCCAGCAGGCGCTGTGCGTTTGCAACAGTCGCAACTGGACCCAAAACCCTCCAGCCGCGACGCTCAACCATGGCTTTGAGGTCCATCGCGATCAGAAATTCGTCCTCAACGATCAACGCGGTCTTCTGCACCAGCCCTCAATCCGGGCGAGCCGCCCTTTCGAGTGGGATGACGATTTGGGCCTCCAAACCACCAGGATGATATGTCTGTTCCACCCGACCGCCCAGATTGTAGGCGATTGCAAATTGGATGAGCTGGGTTCCATACCCCGTCGAGGTCGGTTCAGCGACCGATGGTCCGCCACGCTCAGACCATGTGATCCGCAGCGCATTCCCATCTTCAAGCAGCCACCGGATGTCCACTTGCCCTGCCGGTACTGACAAGGCCCCGTATTTGACGGCGTTGGTGGCCAGCTCGTGAAGGACGAGGCTGAGTGACATGATCTCTTTCGACGCAAGCGTCACCGGCGTTCCGGGCTCAACTCTGATCGCCTCGGGGCTGGACTGGAAGCCTCTGGTCGCACGCGCCACGAGCGCTTCAAGGCTATCTTCGCCATGATCTTTGAGGGAAAGGTCATTCGCCTCCACAATAGCGTCTAGGCGGCCTAGGAACGCGTCGCGATACTCCTCGCCCGAGATGCCCTCGGCCCTTGTTTGATTGGCTAGTGCCCGCACCAAGCCAAGCAGGTTCTTCATCCGGTGTCGTAGCTCACTGAATATCGCTTCGAACTCTTCGGCTTTGCGGCTTCTCTCGGTAGCGTCCACAATCGACAACAACATGACGTGGCTGACGTCGTCCGGGCTGAACAAGGTGCGCGCGGTGACAAGCATGGTCTTTTTCCCGATGTCCGGGAATTCGTGCTCGACCTTGTAATCTATGACGGCCGTACTTCTCGGAATGACATCCGACAGCAGACGCCGAAGCTCGGGAATGTCCCATTGGCCGTTTCCTAACTCGTAGAGATGCTGGCCGATGGTCTCATAGCGCTCGACGGCGAATGTTTTGATAAACGACCGGTTGGCGCTCTGCACGGTTAGACCGGCGTCGAGCACCAACAAGGGGTCGGGAACGGTGTCAACAATGCCCTGCGCTTGCACGTGACCAGTTCTGAGAATGCGATAGAGGTCTTCCAAGTTCATCGTCGAGATACCTGCTGAATGAGGTCAGCCTATGGGCCAACTGGTGTTTACACAACCCGCCGGACTGAGGCTGGTGACGTGCTCCCGGTTTTCCGGACCGTTCAGAGCTGGAATTTTCCAATTATGATCCCGATGATGGGAGAAGGAGAGTTCCGTGAAGAGGTCAAGGTTTTCGGAGGCGCAGATCGCGTTCATTTTGCGCCAGGCGGATGAAGGAACGCCGGTTGCGGAGGTGTGCCGCAAGGCCGGCATTTCGGACGCGACGTTCTATAATTGGAAGAAGCATTATGGCGGGCTGACGCCATCAGAGGTCAAGCGCATGCGCCAGCTCGAGGATGAGAACAATCGGCTGAAGAAGATCGTCGCCGACCTAACGCTCGACAAGGCCATGCTGCAGGATGTCCTGTCAAAAAAGCTCTGAAGCCTGTTCGCCGCCGCCGTCTTGTCGATGATGTCCGAAAGGATTGGAAGGTCTCGATCAGGCGGGCCTGTGCCTGCCTGCGGATCGATACCTCACTCTATCACTACAGGTCGAAGCGCGGCGACCAGGCGGCCTTGAAAGCTAGGATCAGGGAGATCACGGCGACGCGGGTGCGCTACGGCTACCGGCGCGTCCATGTATTGCAGCGCCCGGAGGGATGGTCCGTGAACGCCAAGCGAATCTATCGCCTCTACAAGGAGTTGGGCCTGCAAATCCGCAACAAGACGCCGAGGCGACGAGTGAGGGCAAAGCTGCGGGAGGATCGCCAGCAACCAGGTCTGGGCCATGGACTTCGTTCACGACCAACTGGCGACCGGCCGCAAGATCCGCGTGCTCACCGTCGTCGTCTCGCGCTTCTCCCCTGCGGTCGACCCAAGATTCAGCTATCGGGGAGAAGATGTCGTGGCGACACTTGAGAGAGCCTGCCGGTCGCAAGCCAACGGATAACGCCTTCATCGAATCCTTCAACGGCAAGTTCCGCAGCGAATGCCTCAACGCCCATTGGTTCCTGACGCTTGACGACGCCCGCCTGAAAATGGAGGAATGGCGTAAGGACTACAATACCGTCCGCCCCCACAGCGCCAGCGGGAACAAGCCGCCGATATCGCTCATGAAAGGCTCATCGGCGGCTTCCGCTGCCTGAGCCAGACACCCCGGAAGTTCCCGCCCGGGGCGGTCCAAAGACGGGGAGCACCTCACAACGTGAACAGGGCTAACTTATAGGCGCCGACAAAACGGGGAGCAGGTCACTGGCTGCCTAGCTGCCTCGGCGTGAAGGTCCGTAAGTCTGATGAACCGAAACCTTCCCGACCCCCGCACGTTTCATTGCCGCCAGCATCAAAGTGGGAGTTTCCACGCAGGGTCAGGACATCAGTGGGATCAAGCCTACAATCCTGCCGAATTCGCAGCAAACCATGGACTAACGGTCAGGCAGGCAATCTGGTTATTGAAAGCAATGGCCCCTCGCGTAAAAAATGCGATCAGGCGGGGCATGCGTTCGCAGCAGCCCTAAAGCAGTTCGGCCATGACCGTCACCCAAAGAGAACGTCTCCGGCAGATGCCGGCAACGGGCATCATTCCGTCTTCGACCAGGATGTCCTTCCTCCTGGCGAACTGACCGAAAATGCCTCGCGCCGTCTCGGCGTCGATCTCACCCGCCAATGCAGCCTTGCAGGCGCGGATCGCAGGTTCCGGTGTTCCCACACCAGTCCATGACGAACTGGTAGGCATCCACCCCGGAATTCATTTCACGAGTGGGCCGTTGCATCGATCAGCAACGGACAATGCCGCGCCAGGCTTCTGACGCACAGGACTCAATCTGGCCCCGGGCCTCGCAATATCGCCCCCCGCTCACGAGAAAGATGGTTGATTACTACGAAAATGGATGAGCCCTATCTGACCGATGTCCCCAGTGTGGCTTCACCGATATCGCGCCTGGTTCCACTTATGGCCGAGCAGCGACAGGATGATGATCAGCCCGTTGAAGAACTGCACGTAAAAGCCGCTCAGGCCCGCAGCTACCACGCCGGTCTGGATGAACGACACGGTGACCGCGCCGATGGCGCCGCCGACCACCGTGCCGATGCCACCCCAGGTCGGCGTGCCGCCGACGAATACCGACGCCAGTACCGGCAAAAGATAGCCGTCACCGGCCGTCGGCCACCAGGTGAAGTTGATCATCACCGAGAACGTGCCGGCGATCGCCGCCCCGATGCCGGTGAAGACAAACACTTTCACCTTCACCAGCTTGACGTCGATGCCCATCTGCCTGGCGCTGTCCGGATTGTCGCCGACCACCCTTACCTGGGCGCCGAAGCGGTGCCGGTTGTAGAGTAGCGCCGAGAACACGACGAAGGCGATCGCCCAGAAGATCTGCACCGGAATGCCCCAGATCTGGCTGGAGAGGATCTTGTAGGCCGCGCTGTCGGCCAGATTGGTCAGCGCCGTCGACTTGCCCTCGTTGATGATCTGGATCAGGCCGCGCAGCAGGAAGTTCATGCCGAGGGTGGCGATCAGCGACGATAGCCCGCCATAGACCACCAGCGACCCGACCAGGAAGCCGAGCAGCGTGCCGGTGACGAGAGCGGCCGCAATGCCGAGGAACGGATCGTAGCCAGCCTGCACCACCAGCGCGAAGACCCAGGACGCAAAACCCATCGTTGCCGGGAACGACAGGTCGATCTCGTCGCAGGTGACGACGAAGACCAGCGGCACCACCACGAACAGCGCAACGGGAAGCGTCGTCAGTACCGAGCTGTAGAGATACCAGGTAGTGAAGACGGTCGGGTTGGCGATGATGAAAACCGCCATCATGACGATGAACACGGCAAGCGTGCCCAATGATGCGCGGTTGTCGAGGACGAAGCCGCGCAGCCAGTGGTTGGACGGATGACTCCACTCCTTGGCAGCCGGGCCGCTTGTTCTTCCGAGGGGAGTTTGCAGGTCGGGTTCCATGGCCTTGCTCATCACCTTCTCTGCTCCGCGCCCTCGTGCAGCCCCGGCAGGCCGCCGGGATGCGCCACGTCTTCCATGAAATTGATCAAGTCCTCGGCAGACTTCACCTCGCTACGGTCGGCCGTCAACGCCACCTTGCCGCGGTCGAGCACCACGAAGCGATCGGCGATGTCGAAGACGTGGTGGATGTTGTGGCCGATGAACAGGATCGAGCGGCCGCTCGCCCGCACCTGGCGCACGAAATGGAAAACTTTTGCCGTCTCGGTCAGCGACAGCGCCGTCGTCGGCTCGTCGAGGATGATCAGTTCCGCCTGCTTGTAGATGGCGCGCGCGATCGCTACGCCCTGGCGCTCGCCGCCCGAGAGCTGGCCGACGATCGAATGCGGCGTGAACACTTTCGAGGTGAAGCCGATCTCGCGCATCAGCCGGCTCGCCTCCGCGATCTCCTTGTTGACCTTCAGCCAGCCCATGAAGCCGGTTAGCTCTCGACCCATGAAGATGTTGCGCACGATGGTCTGCTGCACGGCCAGAGCCCGGTCCTGGAACACGGTCTCGATGCCGGCCTCGCGCGAGCGCGCCGCGCTCCATCCCGTGACCGGCTTTTCCCCTACCAGAATCTCTCCGCTGGTCGGCCTGACCACGCCGGACAGGATCTTGATCAGCGTCGACTTGCCGGCGCCGTTGTCGCCGATCAGGCCGACCACCTCGCCGCGATCGACGCTGAGGTTGACACCGCCCAGCGCATAGACCTGGCCGTAGGATTTCTTGATGTCGCGCAGTTCGATGATGCGTTCGCCCATGCGATCCTCGCTTGCAATGGCTGTTCGGCGGCTTCTTCGCCGGCGGTCCCGCCGGCCGGGTTAAGCCCGGCCGGCTGCCTGGGAGGTCAGCGCAGCGCCTGCTTGGCGAGCTCTGAGACGATCTCGTAGTTCTGCGGCGTGACGAAGCCGGCGCCGGTGTCGACATTCATGGGAGCCAACCCCAGCACCACCTGCTGGCAAAGGCTGAGGATCGGCATGTAGCCCTGCATGAACGGCTGCTGGTCGGCCGTCAGTTGCACCCAGCCACCCTTGAAGGCCTCGACGATCTGTGGGCTGGTGTCGAAGCCGAAATTGAAAATGTCGCCAGGCTTCCTCCCCGCCGCCTGCATATAAGTGGCGACATTGCCGAGCATCTGCCCGCCGGGATAACCGACCGCCTTGACGCCGGGGTTGTTGAGCAGCGCGGCAGTGATCGGCGGGATCGCGAGATTGGGATCGGCTGCCCATTCGGTTTGTGAATTGATCTGAACGACATCCACGCCGGCCTCCTTCAGCGCGGCGACCGTCCCACGCTCGCGCGCACCGCGGCTCTCATTCTCGAACGGACCGATCATGATCGCCTTGTCGCCGGCCTTCAGCCCGGCCAGCTTGAACGCCTCGGCGCCGAGCGCGCGCCCCTGCTGCTCCTGCTGCGCGCCGACATAACCGCCCCCGAACGCCGCCACCACAGTCGGCACCGGAACGTTCTGGTACATCATCTTGATGCCGTCCTTATGCGCCTGTTCGGCCAGCGGCATGATCGCTGCGTCGCCCGGATGGCCCATCATGGCGATGCCCTGGGGCTTGACGGCGACCGCTTCACGCAACTGCTGCACCATCTTTTCGACGTCCCAACCGGAAAAGATGTAGTCGACCTTCGGCCCGAGATCGGCCGCTGCCTGCTTGGCGCCATTATAGACGATGGTGCCGAAGGCGTCGCCCTCGGCGCCGCCGACGAAGAAGCGGATGTGGACGTCCTTGCACCATTGCGCGTCGAGCGCCTTTGCCGGCAAGGTGGAAATCGAGGCGCAGAGCGCCGTGGCGGCCGCCACGACGGTCGAGCGTAGAACGGTTCTTCTGGTCGTGATGCTCATGCACGTTCCTCCCTTTTGGTCCCTCGCGATCAAGGGTTTTCAACAGTTGCTCGGATCGGCCGGCTCCTCCCGCCGGCCGGCACTCAAACCGGATTGGGCAGGTAGCTATTGCCTCCCCGGCATTGCTTCAGATAGTCGAGCGCGCGCGCCTGCCCGGTGATCTCCAGGTCGCCGCGATAGACCGGGTCGTGCCAGCCCTCGATGTCGATGGCGCCCTTGTAGCCGGCCAGCCGCAATTCGCTGATCACCCTCGTCCAGTCGCTGTCGCCGAAGCCCGGCGTGCGCATCTGCACGAAAGGCAGGCGACCGAACACGCCATGCTCGCGGATTACGTCCCAACGCACGGTGGCGTCCTTGCCATGGACGTGGAAGATGCGCGGCGCCCATTTGCGGATCTGCGGGATCGGGTCGATCAGGTATACGAGCTGGTGGCAGGGCTCCCATTCGAGCCCGAGATTGTCATTGGGCAATTCGTTGAACATCAGCTCCCAGGCGTCCGGGTTGTGGGCGATGTTCCAGTCGCCGCTCGCCCAGTTGCCGTCCATGGCGCAGTTCTCGAAGGCGATGCGCACGCCCTTGTCGGCGGCGCGCCTGGCCAGTGGTCCCCAGACCTCGCGGAAGCGCGGCAGGCTGTCGGTCAGCTCCTTGCCGCGGATGCGGCCGGTGAAACCGCAGACCATCGAAGTGCCGAACAGATGCGCGTTATCGATGACGGCTTCCCAGGCGCGGAGCACGCCCTGATCGACCTCGCCGCTTTCGAGTGGATTGCCGAACACCCCAATCGACGACACGGCCACGTCGGCATCGCCGATCGCCTCCTTTATCTGGCCGGCCAGCCTGGGCAGGTCCTTGCCGCCCAGCGTCTGCCAGAAGAAGGGCTGGATGCTCTCGAAGCCAAGCGGCACTATCTCTCTGATATAGGCCGCCGGATCGTCGAGATTGGCCCGCACCATCGTGCCGATCCTGATGTCGAGAAGCGGGTTTGGCATCGTCATCCTTCCTGGATCTCGATCGCTACGCGCCGTCCGGTTTCCGCGCTTTCGATCGCGCCGAATACCATGGCGAGGCTTTTGATGTTGTCTGCGCCGCGGGTCTCCGGCTCGGTGCCGGTTTCGATGGCGCGCATGAAATCCTGGATGATGCCGAGATGGCCGTCGACCCGGTCGGCGGGATCGAGCGGTGGCACCTCGATGGCTTGCGTCTTGTCGATGATACCGTCGCGGCCGGAGGCAACCACCTCCGCCGTCAGCCGGTCATGGCCATCCCACAGGAGGCTGCCGCGCTGGGCGACGATGCGCCAGTCGCCTTCCCAACTCGTGCGAAAACCGTCGGCGCACCAGGAGCCGGCATAGGTGAAGACCTTGCCGCCGCCGAGATCGAAGACTGCGCTCGCCGACGATCCCTGCCGGTACCAGGAACTGGCCGGCTCCCACTCCTGGCAATAGACGCTTGCCGGCTCGCCGGCGACCATGTAGCGCGCGGCGTCGAAAGTATGGATCGCCATGTCAAGCAGCAGCACGTGGCGCATCTTCTCGCGAAATCCGCCGAAATGCGGCGCGATGAAGAAGTCGGCATGGATGCTGGTCGGCTTGCCGATGGCGCCGGAGTCCAGGAACCGCCTGATCCGCCTGACATTGGCGACATAGCGCCGGTTCTGCACTACGGCGTGGACGCGGCCGGCCTGGCGCGCCGCCGCGATGATGGCCCGCGCATTCTCCGGGCTGTCGGCCAGCGGCTTTTCGGTGAGCAGGTGGCAATGATGGGCAAAGGCCGAAAGCGCGACTTGGCGGCGGGCCGCCGGAACCACGACATCGAACACGGCGTCGGGCTTCGCCTCATCGAGAACTGCGTCGAGACTGGTGCCGATGACGGCGTTTGCGAGATCGAATTCGCGCGCCCTCGCCTTGGCCCGCTCCGCATCGAGATCGACAAGGCCGGCAATGGCAAGCCCCTCGATCCGCCTTGCGGCATCGAGCCACTGCCTGCTCATGGCTCCGCACCCGACCAGGACGACCTTCATTATCCAGCGCTCCTCCTCCGCTCGGCCCCTCCCGGCCGAGTGTCACGGCACCGACGGCATCACCGTAAACGTTTCTCCGTAAACGTTTACGAGAACACACCCGATGGCGTAGAATGTCAACCGGCTGTTCGCGAAAATCGTCCCGAAGCCTTGGCCTGAGCGACAGCCGGTGCTAGCCAAGGCAAGGGAGAGTGGCTCTTGGCGTCCAGCATTCATGACCTTGCGCGTCATCTGAAGATTTCGATCGGCACCGTGTCGCGGGCGCTGAACGGCCGCGCCGACGTCAATGCCGATACGCGCCAGCGCGTGCTGGAAGCGGCGAGAGAGTTGAACTATTCGCCGAACCAGTCCGGCCGTAGTCTGAGGCAAGGCGCTACCCGGTCGATCGCGTTCATGCTGCAGCCGCATCCGGGCGACCAGCAATATGGCGAGCCTTTCTTCATCCCTTTCCTGACCGGCCTGCAGGCGCGGCTTGCCGAAAGCGGGCTCGATCTGATGGTCGTCATGGGTGAGCCCGGCCAATACCAACCGGAGAGGCTGCGCCGCGTGGTTGAAACTCGCCGGGCCGATGCGGTCGTGTTGGCTAACACACGGCGGAAAGACGATCGGATCGACTATCTCAGCAAGGCCGGCTTTCCATTCGCCACGCTTGGCCGGAGTCAATCCGGGGGCGACAGCTATCCTTCGCTCGATATCGATTTCGAGAGGGCGGGTGACGAAGCAGTCGACCGGCTGGTCGCGCGCGGCCACCGCCGCATTGCCGCCATCCGCCCTTCGCTTGATCTCAACTTCGGCTACCTGTTCCTCGACGGCTACCGTAAGGCGCTGAAGAGGCACGGCATCGAAATCGACCCCGACCTTATCGCCGACGGTTTCATCAACGAGGCCGGTGGCTACGAGGTCACGCCGCGCGTGATGCTCCCCAAGGAAAGGCCGACCGCAATCATCTTCAACAATGACGCGATGGCGCTTGGCGGCTGCAAGGCGCTGGCCGAGATGGGCATCAGGCCGGGCCACGACGTCGCGGTGATCGTCATCGTCGACACGCCGCTTTGCCGCTACTTCTCCCCGGCGCTAACCGCCTTCCGTCCGTCGCTGGAGCCCATGGGAAGGCGGCTCGCCGAAATGCTACTCGCAGCACTCCCCACCTTCGCCGGCCCAGACGGCGCGCGCGTCATCCGCGAGGTCTGGCCGCTGGAGTTGATCGCGCGAGAGAGCGATTAAGCTGGCTTAGTAGGGTCCGCCACTTGCGGCTGTCGCCTGCGCGTCAAAGGATGATCACTAGACAGTAAGGAGCTTGCGTACAGCGCGCCTGTCCAGATCCTCGGCGGGGCCGGTATGCACTATCTGGCCACGGTCCATGATGTTGACGTCGTCGGCAAGGTCCCGGCAGAAATCCAGGTACTGCTCGACCAGCAGCACCGCGATCCCGGCCTGGTCGCGCAGATAGCGTATGGCGCGGCCGATATCCTTGATGATCGAAGGCTGGATGCCCTCGGTCGGCTCGTCGAGCACCAGGAGCTTCGGCCGCATCACCAACCCGCGGCCGATGGCGAGTTGCTGCTGCTGTCCGCCGGAAAGGTCGCCGCCGCGGCGCGACAGCATCTGGTTCAGGACTGGGAACAGCTCGAAGACATGCGACGGGATGTTGCGGTCGCCCGGCTTCAGCGGCGCGAAGCCCGATTCCAGATTTTCGCGCACCGTGAGCAGGGGAAAGATCTCCCTGCCCTGCGGCACGAATGCGATGCCCGACCGGGCTCGGTCATACGCCGCGCTCCGGTCGAGCGCCTTCCCCTCGAAGGCAACGCTTCCGCTCGTCAGCCTGTGATGGCCGACGATGGATCTCATCAAACTGGTCTTGCCGACGCCGTTGCGGCCGAGCACGCAGGTGATCTTGCCCGCGCCGGCTTTCAGCGAAACACCGCGCAGCGCCTGGGCAGCGCCGTAATGCAGCGTGGCGTTGGAGACTTCGAGCATGCTCAGCCCCTTCTCCAGCGCCGAAGGAAGGAAAGGTCGAAACGATGAAAGGAGATCCGCCAGATCATGCTCAGCGCCCCAGATAGACTTCGACGACGCGCTCGTCGGCCGAAACGAAATCAAGCGTGCCTTCCGACAGCACCGAGCCTTCGTGCAGGCAGGTGACCTTGACGCCGAGCTCGCGCACGAAATGCATGTCGTGCTCGACAACGATCACAGAATGGTCGCGGGCGATGTCCTTGAGCAGGCGCGCGGTCTCCTCGGTCTCGGCATCGGTCATGCCGGCGACCGGCTCGTCTACGAGCAAAAGCTTCGGGTCCTGCGCCAACAGCATGCCGATCTCCAGCCACTGCTTCTGGCCATGGCTGAGAGTGGCGGCGAGCTCCTCGCGCTTGTCGCCGAGGCGGATGATGCCGAGGATATCGTCGATGCGCCGCGCCTCGGCGGCCGAGCGGCGATGGAACAGGGCCGGGAAGATCGAGCGCGGCCCCTTCAGCGCCAGCATCAGATTGTCCTCGACGCTGTGGCTCTCGAAGACGGTCGGCTTCTGGAACTTGCGGCCGATGCCCATCATGGCGATCTCCGCCTCGTCATATCGGGTGAGGTCGACCTGACCGTCGAAAAACACCTCGCCCTCATCCGGCCGCGTCTTGCCGGTGACGATGTCCATCATCGTCGTCTTGCCGGCGCCGTTAGGCCCGATGATGGCGCGCATCTCGCCCTTGTCGAGCACCAGCGACAGATTGTTGATGGCGCGAAAGCCATCGAAGGAGACCGAGACGCCGTCGAGATAGAGGATGGTGTTCGACTTGCTCATGGTCGCTCACTCCGCCGGCTGCGGTTCGGGGCCGGGGGCGACCAGGCGCCTGGAGTCGTCGCCGCCGAGCGCACGATTGTCGGCTGCGCTTCCTGCGGATCGGTGCCGGCTTCCGCGGCGAGCGAGGCCGCTCGCGCCCTGGCCTTGCCGCGCCAGCCGTCCCACATGCCGACAACGCCCTTGGGCAGGAACAGTGTAATGGCGACGAACAGCCCGCCAAGCGCGAACAGCCAGAATTCCGGCAGCATGCCGGTGAACCAGGATTTGCCCGCATTGACCAGCAGCGCGCCGATGATCGGGCCGACGATGGTGCCGCGCCCGCCGACGGCGGTCCAGATCACCACCTCGATCGAATTGGCTGGCTCGAACTCGCCGGGATTGATGATGCCGACCTGCGGCACGTAGAGCGCCCCGGCAATGCCGGCCATGACGGCCGAGACGGTGAAGGCGAAGAGCTTTACTTTCTCGGCCCGCCAGCCGAGGAAGCGGGTGCGGCTCTCCGCGTCGCGCACCGCCATCAGCAGCTTGCCGTATTTGGAGTGCACGATCGCCGCGGTGACGAAGACGGCGAGCGCGAGCGTGACGGCGCTTGCCGAAAACAGCGCCGAGCGCGTCGCGTCGGCCTGCACGTTGAAGCCCAGAATATCCTTGAAGTCGGTCAGGCCGTTATTGCCGCCAAAGCCCATGTCGTTGCGGAAGAAGGCAAGCAGCAGCGCATAGGTCACAGCCTGGGTGATGATCGAGAGATAGACGCCGGTGACGCGGCTGCGGAAGGCGAACCAGCCGAACACGAAGGCGAGCAAGCCGGGCACCGCCAGCACCATCAGCACCGCGAACCAGAAATGGTCGAAGCCATGCCAGAACCAGGGCAGTTCGTTGTAGTTCAGGAACACCATGAAGTCGGGCAGGATGGGATTGCCGTAGCCGCCGCGTGAACCGATCTGGCGCATCAGATACATGCCCATCGCATAGCCGCCCAGCGCGAAGAAGGCGCCGTGGCCGAGCGAGAGGATGCCGCAATAACCCCAGACGAGGTCGAGCGCCAGCGCCAGCAGCGCGTAGCAGAGATACTTGCCGACCAGCGCCACGATATAGGGCGGGACGTAAATGGCGCTTGCCGGCGAGACCGCGAGGTTGAGCAGCGGCACGATGATGGCCGCGGCCAGCAGGATGACTATCGTGATCGCGACGCGCCGGTCGGCGCCGAGGAAGCGCTGCGTGATCATGCTTCCACCGCCCTGCCCTTCAGCGCGAACAGGCCGCGCGGGCGCTTCTGGATGAACAGGATGATCAGTACCAGCACGACGATCTTGCCGAGCACCGCGCCGGCATAGGGCTCGAGGAACTTGTTGACGATGCCGAGCGAGAAGGCGCCGACCAGCGTGCCCCAGAGATTGCCGACGCCGCCGAACACCACGACCATGAAACTGTCGATAATGTAGCCGCGGCCGAGATTTGGCGAGACGTTGTCGATCTGGCTGAGCGCCACACCGGCGATCCCGGCGACGCCGGAGCCGAGCGCGAAGGTCAGCGCGTCGACCCAGGGCGTCCTGATGCCCATGGATGCGGCCATGCGGCGATTGGCGGTGACGGCGCGCATCTGCAGGCCCCAGGGTGTTCGCTTCATGACATAGAGCAGAACGCCGAACACCAGGAGCGCGAACACCAGGATCCACAGCCGGTTCCAGGTGACGGCCAACTGGCCGATGTTGAACGCCCCCGACATCCAGGACGGATTGCCGACCTCCTGGTTGGTCGGGCCGAAGATGGTGCGCACCGCCTGCTGCAGGATCAGCGAGATGCCCCAAGTAGCCAGAAGCGTCTCCAGCGGCCGGCCGTAGAGGAAGCGGATGACCCCGCGCTCGATGGCAAGGCCGACCAGCCCCGACACCAGGAAAGCGAGCGGCAGCGCAATCACCAGCGACCAGTCGAAGAGGCCCGGAAATGAGGTGCGGATCAGCTGCTGGACGACGAAAGTGGTGTAGGCGCCGAGCATCACCATTTCGCCATGCGCCATGTTGATGACGCCCATGACGCCGAAGGTGATGGCGAGACCGATGGCGGCCAGCAGCAGCACCGATCCGAGCGATATGCCGTACCAGATGTTCTGGCCGGCATCCCACAGCGCCAGCGTCGAATTGATATGGCCGATCGCGGCGGTCGCCGCGTCCTTGACCGCGCCTTGCGCGCTGGTCTCCACGGAGGTCAGCAGCGAAAGCGCATCGCGGTTGCCACGCGCCGCGATGAGCGCGATGGCAGCGAGCTTGTCGGCTTCCGGCTTGTCGGAAGCCAGAACCGACGCCGCGCGCGCCTGCTCGAACAGCGCCTTGACGGCAGGGGCGGTTTCGGCGGCGATCGCGGCATCGAGCGGCTCGATATTCGCGGCGTCAGGCGTCTTGAACATGGTCGTGGCGGCGGCGAGGCGCACGCTCGCATCCTTGGCGCGCAGCGTCAGCGCGCCCGACGCGTCACGAATGGCGCGGCGAAGACCGTTATTGACCTTGATCTTGGTGAGATCGGCCTTGGCGGCATCGGCGGACTTGTCGCCGCTCAGCGGATCGAGCAGTTCGACGCCGCTCGCCGCGTCCTTGCCGATGAAGACCTGGGAATCGGCCTTGCGGATATAGAGGTTGCCGTCAGCGAGCGCCGATAGCGGCTTTTCGACGGCGGGGTCGCCGCTGGCCGCGAGCTCGCGCACGATCGCTTCCGTGGCCGAGAAATTGGTTGCCGTCGCGAATTTGGCGATGGTCGCGCGAAGATCGGCCTCGGCTGCCTTCGACTGCAGCAGG
Organism: Mesorhizobium sp. M3A.F.Ca.ET.175.01.1.1; assembly: GCF_004791945.1. Classification (NCBI taxonomy): domain Bacteria; kingdom Pseudomonadati; phylum Pseudomonadota; class Alphaproteobacteria; order Hyphomicrobiales; family Phyllobacteriaceae; genus Mesorhizobium; species Mesorhizobium sp. M3A.F.Ca.ET.175.01.1.1. Next base: position 23,515 of record NZ_SRTP01000017.1, on the reverse strand, counting down.
CCTGCCATCGTCAGCAGCAGCGTCAAGCCAATTGCGCGCAATAGGATCATCAGCTTCAGCGAATCTCAAAGATTTGAGTTTCTGCCCGGGCGGGACGCGAAGGCCCCGCCCGGGCCGCGGTCTCGGATCGCAGGGCCACGCCGCGACCGGACAGACCTGGGAGGATCAGTTGGTGCCCTTGCCGCCGCACTTGCCGGTGGCGACGTTGAAGTTGCCGCAGGAAAGCGGCGCGCGCCAATCGGAGATCAGGTTCTTGGAATCGGGCAGGTAGTCGGACCATTCGTCGCCCATCACGAGGCCGGGCGTCTGCGAGACGGTCTCGAACTGGCCGTCGGCCTGGATCTCGCCGATCAGCACCGGCTTGGTGATGTGATGGTTCGGCATCATCGTCGAATAGCCGCCGGTCAGGTTCGGCACCGAGACGCCGACCATGGCGTCGATGACCTTGTCCGGATCGGTGGTGCCGGCCTTCTCCACCGCCTTCACCCACATGTTGAAGCCGATATAGTGGGCTTCCATCGGGTCGTTGGTGGTGCGCTTGTCGTTCTTGATGAACTTGTGCCAATCGTCGATGAACTTCTTGTTCTCGGGCGTGTCGACGCTCTCGAAATAGTTCCAGGCGGCGAGGTGGCCGACCAGCGGTCCGGTGTCGAGACCGGCCAGTTCTTCCTCGCCGACCGAGAAAGCCATGACCGGGATATCCTCGGCCTGGATGCCCTGGTTGCCGAGTTCCTTGTAGAACGGAACGTTGGCGTCGCCATTGACGGTCGAGACCACGGCCGTCTTCTTGCCGGCAGTGCCGAACTTCTTAATCGCCGAGACCTCGGTCTGCCAGTCGGAGAAGCCGAACGGCGTGTAGTTGACCATGATGTCGTCGGCCGGTACGCCCTTCGCCTTGAGATAGGCCTCGAGGATCTTGTTGGTCGTGCGCGGATAGACATAGTCGGTGCCCTCGAGCACCCAGCGCTTCACCGAGCCGCCATCGGCGCTCATCAGGTAGTCGACGGCCGGGATGGCCTGCTGGTTCGGGGCAGCACCGGTGTAGAAGACGTTGCGCTCGCTTTCCTCACCCTCATATTGCACAGGGTAGAAGAGGATGTTGCCGAGTTCCGAGAACACCGGCAGCACCGATTTGCGCGACACTGAGGTCCAGCAGCCGAACACAGCCGCGACCTTGTCCTTAGAGATCAGCTCGCGCGCCTTTTCGGCGAACAGCGGCCAGTTGGACGCCGGATCGACGACGACCGCCTCGAGCTTCTTTCCGAGCAGGCCGCCCTTGGCGTTCTGCTCCTCGATCAGCATCAGCATGACGTCCTTCAGCGTCGTCTCCGAAATCGCCATAGTACCCGACAGCGAATGGAGGATGCCGACTTTGATCGTGTCGTCGGCCGCCTTGGCCGGAGCCGAAATCGACAGACCGGCAGCGATTAGGCTGGCCGAAAACATTTTTGTTATTGTCGAGAAATTACCCCTCATGTTCCACGCTCCCAAACTGGTTGTTGTGCATCGCAACATATCGGTGCAAGCTGCGTGCCAAAACCGAAAGCCCAAAGCGCCGGACAGAAAAACGATAGTTTACAGACGGTTAATTAGTTTCAACTCAAGTTATAACGGCCGATTCTGCTGGAGGGTATGTCAAATTTTAAGCTTCTGCCTCTATTTTCATCGCTTTTCCTGTTGCCTGTTTTCAGATCTGCCGTTGGCCTTCCAAGGAACCACCGGAAATCCCAGCAGCGGATAACGCGATCCTGTCGAGATTGAGAGAGAGAAGCCGTGTCGAATTGGGGGGGCTGGGCCTGGGGAGACGCGCGGCGGCTAGGCGAGCGCTATTCGGCAGGAAATGCGTCCGTTCTAGCGGCTGCTTAACGGCGCATTGCCGCCCGGCAACTTATAGGGCCGTAAGCCGACCGGCAGCCGAGGCCTCGCGTACGAGGACGACGCACGACAACAGCCGGCGGTTCAGGCGCGAACCGACGATCGTCAGTTCCTTCCGAACCACTTGCTAATGCTTGCCGACTTTGAAGGGCCCGCCCGAGTAGCCCAGCAGGCGGACATCGTCGCACGCCGCTGCACGGTCGACGGCTTACAGGATGAATTCGACGTCAATTGCAGCGGGGTTTGACCTCGGTGTCGTTGCCTCTCCGGACGGGCTTGACGCAACTATCCTTCGACGAGTTCACTTTCCGGCAGCTGGGAGAACGCCGCCTCGAGAGCCGATGCACACTCGTCAACATCGTAGAGGCTGAAACAGAGAGACGGCCTATTTATGATGTTGCCAAGCGGTCCTGTTGACGTTGCCATGACGCCCAAGAGTTTGACCCATTCTCGGATCCATCGTGCAGCGTTGCGTGCGGGAATTTTCGACGCGCCGTCTGTGACGAGGTCAAGTCCATAAAACAGACCTCGCCCGTGGGCATAGCCGATGCAGGAATGCTTTGCCGCGAGGAGGTCGAGCCGGGCCTGCAGGGCTTCGCCTACCACCCTCGCCTGATCCTTCAGTCGATCGTAATCAAACATTAAGGCAACATCAGGCGCAAATGGTCATTCCTGAGCCGAGCACGACCGGTATAGGTGACGCCCGCCCTTTCGCACGCCGTTGCCGCCGATCCCCGCACCCACCGTCGGAGAGGCTTCGAAATCCAAGGGCTTGCGCTACGTCTCACAGGTGACGTCAACAAGACGATTGACCAGCGAGCCCAAAATCATTCCATCCATAACTCATGATATGTGACACCGCTCGCTTAATTCTTGAAGAATTAAGCGTAACGCGTTGATATATAATGATTTGGTTGGTCCGGAGGGCAGTCGTTTTCGACGGAAAATCAATATGTCACCGGACGGGCTAATTCAATCCAATCGGTGTCAGCCGTCACCTGCCAAGAAAGCGGCACTGATTGCTTTGTCCTGGTATGAACGCGACTGGTTTGAGGCCGCTTGCTGCCTGTCCGGTCCTCGGGCAGAGGACTGAGTAAGCTGACACCGAGCAGGGGAGCCGATGCCATCCAAACCCACACGGCTCGGCCAGGGCGGCTGTTAAAGCTGCTTCAGCATCGTTGAGCGGCTGGGTTGGGCAGGCCCTCGAAGCGTATGCCGGGGTGCTGCTGCAGAATGGAAGTGCGTAGAGCAACACGGGCGGCTGATAGCCGTTGGAGCTTAAATTGCGCGCCAAGCAGAGGCGCGCTGCGACGGCGAAACGTAGTGCTGGGCCGCTCGCGTCGGCCGACACCGAACAGCCCGCTCAGCTACGCCATCTGTTCGCGCTCCTGATAGCCCTGCCCGCCTTCATGGTTGTTGAAATGGTACTCTACGATGGTCTTTTCGCCATCGTAGGCATTGAATGCGCCATAAACGGTAGAGGGCGGGCAGACTTCGTCCATCAGGGCCACCGAAAAACAGCGCCGCTGCCTTGCACTGCCGGGCGAAGTTGACGCAGTCGAAATAGGAGAGCGTCTCAAAGACCTTCGCCTTCTTCTCGCGATACGACTGTTTCCATTGGTACACAAAATGTCTGGAAAGGACGCATGGGCGGAGAAATACTGCGGGCAAATTGCGGCTTCAGCGAAGACTTCACTTCCGAGGCGAGCAGAGCCCCACGTACAGATAGGGTGCGCCAGCTCTGCCACCGCGGGCGCGCGCGAGACCGGGCTAGAACGTGGCGCGTAAGTCGCGCCTTTTCCCTGTCGACAGATCGAGCCCGGGATGACGTGAAATCATATGTTTTTTGAGGGAGCCGACGGTATCGTTGGCTCGTGTTCTATTCCCGGGGAAAGATGATTGTCTGCACCAGTCCACCCCCCTGCCTGTTCTCAAGCCTTATCGATCCGCCATAACGCTCGATGATCTCCTTGGCGATCGCCAGCCCCAGCCCGGCGCCGGGAATGAACTGCATGCGCGCCGGGTCGACCCGGAAGAACGGTTCGAAGGCTTTGTTCAAGAGGTCCGGCGGAATGCCGGGGCCGCGGTCGCCGATGGTGAGAACCGCTCGGTTGCCTTGCCCGGATAGCGAGACCGTGCAGTTCTTGCCATGCGTGGCGGCGTTGACGATCAGGTTGCGCAGCGCCCGGCGCAAGCCAAGCGCGCCGGCGTTGACCGACACATGGTCGAGATGGTCGATCGTCACCGCATGACCGAGCGAGACCATCTCGACTTCGATATCGCGAACCAGCGTGTCCAGAGCCACCGGCTCAACCGCGTCCTGGTTGACCTCCTCGCGCACCAAGCGGATGGCGCTGTCGGCGATGCGGTCAAGCTCGTCGAGGTCGCTCAGCCACTTCTCGCGGTCCTCTTCGAGGAACTCGGCGCGGAGCCGCATCCTGGTCATTGGGGTCCTGAGATCGTGGCCGGCGGCGGCCACCAGCCGCATGCGGCTTTCCATCGCCGTTCTCAATCTTGCCGACAGTTCGTTGAGCGCATGGGCGGTGGCCCTCACCTCGACCGGGCCTTTTTCCGGCAAGGTCGCCAGCACCCCGTCCGAGCCGATCTTGCTGACGGCGGCTTCGAGCATTTCGAGCGGCCGCACCAGCACGCCGGTGAAATAGATCGACACCGGCGTCGCGCCGAGCACGATCAGCGCCATCCAGCCGGCGAAAACATACCAGACATCGCGCGGCGGGCCCAAGTCGGGGACATTGACGATCATAAAGCGATGATCGGGCAGCGCGACCGAGGCGATCATCCCAGGTTGCCCGGCATTGCGGCTGACGACCGCCGAAACATCGAGGCCGTTCTGGCGCAGCATGTCGTTCAGCACCCGCGTGTGCTTGCGGTCCTCGAAACCCGGCGCCGGACGATCGCTGATCGTCACCGGCGCAGCGCCGCTGCCCGGCACATGGCCGGGAACCAGCTGCACCATGTACTGTATCTGGTGCGCCAGCGGCCCCATGGTCAGCTCCGGCGACGGCCCACCGAGGACCTTGACGGCGACGAAGGTGGCAAGCCCGACCACGCCCAGGATCGAAACGACCAGAAGGATGATCAGCCGCCGGCGCAGCGAGGTCATGCCCCGGTCTCCGCCGTCTCGACGCGCGCGGTCAGTTGATAGCCACCATTGCGCACGGTCTTGAACAGGTTCTCCTCGCCCGCCTCGGCGAACTTCCGGCGCAGCCGGCTCATCAGCACGTCGACGGACCGGTCGAGCGGCTCGCGCTCGCGCCCTTGCGTCAGATCGAGCAGCTGGTCGCGCGACAAAAGCCGCCCCGGCCGGTCGAGAAAGACCTGCAGCAGGTCGAACTCGGCGCCGGTAAGATCGATCAGGGCTCCGTCGGCGTTCATCACACTGCGCGTGTCCGGCTCCAGCCGGTAACCGGCGAAATGATAGACGCGAACCTTGTGCGGGGCGACTTCGTCCGGCGCCGAGCGCCTGAGCACCGCCCGGATGCGAGCCGTAAGCTCGCGCGGATTGAACGGCTTGCCGAGGTAGTCGTCGGCGCCGAGCTCCAGCCCGATGATGCGGTCGACATCTTCCTTCAGCGCGGTCAGCAGGATGACCGGGATATGCGGCTTGCGGTCCCGCAGGCTCCGGCAGATGTCGAGACCGGAGCCGTCAGGCAGCATGACGTCGAGCACGATGAGGTCGAACTGGCCGGAGCCAAGCTTGTGCTCGCATTCGCGCCGGTCCGCCGCCACGGAGACACGAAATCCCTGTCCGTCGAGATAGCGCCCGAGCAGCGTCCTGATCTCGCGGTCGTCGTCGACGACGAGGATGTGGGATTGTGTCTGCATTCTTCGCCCGCTTGGCTTTTCGTCCCTGATTATAGGGATCGACGCCGCCAAGCGGCACGGAAAATTGCAACGGAACGTTTCCGCAAAGCCGTTGGAAACATTCGGCAACAAATCTCCTTTTTCCGGAAACCTTCGGCAATGCCGCGACGCGAAGCGGCAAAAGACGCCTCCTATCCTCCAGCCATCCGAAGCATGCAGCAAAGGATCACGTCATGCGAAGCAAACTCTTGGCGCTCGGCCTGTTTTCGGTCGCGGCCATCCATCCCGTGCTGGCCGCTCAGCCCGATCCCGGCGCCGCACCGGGCGACGAGCCGCTGGCCATCAATCAGAAGGACGACACGGGCCCGGGGCCGATGCCCTGGCCTCGCCCGCCTGGGCCGATGCGGCACGGGCCGCAAGGGCCGGAAGGCTTCGGCTTCCGCCGCATGGGACCGCCGCCGCCGGAAATGCTTGCCGCCCGGCTCTCGGCCCTCGAGACCCGCATCGGCATCCGGTCTGAGCAACTCGATGCCTGGCGCGACTATACCAGCGCGCTGCAGGCGGTGCTGGCGCCTCCGCAGTTCGACCGTGGCCCCGGCGCTCCCGGCGGTCCCGAAGCGGGCGGGCCGGGTTCCCCCGGCGGCCCCGGCCAGGCGCAACGCGATCCCTTCGCCTTCCAGGAGGGCCTGGCCGACGAGGTCACAAAACGAGCGGCTTCGGCCGCCAAGCTGAAGGATGCGATCGCCGTGCTGCGCACCAAGCTGACGCCCGAACAGCTCGAAATCCTCGCTTCGGCGGATCGGCCGCATGGCCACCCCCCCGGTCCATGGGGTGATCCGCCGGATGCAGCCGGCCCCGGAGGTCTGCCTGATCACGGCGGAGAGTTCCCCCCACCGCTACCCCGGAGTGGCGAGCAACTCTGACCGGCTGCGCCGGCCGGCTCCCTGACCCACCCGTTCAAGAGCCGGCCGGTACTTTTTGCGAATTGGCGGACGTGTGCGCGCGACCGCCATCAAGGATGGAACGCGTTATGATGTGGGAAGCCATGATGATGCTGCGGCAGCTTGCCTCCCTGGGCTCGCCCCTGTCGATCCGCCCCGGCGCCAAGGCCAGCCAGCGGATCCTGTCGACCCAGGTGCTGACGGGAGCGATCCGGCTCAGCTTCGCCGCTTATCGCCTGTCGCTTCCAATCGCCTCGCTCAACGTCAAAAACGATGACCGCAAAATTGCGTAAAAGACATCTTCTTCTGGCGGCCTTGCTGGTCGCGCTGGCCGCCGTCGCAGCGCTCAAGGCTTATGGCCGCGCCACGCCCGAGCCGGCGGCGCAGACGCCTGCGCCGGCAGCGACGCTCACCGTTTCGGTGGAGAAAGTGGTCCCCCAGACGGTGACCTCGTGGGTCAGCGCAACCGGCACGGTGGCTGCATGGCAGGAAGCGACGATCGGCGCAGAAGAAAGCGGCCTGCGCCTGACCGAAGTCCTGGTGGCCGAGGGCGATCATGTGAAGGCCGGCGATGTCGTCGCAAGGTTGGATGACGCGCTGCTTAAAGCCCAGCTCGCCGAGCAGAAGGCAGCCGTCGCGCAAGCTCAGGCAACCCTCGATTCCGCGCTGTCGGCCGCGGCCCGCGCCAACAAGCTGCTCGCCAGCAACGCCGTCAGCACGGAGACCGCCGAGGAGAAGGCGACCGCCGTCAAGACCGGCAAGGCCGGTGTCGACCAGGCAGAGGCCGCCGCTCAGCGGCTGCAGGCCCAACTCGACAGGACGATTATCCGCGCGCCGTTCGACGGCATTGTCTCCAGCAAGCCGGCTGTGACAGGCTCCATCGTCCAGGCCGGCACCGAGCTGATGAAGATGGTCCGCGACGGCAGGCTGGAGGTCGGCGTGCTTGTCCCTGAAAAGGTCCTGGCGGCAATCTCGGCCCGTCAGCCGGCGAACATCGTCGATGCGTCCGGCCGCGCCTTCTCCGGCAGCGTTTCGTCGATCGCCGAGACCGTCAACTCGACCACGCGGCTCGCCACCGTCTATGTCGCCGTCGGTGAAGGCTCGGGCCTGAAGCCAGGCATGTTCGCCCGCGTCACCATCGAGACGGTGGCGTCGCGGCAGCTCACCGTCGCCGAGACGGCCCTGGTCTGGCATGACGGCAAGCCGGCGGTGTTCGTCGTCGGCGACGACGGCAAGGTCAGCGCGCGTCCCGTCGTGACCGGCACGCGCCAGAACGGCCGGGTTGCCATCGAAAGCGGCCTGCCGGAGGGCGCTCCCGTGGTCGTCGCCGGAGCCGGCTTCCTCAATGACGGCAACCTCGTGCGTGTCGCGGCGGGCGAAGCCGCGGCTGCGGATGCCGCAAGCGCGGCGGAGCAGGCGCAATGAACGCCATCTCCTCCTGGTCGATCCGCAATCCGGTTCCGACCATCGTGCTGTTCCTGTCGCTCAGCGTTGCCGGCGTCTACGGCTTCATGCAGCTGCGCACCAATAACATGCCCGACATCGACCTGCCGACCGTCACCGTCACGGTGGCGCAGCCGGGCGCGGCGCCCAGCGAAATGGAAGTCCAGGTGGCGCGGGTCATCGAGAACGCGGTCGCGACCCTTGAAGGCGTCGACGACGTCTCGACCTCGATCAGCGAGGGCTCATCCGTCACCACCGTCGAATTCACCCTCGGCACGGACCCCGAGACCGCCACCAATGATGTCCGCAACGCCGTCTCCGGCGTGCAATCCAGCCTGCCGGCCGCCGCGCAGACCCCGGTCGTGGCGAAGATCAACGCAACCGGCAACTCGGTGCTCACCTTTGTCGTCGAGGCGCCGACCATGTCGCCCGATGCGCTGAGCTGGTACATCGACAATGAGGTCGCCAAGGTGCTGCTTGGCGTCGACGGCGTCTCAAAGATCACCCGTTCCGGCGGCGTCGACCGCGTCATCCGCGTCGAGCTCGACCCCGACCGGCTCGCCGCCCTCGGCATCAGCGCCGGCGATGTCAGCCAGACGCTCGCCTCGAACAACGTCAACCAGCCGGGTGGCCGCGCCAATATCGGCGGCCAGGAGCAGTCGGTGCGCACGCTGGCCAGCGCCACGACCGTCGAGGCGCTGGCCGATACCCGCATCGCGCTGAGCGGCGCCGGCGACGTCAAGCTCTCCGACCTCGGCACTGTCGTCGACAGCTGGGAAAAGCCGCGCCAGGCCGCCTATCTCGACGGCCGGCAAGTGGTCGCCTTCAATGTCTACAGGTCGGTCGGCTCGAGCGAGATCGATGTCGTCAAGGCCGCGCGCGCCGCGATCGCCGACATGGGCGCCAAGACCACGCAGGCAAAATTCACCGAAGTCACCTCCTCGTCCGGCTTCGTCCAGGAAAGCTACGACGCCGCCTTCGAAGCCTTGTGGCTCGGCGCACTGCTCGCCATTGGCGTGGTCTGGCTGTTCCTGCGCGACATCAGGGCAACGCTGGTCTCGGCCGTCGCCATGCCCTTGTCGCTGATCCCGACTTTCGCGGTGATGGCGGCCTTCAACATTTCGCTCAACAACATCACCTTGCTGGCGCTGTCGCTGGTGGTCGGCATCCTCGTCGACGACGCCATCGTCGAGATCGAGAACATCGTGCGCCATATGCGCCAGACCGGCGTCAGCGCCTATCAGGCGGCGATCGAGGCGGCCGACGAGATCGGGCTTGCCGTGGTGGCAACCACCGCGACCATCGTCGCAGTCTTCCTGCCGGTGGCTTTCATGTCCGGCATTCCAGGCAAATTCTTCCTGAGTTTTGCCGTCGTCGTCTGCGTCTCGGTGCTGTTCTCGCTCTTGGTGGCGCGCATGCTGACCCCGCTGATGGGCGCCTATCTGGTGCGCGCCGGCGGCCATGACGAGGACGACATGCCGGCCTGGGTGCCGACCTATCTCTGGCTGCTGCGCAAGGCGCTCGATCATCGCTGGATCACGCTTGTCGCCGGCATCGCCTTCTTCGCCGGCTCGATGATGCTGGCGACGCATCTGCCGACCGAATTCATGGCGGCGGCGGATCGCGGCCGCTCGATGATCTCGGTCGAGCTGCAGCCCGGTTCGACCATCGAGCAGACCACGGCGGTGGTGCAGGACATCACCAAACGTCTGGAGAAGGAGCCGGCCGTCGACAGCGTGTTCGCCACGATCGGCACGGCCGCCTCGTCGGGCGGCGGTCCCAACCAAAGCTCGAGCTCGGCCGAAGTGCGGACCGCGACCGTCACGGTCAACCTGAAGCCGCGCGCCGAACGCACCATGAGCCAGCAGCAATTCGAGGCCGAGGCTTCGCCGAAGCTCAACGACATTCCAGGCGCCCGCATCCAGTTCGGCGCCGACGGCTTCGCCGGCGCCAAGGTGTCGATCACGCTGGTCGGCGACGATGGCGCGGCCCTCGAGAGGGCGAGCAACGCGCTGATCGACGGGATGAAATCGGTTCCCGGGCTGATCAATCCGACCTCGACCGCGGCCACCACCAAGCCCGAGCTCATAGTGCGGCCCGACAGCGCCAAGGCGGCCGAGCTCGGCGTCACGCCGACCGAGATCGCCGCGACGGTCAAGATCGCCACCATCGGCGACACCGACACCAGCCTGGCGAAATTCAATCTCGGCGACCGTCAGGTGTCGATCGTCGTCACCTTGCCCGACGGCGCCATTGATGATCCGGCGAAGCTTGCCATGCTGCCGCTGACGGGCACCAAGGGCACGGTACCGCTCGGCGCCGTCGCCGATATCGGCTTCAATGCCGGGCCGAACAGCATCACGCGTGTCGACAGAAGCCGCAGCGCCACGGTCGAGGCCGATCTTTCCGGCCTGACGCTCGGCCAGGCGACCACCGCCATTCGCGCGCTGCCGATCATGAAAAGCCTGCCTGCCGGCGTGCATGAGCTTGCGCGCGGCGATACCGAACGCATGAAGGAGCTGTTTTCCGGCTTCGCCACCGCAATCGCCGCAGGCATTATCCTGATGTACCTGACGTTGGTGCTGCTCTTCCGCAGCTTCGTGCAGCCGGTGACCATCCTGGTCGCGTTGCCGCTGTCGGTCGGCGGCGCGCTTGGTTTCCTGCTCATTACCGGCAAGGCGCTCGGCATCTCGCCGTTGATCGGCATACTGATGCTGATGGGCATCGCGGCCAAGAACTCGATCCTGCTCGTCGAATATGCTCTGGTCGCCGAGAAAGAGCATGGCATGGCCCGCTTCGAGGCACTGCTCGACGCTGCCCGCAAACGAGCTCGCCCGATCGTCATGACATCGATCGCCATGGGCGCCGGCATGCTGCCGATCGCGCTCGGCATCGGCGCCGACGCCGAGACGCGTGCGCCGATGGCAATCGCCGTCATCGGCGGGCTCCTCTCCTCGACCGTGCTCAGCCTCGTCTATGTGCCGGTCGTCTATACCTTCATGGACGACATCCAGCGGTTCCTTGCCAGACATCTCGGCAAGTTGCTGGTCGAAAGATCTGATGCTGAAACGTCGACTGCAGCAACCCCAGGGACTCATCCGGACAATGCCTATTCAACTTAGTCGATCTGCATTTGGCGCACGTTTATCCCCTGTGCCCCGGACGGGGGCGGTCTGCGCCGTCATGGTCCTGGCAGGCTGTACTCAGCAAAGCGCAACTAGCGCGCCTCCCGGCGGGGCACCGGCCCGGCCGCAGGTCGGGGTCGTCACAGTGCATCCGCAATCGGTCGCGATTACCGCTGAGTTGCCGGGACGCACGGTCGCCTCCCTCGTTGCGGAGGTGCGCCCTCAGGTCGACGGCATCATCCAGTCGCGCCTGTTCAAGGAGGGCAGCGAGGTTGCCAAGGGAGATGCGCTCTACCAGATCGGTCCGGCGAGCTACCAGGCCTCCTATGACAGCGCGATCGCCACCGAGCAGAAAGCCGAGGCAGCGGTGCCGAGCGCGCAGGCGAAGTTCGACCGCTATGCCGGATTGATCAGTCAGAATGCGGTGAGCAAGCAGGATTACGATGACGCCGCCGCCTCGCTGGCGCAGGCCAAGGCCGAGGTTGCGTCAGCCAAAGCAAGCGTCGAGACTGCACGCATCAATTTGGCCTACACGAAGATCGTCGCGCCCATTGGCGGGCGCGTCGACAAGTCCTCGCTGACGCCTGGAGCCCTTGTGACGGCAAACCAGACCGATGCCCTCACCACCATACGCACGCTCGATCCGATTAACATCGACGTCACGGAATCGAGCACCAACCTTCTCGACCTGCGCCAAGCAATTGCCGACGGGCGGCTGAAGTTCAACGGCGAAGGTGTCAGCGTGAAGTTGAAGCTCGAGAACGGCACCATCTATTCGCAGACCGGCAAGATGGAATTCGCCGAGGCAAACGTCAGCGAGACCACTGGCACGTTCGCGCTGAGGGCCCAGTTCCCCAATCCCGACCGGCTGCTGCTGCCAGGCATGTATGTGCGCGCAATCGTCGAGGCGGCGGTCGCACCGAACAGCTATCTGGTGCCGCAGCGCGGGGTCAGCCGCAATACCAAGGGCGAGCCAACTGCCATGGTCGTTAATGCCGACGGCAAAGTTGAACAACGCATTCTCAGTGTGCGCAACAGCGTTGGTAACGACTGGCTGGTCGATTCCGGCATTAACGATGGCGAGCGTATCATCGTCGAGGGCCTGCAGCTGGTGCGCGCCGGAGGCGACGCGACAGCGGTCGAAGTGACGATCGACGAAACGACCGGCGAGATCAAGGACCGCGAGCAGAGCTCCGCCTCGGCGAACGCCGCCGGCGGCAATGCCGCCGGTACCGCCAAGCAGCCCGCCTCTGGCGCAACCGGGAACTGAAGCAATGTCGGGATTCTTGATCAACCGGCCGATCTTTGCCTGGGTGATCGCCATCGTGATCATGCTGGGCGGCCTCTTGGCGCTGCAGTCGCTGCCGATCTCGCAATACCCGCAGATCGCTCCCACCACCGTCAACATCAGCGCCACTTACCCCGGCGCCGACGCCCAGACCGTCGAGAACTCGGTGACCAAGGTCATCGAACAGGGCATGACCGGTATCGACAATCTCGACTATATGACGGCGACGTCGACCTCGACCGGACAGGCCTCGATCACGCTGACCTTCACCAGCGGCGCCAACGCGGACACCGCCCAGGTGCAGACGCAGAACAAGCTGCAGCTCGTGCAGTCGCAGCTGCCGCAGGTCGTCCAGAACAACGGCATCACCGTCTCCAAATCCTCGACCGGCTTCCTGATGGTCATCGGCTTCGTCTCCAGCGACGGCAAGATGAACTCGACCGACCTCGCGGACTATGTCGATTCAACCGTCAACGACACGCTGAAGCGTGTCAAAGGCGTCGGCTCGACGCAGCTTTTCGGCTCCGGCTATGCCATGCGAATCTGGCTCGACCCGGACAAACTAGCGCAATACACGCTGATGCCGAGCGATGTCGCCACGGCCGTCGAGGCGCAGAACACGCAGGTCTCGGCCGGCCAGCTCGGCGGGCTCCCGGCGCGCAAGGGCCAACAGCTCAACGCCACGGTCACGGCGAAGAGCCGGCTGCAGACCCCCAAGCAGTTCCGCAACATCATCCTGAAGAGCAATACCGACGGCTCGCTGGTGCGGCTGAACGATGTTGCCAAGGTCGAGATCGGCGCCGAAAGCTACACCACCCAAGCCCATTACAACGGCAAGCCGACCGCCGGCGTCGCCATCAGCCTGGCGACCGGCGCGAACGCGATCAGCACGGCGGAAGCTGTACGCACGACGATCAATCGCCTGAGCTCGACCTTCCCGCAAGGCGTCGAGGTTGTGTACCCGTATGACACTTCACCCTTCGTGCGGCTTTCGATCGAGGAAGTGGTGAAGACGCTCGCCGAAGCGATCGTGCTGGTGTTCCTGGTGATGTTGCTTTTCCTGCAGAACCTGCGCGCCACCATCATTCCGACGATCGCCGTGCCGGTGGTGCTGCTCGGCACATTCGGCGTGCTCTCCTTCTTCGGCTATTCGATCAACACGCTCACCATGTTCGCCATGGTTTTGGCCATCGGCCTGCTCGTCGACGACGCCATCGTCGTGGTCGAGAATGTCGAGCGCGTCATGCACGAGGAAGGCCTGCCGCCGAAGGAGGCTACGCGCAAATCGATGAACGAGATCACCGGCGCGCTGATCGGCATCGCCACCGTGCTGTCGGCCGTGTTCGTGCCGATGGCCTTCTTCGGCGGATCCACCGGCATCATCTACCGGCAGTTCTCGGTCACCATCGTCTCGGCGATGGTGCTCTCGGTGCTGGTGGCACTGGTGCTGACGCCGGCGCTCTGCGCCACCATCCTGCGCCCGGCCAAGGACCATGCGACGCAAAGGGGTCCGTTCGGCTGGTTCAACCGCATGTTCGATCGCAGCACCATCGCCTACCGCGACGGCTCGCACGGCATCATCAACCGTTCCTGGCGCTTCCTTGCCGTGTTCCTCGCCATCGTCGTTGCCATGGGCTGGATGTTCGCCCGTCTGCCGAGCTCGTTCCTGCCGGATGAGGATCAGGGCATCCTGATCACCAGCGCTTCACTGCCGGCCGGCGCGACGCAGGACCGCACCCAGCGCGTGCTGGCTGAGGTGACCGACCACTATCTCAACGAGGAGAAGGACGCGGTCGAAGGCGTGTTCACGGCTTCCGGCTTCGGATTCGGCGGCTCCGGGCAGAATGTCGGCATCGCCTTCGTGCGGATGAAGGATTTCGACCAGCGCAAGACCAAGGCTCTTTCCGTGTCTGCGGTCGCCGGCCGCGCCATGGCCGCCTTCTCCAAGATCAGGGATGCCCAAGTCTTCGCCCTCGCCCCACCGGCAATCCAGGGTTTCGGCAACACCAACGGCTTCGATTTCTACCTCCAGGATGTCAATGGCGCCGGCCATGAGGCGTTGATCCAGACGCGCAACCAGTTGCTCGGCTTGGCCGGGAAGAGCACGCTGCTCGCCAACACACGCCCCAACGGCCAGGAGGACCAGCCGCAATTTTCGGTCGATATCGACCAGGAAAAGGCCAGCGCGCTGGGCATCAGCCTCGCCGACATCAACAACACGCTGTCGAGCGCCTGGGGCAGCGACTACGTCAACGACTTTATCGATCGGGGACGGGTCAAGCCGGTCTATCTGCAGTCGGACTCGGATTTCCGTATGCAACCGGAAGATCTCGACAAATGGCAGGTCCGCAACTCCAGCGGCGCCATGGTGCCGTTCTCGGCCTTCGCCTCCAGCCACTGGACCTACGGATCGCCCCGCCTCGAACGCTACAACGGCTCGGCGGCGGTCGAGATCCAGGGCGCCGCGGCCGCCGGCCAAAGCTCAGGCGCGGCGATGGACGAGATCGACAGGCTGGTCGCGCAACTGCCCGCCGGATATTCGCATGAATGGACCGGCCTGTCGCAGCAGGAGAAGCTTTCCGGCAACCAGGCGATGTCGCTCTACGCGATTTCGGCGCTGGTCGTGTTCCTGTGCCTTGCCGCGCTTTACGAAAGCTGGTCGATCCCCTTCGCGGTGATGCTGTCGGTGCCGATCGGCATCTTCGGTGCGCTGGCGGCGGCCACCCTCTTTGGCCAGACCAACGACGTCTATTTCAAGGTCGGCCTGCTCACCACGATCGGCCTTGCCTCGAAGAACGCCATCCTCATCGTCGAGTTCGCCATTGAGCGGCAGGCGGCAGGCATGGGCCTGGTCGAAGCAACGCTCGAAGCAGCGCGACAGCGCCTGAGGCCCATCCTGATGACGTCGCTGGCCTTCATTCTCGGCGTCACACCTCTGGCGATCGCCAGCGGCGCGGGCTCGGGCGCGCAGAACTCGGTCGGCATCGGCGTGATGGGCGGCATGATCGCGGCGACCGTGATCGGCGTCTTCCTGGTGCCGCTTCTCTTCGTCACGGTGCGCCGCATCTTCAAGGGCAAGGCAGCCAGCGAGAATTCGGGCGGGACCCCAGCCACAGCCACTCAAGAATAGAGGTTTTTTCCATGCCAGGTTTTGAACGCGGTCTCGCGACCGCGAAGGGGCTTCTTTTGCCCGCGTTTGCCGCTGCCCTGCTCTCGGGATGCGTCGTCGGTCCCGACTACCAGAAGCCTTTTCTGGCAATGCCGGCGCGTTGGAGCGGGCAGAAGGCGGTGAAGCCGGCTAAGCCGGCGCAGCTGTCGCAATGGTGGCAGCGCCTGCGCGATCCCGAGTTGAACGCGCTCGTGGAGGAAGCGGTCGCCGGCAATCTCGATGTCGTGACCGCCAAGGCCAAAATCCGCGAGGCGCGGGCAAGCTACCGCCAGTCGGTGGGCAAGTTGCTACCCTCCGCCGAGGGTTCGGCCTCGGCCACCCGCAATAGGACCGCAGCAACCAGCTCGGGCACGGCAACCAGCACAACCTATGACCAGTACGAAGCAGGCTTCGATGCCAGCTGGGAACTCGACCTCTTCGGCGCCAACCGCCGCAGCGTCGAGGCCGCCAGCTACGGCTTGGACGCTTCCGAGGAAAGCCTGCGCTCGACCCTACTGACCTTGGTCGGCGATGTCGCCTCCAACTATATCCAGGCGCGCGGCTATCAGACGCGCATCGCGCTGGCCCGGCGCTCGGCTGCGTCACAAAGGCAGACCGCCGAGCTTACCCGCACGATGGCCCTGGCCGGCACTGCGACGGCGGCAGATGTCGCCAAGGCCATGGGACAGGCAAGCAGCACGGAAGCGGAGATTCCGACGCTGGAGGCAAGCTACGCTGAAGCCGTGCACCGGCTTTCAGTGCTGACCGGCCGGCCGCCGGGGGCCCTGACCCAGCGGCTGAAGCGCGCCAAGCTGATCCCAGCGCCCCGCCTGCCTGTCCCGACCGGCATCCCGGCCGACATCCTGCTCACCCGTCCGGACGTGCGCATGGCTGAGCGGCAGTATGCGCAGTCCACCGCCAAGATCGGCCAGGCCGAGGCGGCGCGCTATCCGAGCGTCAGCCTGACCGGCGACATCAGCACCACATCCCTGAAGCTCGGCGATCTCGGCAAGAACTCCACCATCGGCTGGTCGTTCGGTCCGTCGCTCAGCGTGCCGCTGTTTAACGGCGGCCAGTTGCGGGCGGCCGTCGACGTCGCCAAAGCCCAGCGCGACCAATATTTCGTCGCCTACAAAGCCTCGGTCCTGACCGCGCTGGAAGACGTTGAGAACGCCACGGTTTCGCTGTCGCAAGAGCGCATCAGGAACGGCAAGCTCGCCTCCTCCGCGAAATCCTACGCGGACGCTGCGCAACTGGAGCGCACTCTCTACAAAGCCGGCGAGGCAAGTCTCCTCGATGTGCTGGACGCCGAGCGTTCAACCTACTCGGCGGAGGATTCGCTGCTGCAGAGCCGGGTGTCGATCGCCACCGACTATGTCGCTCTCAACAAGGCACTCGGCGGCGGCTGGGATGGCACCGTGGACAGTACGACACCCGAGATCATCGATGTCACGATTGGTCCACGCTTCGCGTCGAGAGCCGCGGCGCAGTGAACAAGATGCACGGTCAATCAGAGGAGAGAGAAATGACCGACGACGCCTCGAAAGATGCAATTTTGGAACTCACCGCAGACGTGATTTCCGCATATGTTTCGAACAACGTTGTTCTCGCAGGCGAAAACGGTCGGTACGAATAGCTGGATCGGAGGGTATCGCGGACCAGAAGCTTCGCCGCGGCGCGACAAGGCACGCAGCGCCAGTCAGCGGCACCGGCTTCAGGCGGCTTCACCGCTGCTGCTTACGCATGCCCATTTCGACCATATCTTTGGAATCCCCGGCCTGTTCTCGACGCTCGGGTTGCGGCAAAGCGGCGAAGAGCTCTTGACCGTACATGGAGGCCCGGACACCCTCGACGTCGTCGTCCGCAGGCTCGCTGGTCTGTGGGGTGAAGGACGAGCGCCAATCCGCTAATGCTTGAACCGCTGACGCCCGGTCGATTTTTCGACGCGGATGAATTCATGATCGACTGCTTTTAGGTTCGTTACCGCGACACCGATAGCTACGGCTTCGTGCTCGAGACACGAGCGCGCCGTCACCTTCGCGCCGAGCACCTCACGTCTCTCGGCGTGCCAGACGGTCCAATCAGGAAGGAACTGGTGGAGGGCCGGTCCATCACCTCGCGGATGGCCGAACAGTTGCTTCCGAAGACGTGCTAGGACCGCTGGAAGCAGGCAAGAAGCTGGTCATCATCGGCGATGCGGAGTCGACCGATGAGCTTGCGGACCATGTCCGCGACGCCGACCTGGCTGCCGTCGCTCCTTTGACGAAGACTCGGCTGACGGCAAAAGCCGCCGACCATTGAGATCAAGGAGGCCGCAGTGAAGCAATATGTCGGATTGGATGTGTCGCAGCGAGAGACGAGCGTTTGCGTGGTCGAAGATGCTGGAAAGACGGTGTTCCAGGGAAAGGCGAAGTCCGATCCGGGAGCCTTGACGGAGTTGCTGCGTAAACGTGCGCCTCACGCCGAGCGCATCGGATTCGAGACGGGCGCCTGTCGAGCTGGCTCTGGCATGAGCTTAAACGGGTCGGATTGCCGGTTGTCTGCATTGATGCTCGACATGCAAAGGCAGCGCTTTCAGTCCGAATGAACAAGAGCGATGAGAACGATGCCCGCGGCCTGGCCGAGTTGGTTCGCGTCGGCTGGTATCGGGAAGTGAAGGTCAAGAGCGCAGAGAGTCAGGCCACCCGGTCCATGCTCGTGGCACGGTCAAGACTTGTCGAGATCCGTCGCGATCTCGAAAACCAGACACGGTCCATGCTGAAGGAATACGGGCTGCAGTTCGGTCGAGCGATTGGGTCACAGTTCCGGCGAAAGGTTTGGGAACTGGTTGCTGACGGGCATCCGCTTCGGCCTTTGGTTCAGGCGCTTCTGTCTGTCCATGAGCAAGTCTGCTGTGAACAGGAGAAACTTGATCGGCAGGTCCGGCATCTCGCTCGTGAAGACGAAACCACACGGCGGCTGATGACAGTCCCCGGCATCGGCGTGGTGACCGCGCTCACCTTCCGCCACACGATCGACGATCCCTCGCGCTTTCGCTCGGCCGCCAGCGCGGGAGCCTATCTCGGCCTGACTCCACGACGAAAGCAGTCCGGTGAAACGGATATCAATGGCCGCGTCTCACGTTGGGGAGATCGACTGTTGCGAACCTATCTGTACGAGGCGGCCAACGTGCTCCTGCACCGGACGAAGAAATGGTCCACGCTGAAAGCCTGGGGGATGCGCCTGTCGAGACGGATCGGCTTGAAGAAGGCAAAGGTGGCGATCGCACGGAATATCGCCGTTCTCCTTCATTGCATTTGGGTTGACGGCACCAGCTTTGAGTGGCGTAACGAAAAGATGGCTTAGCCGACTCCATCCCAAACGAGTTCTCGGGCTGCTATCAACGCGGAACTCGTGATGTCCCCGCCGGGACGGTGGTTGCGGCGACCTCGGTCAAACGGCTGACAGCAGTTCATCTGCATCTCGTTGGAAACGTTGAGGCGCCCGACCCGAACATCATCATGAGGCATTCGACCTCGGAAAGGACCATGACCCCGGCGATGGCAATGCGAGATTCGAATTGACAACTACCCGCAATTAAAGGGCCGTTTGACATCGATACGCTCGTTGTTGATACCGATGAAGCGTCCTACCTGGCAGAATTGCATCCGGCTTCGTGGCCAAGTCGCCGCGGACAGAGGTGACCTGACGGGTGCCACGTCCCTGTTCGAAGCAGCGATTGCTACAGCCCGTCGGCAGCAAGCGAGACTCTTCGAGCTTCGCGCCACAACGCAACTAGCACCAGTTCTGGCACGACAAGGTCGTGTCCATGAGGCGGCGACTGCTCTGCAAGCGGTGATCCGCGCATTTGACACAAGGTATCCAATCGTCGACCTCGTCGCCGCACAAAGGGAGCTGGGCGCGTTGCGCCTTTGAGCTCGCATCGCCTTCCTTTGGCTCCGACATAGTCGTATGCGTCGATTCGATCCAGTTTCTTGCTCGTTGCCGCGCCCAAGACGGACGCTTGTCCGGTTGGATCGGAACGTCACGGAAGGGTTGAGATGAGTCGTTCACGTTTGAAGCGGCATAGGTCTGAACACGGGGCAAAGCCATCGATGGCGTCGACGAAGTCGACACGGGACCGACGAGTAGTGATCATGTCGGAGAGGTGGTGTGCTGGCGGCATTGTTCTTGCTGTTGCGTAAGGTCACGGATCGCGGCGCCGAGCAGCTTGAGCACGGTTGGGCGGCGCTTCGGCGCGACTATCGATACTGCTTCCAATGTGCAGTCCCGAATCAAGCCAATTTCATCCCGCTCTAGCGCCTTCGCGATGACGTCGAGTTGGTCAAGCCTCACATTACGGGACGCGTCCGGTTCTTGCGCTGCGAGTATGTTCTTCGGCATCCTCGCTGCAGGGTTTTCGGTGAGAGTCGGAATAGCGCCTGCGCCGCCGCTCCCGCCGTCGCTGGTCCATCCGCAGTCGACGGCGGGTGCAGGGACTTGGGTACTCACCCTCGGTGCGAGGGATTGCACCTTCCTGTGCGTGAAATCTACGATCACATTAGAAATCACGCGATTAGTGCAAAATGCGAGCGGCCTCATCCTTTCAGGGGGGTCCATCTCCCTGCCGCCCTGGGGCGTGGTCGGTGCGATGGGGGCTGCACTCTGAAAGAAACTCGCCTGGCGAGGAAATCCAACCTCAAGCGCAAATCTGGTTCTAGTGTGGCAGAAATACGACTGCACGTAGCGGCGCGCTCTGCTACGAAAGGGTAGGTTACAGGGGGATTGTCGATGAAGAAGTTGCTTCTTGGTTTGTCGTTGTCTCTGCTGGCGTCTTCGGCGTTTGCTGCCGATGCTATCGTCCAGCAAGTCGCCGATGTCGCGCCGGGTTTTAGCTGGACAGGCGGATATATCGGCCTCCAGGCAGGTTATGCTTGGGGCGATGGCGACATAGACCAAATCGGTGGTCCGGGCTTTGTCGAGACAGATCCTGACGGATTCCTGGGAGGGGTTTACGCCGGTTACAACTATCAGATGTCGAGCAACATCGTGATAGGTGGGGAACTGGACTTCGTCTCTGCGGGTGTTGATGGCAGCGGCCAAATATTCGCCGCTCCCGGTGTGCCAATTCCGGGCGCCATCGCCACCGAAGAACTCAATTGGAGCGGGGCGGCAAGACTTCGCCTAGGATATGCCGTTGATCGTTTTCTCCCTTATATCGCCGGTGGCGTTGCATTTGGCGACATCGACGTAAGCAGCAATGGCGGTGGATCATCGTTCGGAGATACGTTCACAGGATGGACGATAGGCGCGGGCTTGGATTACGCTATGACCGACAATCTGCTGCTGCGCGCCGAGTATCGCTATACTGACTTCGGTTCAGAATCGTTTGGTGATCCGGTCAATGCTGATGTCGATCTGAAGACCAACGAAGTTCGCTTCGGCATCGCCTACAAATTCTAGTCCTCTCAAGTCCCAATAGAGAGCCTGTCGCAAACCGCGACGGGCTTTTTCTTTGCGCAACGCAATGGGCGAAGCCGGGCATCACCGGTCGGGTGAAGTTCCTCCGGGGGCGAACATATTCTCCGCCATGCCTCGATGCAGGGTTTCAGTGTGGGAGGAAGCTGAGACGACACGCGGGCGCTGGAGACGGTTCGTGCGCTTACCTTCGACGTGCAGGGCACATGGGTGGATTTCTACCTGCCTATCCTGCGCATGGGCGAAGCTGTGAACCGTGCCAAGGCTTGGATATCGATTGGGCTGCTCTGTCCTCTGATTGGCGCGATCTCTACCGCTTTGCGCTCGATCAGGTTATTGTAGGTCAACGGCCATGGCTGCGGGTCAACCGCCTCCATCGCGAAGTTCGCTGAAATCTTTGATGCGGTGCCATATCGCCGTTAGCCGAAGGCCTTCGCCAGGCTCTCAAGAGAAGCCTTCACCTTTCGGTGGCCTCTCTGCTACTTTTGCGTCGGGCGGCGCAGACAAATCGGTTTTGGCCAGGATCCCGGCGATTCTGGCGAAGCCGACAAATGCCTGCCGTGCCTGATCGGTTGTCATCTGCCCGGCAATCGCGGCGTTGCAACTTCTTACTGCGCAACTGTATACCGGTCCGCGCCGCGGTTTCGGCCATTGATTCAAGAACACGAGCGACTCTCGCACTGCGTTGATGTCGTGGACCTCGTCGTTGGTCTTGATCCGGACGGGGACCAGAAAAGCCAGACCTCTCATCGTTGCCTCCCTGAGATTCCAATGAATTACCGTTGTTTCACCTCTCGCCTTTGATGTTGCAGGGGGACGGAGCGTGCTGCCGTTTTTCCGAAAGGGTCTCGAACGTTTCGTCGGGGCCTCTCGGCCGGACCAGTCCGAATGACGTAGTCCAGTCCCTGATTCTCAGCGAAGTCGACGGCTGCGTCCACGCTGGGAAAATCCAGCTGCACTTGGGTCAGCGTGTCACCGCCGCCGCAATAGCCCATCAGGGGTTCAATGACGGGCGGGCCTCGCCGTTCGAACACGAGACGCCACGGCCGGGAGGTGACCCGCGCCGACGTCATGACCGAACGGCTGGGCCGAAAGATCCTCGCGGCAGCCTGGCAGGAGACTGGGAGCGGAGTGGCGACGACCACAGGACACCGTTTCCTGGCCTGCCGGCTCTGCCTAGCTGCTGCAAATGGTTCCGTCATTGGCGCCCTCGCCCATCTGCCAAGGCCGGGGCACGTTCGCGCCCCCGGGCCTGAGTTCGCGTCCCTCATCCGTTGTCGTTGGGTGGTGCTTGTCTGCACCTTCTCGGCTGCCGACCACCAAAGACTAGGCGGCTGCGCTTTCATTGCGCTGGGACGTCGCCTTCCTGCCGGTCTCGACGTCGATCGCAATTCGACGCGGCTTCATCTCCTCCGGAATTTCTTTCCTGAGATCGATGGTCAGCAAACCGTTTTCTAGTGTGGCCCCGACTATGGTCACGTGATCGGCCAGCTCGAAATGGCGCGCGAACGACCTCAGAGCTAAGCCATGATGGAGGTAATGGACCTCTCTGGTCTCTGTCTTGGCGCCCTCGATCACGAGCACATTCGGCTGATGCGTAATCGTAAGCTCGTCTTCGCTGAAACCGGCGACCGCTAGGACAATCCGGTAGGCGTCTTCCCCGAGTTTCGCGATGTCGTACGGCGGCCAATTGTCGGCATTCTGCGAAGGACTGGCGTTTTCGAGCATACTGAAGATCCGGTCAAATCCAATGCTCGACCGATAGAAAGGAGAAAAGTCCAGGTTGGTTCTCATAGCTACATCCTCCTTGGAGCAACATAGATACGAGGGAACGCCAAGAAGCTGCGGCGCTCCCTGACAAATCGGTCCCATGCCAAGGCAACCGACAATGATGAGTTGGGCATCGATTTCCGCGGCGTCAAGAGGGCCGCTGAAATGCGAACGGGCCGCTAGCGAGGCCTCCATCCAATACCCATGTCCTTCTCTGGTATTTCGACGGGAGGAAAAGGGATGACCGTGACACGCCAAGATGTTCTTTCGGTCCTCGGACGCGTGGACGACGTAACAATTGCGGAGATCATCGCATTCGGCGCCTCGCTCGATGAATTGAGAGAGGCGTGGGCATGGGCCTTTGGTGATGAGGCATTGATGAGCCTGGGGCGACCGTTGCCTGGAACACGGGCGGCAGCGCTAATCGACCTGATCGAACCTGACGACGAAGGCGACCTGACGGATCCGATCCAAGAAGATCGGGGCGACGGCCATCGACTACGATGCCGTCTATGGGGGACTGTCAGGAATTCTGTGCGCGAGGCCATGATGATGGAAAGGAGAGAATCATCACATGGCTATCGAGAAAGAACTTCTGGACCAGTTGCTTGCCGGGCGCGACCCGAATGAGGTGTTCGCCCGG
>NZ_SRTP01000177.1:0-347 GCF_004791945.1 Mesorhizobium sp. M3A.F.Ca.ET.175.01.1.1 | reverse complement strand
TGATGGTCAACTTATACCTGATTTTCATTGAACCCTCTTTACCAACCGGCCATTCATGCGGACGGGGCGGAGCCGCGTGATAGAGCCGCCAACCGCCGCCGCCGTCAAGTGCAATGCTGGGACACGGGCCGGATTTTCTTTGGCATGACAATCGATCAACTGACCATGGCGCAGCCGGTCGGACGCCCTATATTAGGACGAGGTTCTGTTTTTCATGCGGACAAAGAAGCCATGTCGCCCCGCTACCTATCGACGTTTCTGATTTCAGCTGTCCTGGCGGTCTCCGGCTTGGTGGGCATGGCTTCCTGCGTATCGGCCCAGGTCGTCATCCCGACGAACCGCCGACG
>NZ_SRTP01000176.1:0-347 GCF_004791945.1 Mesorhizobium sp. M3A.F.Ca.ET.175.01.1.1 | reverse complement strand
ACACGACGCGATCACGCACCTTCTCCAGTTCCGCCGTCGTCGGCCGGATCGCTTCGACGGACTTCTCAACGGCACTGAGGCGGAAATTGATGCCGATCATCTCGCGTTCCGCGCGTTCCTGGGCTTCATACCCGCGCCGGCGCCCTTCCGAGGCCGCTTTCTGTTCGTCGGCTATCGCTGTCAGCATTCCCTCGATCGATTTCAGCCTCTCCTCGAGGCGCACAATCTGAACGTCCATGCTTTCTTCCGCCATTTCTGCCCCGTCACCCTTTCATGCACTGCTGCTATTTCACGAGCGCCCTGATCGTGGCGCCCTTGGCATGGTTGAGCCGTCGGCAGTCACCGAA
>NZ_SRTP01000175.1:0-347 GCF_004791945.1 Mesorhizobium sp. M3A.F.Ca.ET.175.01.1.1 | reverse complement strand
ATCCGTTCTTCTACGCCACGCCAAGCGCGATCGCGCAGAGGCTCTATGAGTGGACGACGGAAGGCACGTCCGAAGGGCCGCTCTGGTACCATCTCTACGTCACGATGGAGGAATCCGTCCTCGGCTTCGTCACAGGCTCGGTTGCCGGCATCATCATCGGCGTCGCGCTTGGCCGCAACCGCATGGCCGCCGACATCTTTTCCATCTACATCAAGGTCATCAACTCCATCCCTCGCGTGGTGCTGGCGCCGATCTTCATCATGATCCTCGGCCTTGGCCTTGCTTCGAAAGTGGCGCTGGCCTTCATCATGGTGTTCTTCGTCGTCTTCCATAACGCCTTCCAGGGC
>NZ_SRTP01000174.1:0-347 GCF_004791945.1 Mesorhizobium sp. M3A.F.Ca.ET.175.01.1.1 | reverse complement strand
GCCGACCGTCTCGACAATGCCCTCCGCTTCGAGGCCGAGGCCCGACGGCAGCGATGGCGTCTCGATGTAAGTGCCCTTGCGCATCGAGGCTTCGGCGCGATTCAGGCCCAGCGCCTTGACGCTGATCCGCACCTCGCCCGGACCGGGCCGCGGCACCTCGACATCTTCGATATGCAGCACTTCCGGGCCGCCGTGACTGTGAAAGCGAACAACCTTTGCCATCCGTGCAACTCCAAATCTGCTTGATGGAATTGACTATGATGAGGCATCCAACAGAGATAAATCGTTCAAACGGCAGAGCAGTCGAAACGACAGGTTTTGAATATGGATCGCCTCGAAAGCATGGC
>NZ_SRTP01000173.1:0-347 GCF_004791945.1 Mesorhizobium sp. M3A.F.Ca.ET.175.01.1.1 | reverse complement strand
CATCGATACCGAGCAACTGAACTCGTTTCTTGTCATGCCACAGCGTGTCGCCGTCATGAGCAAACCAATGCTCTACTGCCGACACGGGGCCACAGGTGAGCATGAAGGCGAACGCGATCAAAAAGAGCTTCACCATTGTCTGTCTAAATTAACATGGCGGCCGGGTGGCGGGCCATCATATATTAGCAACCGCATTCGCGCGTCCAGCTCAGCCTGGTGCAGTCAATGCCGTCGGCCAAAATGCTCGAAAGCGCTGCGCTGCCCGAGATGCGTGCGCCCGACGAGACGGACGAAATCACAGCTTACCTTGCGAAAAATTGGACCTGCAGGATGAACTAGGAGAATGC
>NZ_SRTP01000172.1:0-348 GCF_004791945.1 Mesorhizobium sp. M3A.F.Ca.ET.175.01.1.1 | reverse complement strand
CATATCCCCTCGAGGAGGTAATCAACTCCTGCGGTTGGGCATACTTCAACAGCACGGCGGCCCATGCCGTGGCCTACGCCGTGCACATCGGGGTGAAGAAGATCAGCTGCTGGGGCTTCGACTTCACCTATGCGAATTCGCACCTCGCCGAGAAGGGCCGCGCCTGCGTCGAATTCCATCTCGGCATCGCGGCGGAGCGAGTGATCGAGCTTGCGTTCCCGGCGGTGAGCTCGCTGATGGATGCCAACGCCCCGATCCGCGACCGCCTCTATGGCTACGACATGGTCGACCTCGCCTTCCAGGACACCGGGGAACGCCACGTCGTCACGATGACGCCGCACGCCAGGC
>NZ_SRTP01000171.1:0-348 GCF_004791945.1 Mesorhizobium sp. M3A.F.Ca.ET.175.01.1.1 | reverse complement strand
TCCTCGATCTCCGATCCCAGACTGGCTTGGCTGTGGCTGATCAGCCCGTCGCCTCTGCTCAAGGGTCGTGTTCCTGTCGAATTGCTCAGGGAAGGCATGAACACAGAAGCTGTTGCGTCGGCCGCCCAGGCTATTTCTCTGATTGGATCTATCTGACGATTCGTCGGCGTCGTTGGCTGTTCGCGCACGCTCGATGTGGCCGCAAGCAGTGAATGTGCCAATTGTGCGGTTTGTACAAATGTATAGTTGTTCAATTTGTGCAAGTAATAACGGCTATTTAGTGATAAAAATACAACTAATACTGGTACATATTGCAGTGGAACGGAATTTGAACTTTCGAGATCGGAA
>NZ_SRTP01000170.1:0-349 GCF_004791945.1 Mesorhizobium sp. M3A.F.Ca.ET.175.01.1.1 | reverse complement strand
GGGCGGAGAAACAGATCGCAGCCTTGTTCGATCGTTCGGAGACGGCCGTATTTCCGCCACCCGGCATCCACCGTACCGACAGCTTCTTCGCCAGCACTGTGCCATCGGCACGAGAGCCAGCCCGCCTCTACGTCGGTGTGGCGAGTCAGGGTCGCGGGCTTAAACTCCTCTTTCTTCGGAGCATGCAGACCCTGCTGGCAGGCGCGCAGGCATTGACTTCCAGCCCGACGCAAGAAGGGGAAGATGCCGCCGATCCGTATCTGACAGTGCTCACGTATTTCAATGCGCTTCGCGAGCTTGGGGGCGCTCGTCTGCTCGAATTCTGCACGGTGTCACCGACTGGCGCCGG
>NZ_SRTP01000169.1:0-350 GCF_004791945.1 Mesorhizobium sp. M3A.F.Ca.ET.175.01.1.1 | reverse complement strand
GCTCGATCTGTCGTGACGAGGAGCTGGCGAAATCGACGTGTCTCCTTGGAACCAACTCGCCCACACACAAAGCCTCTCGTGGGAACGTCTCTTATGCGGTGCCCGCGCCATGGACCCGTCGAGGCCACAGGCTGCGTTCCCGCCGTCTCAGCAACCCGAGTCAGTAAACAGCATGATCCAGATTGATGTCAAGAGGATCATATGATCCTATGGCGATTCTTGGCGGATAATTTTCGCCGCTACAGGGCACCTGCGAGACCTGCGCTGCTTGTCGCGGGCTAACCGTCGACGCTCATTTGATTGATGTTACATTTTATCAGCAGTAGTCCAAATCTTGCGTGATCAAGAAT
>NZ_SRTP01000168.1:0-350 GCF_004791945.1 Mesorhizobium sp. M3A.F.Ca.ET.175.01.1.1 | reverse complement strand
AAGCAGCGGATTTCATGCCGAGCGAAGCCGATATCGCCGGCATCAGGCACAATATCGAGGCCTACGAGGCGAGGCGGGCTTCGGCGCAGAAACAGGTCCGCTGGCGCGTGCCGCTGTTTGTCGGCCTGGTTATCGTCTTTGTCGGCCTCGTCGCCTGGCTGTTCAACAGCGCCGCCGACCCCAACGAGCAGTGGTTATCGACGCCGCATGTCTTTCTCTACCTTGGCGGCTTCATCGTCGCGGTGCTGCTCTATTTCCAGGCGCTCAGGCCGGCGACCCGGCTGCAGCAGTCCTTCCGCGACGCGCTCCTGCCGATCATCTTCGGCTTTGTGCGCGATGTGCGCTACCAG
>NZ_SRTP01000016.1:0-137219 GCF_004791945.1 Mesorhizobium sp. M3A.F.Ca.ET.175.01.1.1 | reverse complement strand
CTCCCGCCAACACCGCGCTCCTCAACCGCATCGCCAGAAACATCCTTCAGGGCGCCGATGTCGACAAAGTCCCCATTAGCCACCGCATCAAGAAATGCGCCTGGAATGACGACTACCTCATCCAGGCGCTTACTCATATGCGATAGCCCTGCCCCAAGTGGGGGAGATGTCCGGCAGGACAGAGGGGGGCGCGAAGGAACGCGGCGCTCCATTGTCCGCCCCCCCGCTCCCCTACCCCGCCCTCGCCCGTGGCGGGTGGCTGATCGACTCCCGCACGGTGCCGTAGGCGGCGCCCCACCGGTCGGTCATGTCGCAGCGTATGTCCCACAACTCGGGGAAGAAGCGATGGCGGGCGCCGCCTTCCAGGATTTCCACCGGCCGGCCCTTCAGCGACTTCGCGCCGAGCCCGATCGAGCGGTGGATCAGATAGAGGTGGTTGGCACGGAATTTCTGGAACAGCTCGTCGAATTCGATCAGCGCTTCGGCCACGGCATAGGCATCGCCATGGTCGTAATGGGCGTCGTAGATGTCCGCGACCGTCAGCCCGCGGCCGTCGAGATAGGAGTGCTTGAAGGCCCGCCACAGCTCCGGGGGCAGGCGCAAGATGAATTTGAAGCCGGGCGATTCCTGGCCGCTGCCGTTGCCGAGCTGCAGCCGGATCTGCTGGTACTCCTTGGGCGACATGGTTTCCAGCAGATCGAGCTGCGCCGTCATCAGCCGCATCAGGCGGTGCACGCGGCCCATCAGCGTGACGATGCGATGGGTGTCCTGCCTTTCCAGCCAATCAGGACGTCGACCAGCGTGTAGGCCATGAGCTTCATCCACAGTTCCTCCACCTGGTGCACGATCTGGAATTGCAACTCGTCGGCATTGACCATCTCGGAAAGCCGCTTCTGGCAGGAAAGCAGCCGGTCGCAATTCAGGTAGACGCCGTAGTCGAGCATCTCCGGCGCCTCGATGCGGGCGTGGTAATCCGGCTTGTCCATGGCTCAGCCTCCTTGCACGATGCCCCGAGGATAACGCCTCCGGCTTGAACATTGTTTCTATCTGTTATCCTATCGGCCGATCGCGGAGGACGAAAACCGTTATTCTTAGGAACATCGGAGAACAATTCATGCTGGATGCCGCAGACCGCAGAATAGTGGCCGCCCTCGAGCGCGACGCTCGCGTTTCCTTCGGCGAACTGGCCGAGTCGGTCGGTCTGTCGAAGACGCCGTGCTGGAAGCGGGTGAAGGCGCTGGAAGAGGCCGGCGTCATCCGCGGCTATTCCACGCGCATCGATCCGGCGGCAATCGGCTTCGGCATCGAAGCCTTCATCCAGGTGTCGATCGACTTTGAAGTGTCGGACGCCTTCGAGGCCGCGGTGAAGCGGCACCCGCTGATCCGCCGCTGCTACGCCACCACCGGCGAGGCCGACTATCTGCTGCAGATCGTCACCGTCGACATGAGGGCGCTCGACAGGATGCTGCGCATCGAGCTCAGCCGCCTGCCCGGCGTGCGCCGCACCGTCACCTCGATGGCGATGCGCGAGATCAAGGGCGAGATCTCGTTCGCGGATGCAGCAGCGCATGTGCTGAGGTAGTCATGATCGGCAGGCTGGCGCGAAGGAACGCTGCGGCGGCTCAGATCACGTCAGGCCCCGCAGGAGCAGCCGGCTCAGGCTTCCGCGCCGCCTGCTCCTTCTCGGCGTCGGCCTTGCGCTTGGGGCATTCCTCGAAATCATGGTCGCGGCCGCCGCAATAGGAGCAGCATTTGGCGGGGGCGTCGGGGTGGAGTATCGAGGCCATTCCCAAGAATGCACGAAAACGTTTCCAGTTGCAGCAATTGCGTGAACTCGTCGCAACTGCAGCCCGATGCCAAGTACAAAACCCAGGAGCTCGCCGCGTGCGCGGCGGGCTCCCGGTCAATCACTCACGCATGCGCGTGGGGATGGCGGGCGTCCCAGACGGCCCAGGCCGATGCCACGACCACGAGCACGCCGAGCACGACATGCGTGGTCATGATGTTCGTGTCGGCTGCAAAGCCCAGCAGCCAGGGCGACACGATCAGCCAGAGTCCGAGGACGAGATTGACCCATTCCTCCCACTCGGCGAACATCGAAAGCGTCGCCAGCGCCAGGGCGCCGAGCGCAACGCCTACGATCCAGGCGTTCCACGCGGGAACCATCACGCCGGCAAAGCCGATGACCCAGGGGGAGAGGAACAGGCAGATCGCCAGGATCAGATTGACCCAGTCCTGGCCCCGTCTTCCTTCCATCAGTTTGATTGCCATGACAACCTCCATGGGGAAGCTTGACAAAAGCAACTGCGTTCGCGTGGACATTGCACGCTTAGTAATTGATGTAATTACGTTTCTGCGGATTGCAAGGAGGCGCCGGGCGGCTCCGGCTTGCGGGTGGCTCACCACCAGCACGCGAACAGCGGCGCCTATGCGCCGAATTCCGCCTGGCTCTCGGCCCCGAGCTGCGGCACGATGATCGCCTCGAGCGGCGCCGTCAGTGACCATGTCAGCTCGCCGGGCGCGCGTTCGAGGTTGGAGGAGCCGCCAAGCGACTGCGGCGCCACACGCTGCAGCACGACCGTACCGAAACCCTTGCGCACCGGTTCCGTCGCGGCACCGCCGTTGCCGGCCGAGACTTCCCGCCAGGTAAGATGGAACAGGCGCTGCGCGTCCGCGCCGGTGTCAACCGTCCAGGTGATCTCGACCCGGCCGCCCTCGCCTGCCAGCGCGCCATATTTGGAGGAGTTGGTGCCGAGCTCATGGAAGGCCATGCCGAGATTCTGCACGGCGTTCGACTGCAGCGTCAGCAGCGGACCGGAGAGCGAGATGCGCTCCTCGTGGCCGAACGGCTTCAGGTGCTCCTGGATGAGATCGAACAGGCTCGCACCCGCCCACTCCGAAGTGACCAGCAGGTCGTGCGAGCGCGACAGGGCCATGATGCGCGAACGGATGAGCTCCTCGAACTCGCCGGGATGGGCCGAGCGCTTGCTGGTTTCCCTCACCATCGACAGGATCACCGCGAACTGGTTCTTCACGCGATGATTGACCTCGCGCATCAAGAGCCGGATGCGGCGTTCGCTCTCCTTGGCGGCGCTGATGTCGCGGGCGATCTTGGAGGCGCCGATGATCTCGCCGTTGCGGTTCTTGATCGGCGATATCGTCAGCGAGACGGTGATCAGCGAGCCGTCCTTGCGGCGGCGGATGGTCTCGAAGCTCGGAATGCGCTCGCCCCTGCGGATGCGGGAGATGATATCGGTCTCCTCGTCGTGCATATGCTCGGGGATGAGCATGAGGATCGATCGGCCGATCGCTTCCTCGGCGGTGTAGCCGAACATGCGCTCGGCCGCGAGATTCCAGTTGGTGATGATGCTGTTGAGGTCCTTGGCGACGATGGCATCGAAAGAAGAATCCACGATCGCCGCCAGCCGCGCATCGGCAATCGAATCTTCCGGATCCCTGCCCCCACTTCTCGTCATCGGCAAGACGTAGCGCGTTTCAGCCACAAGGCAACCGCCTAGCTGCCGTCGGAAGGAGGTTTGGCAGAAAGGTCGTCCTTCGTCGACAGCACGCCGAAGTCCTGAGACTTGGTGCCGGACTCGGCAGTCAGGAAACCGTCAGACGCCAAGCCGCGGCGCAACAGCTCGCGCACGGCCGCCGATCGGCTCGGCATCCGCTTTTCGAAACGCCAGTTTTCCAGCGCCGCCAACTCCTCGTCGGTCAGCATGATCTGCAGCCGTTGCGGACGTTCCAGCTCAGCCACTTCAATCTCCCTCAAAGAAGCCGAATGCTCCGAATGAGCATGTGTCTAATTATGAGTAGAAATAGGATCGGGCTCATAAAACGTCAAGGAAGCCCCATGAGCGGAAACAGGTTCAGGCTAACGATACCAACGATGGTTAGAAACAACATTTGGTGCCTTATGCTAACTTATTGATTTATTTGGCCGTTTTAACATTTGTGTGTTGCCAGCGCGCTTAGATGGGCGCATTGTGGGAGCAGAGGGACAAACCCCCTTGAAAGGAGGGTTTTCCAATGTTGGGATTTTCCACTCGGATGCGCGACGATGCCCACTGCAAGGTTCGCCAGGCCCTGCAGGACCACGGAATCGTCAATATCATCAGACTGTCGGAAGAGATCCGGCTCAAGAACATCGACGACAACATCGCCCGCGAGGACATCGAAGGCCTGGTGATGCAAGTCGCCCAGCTCTACGGCGCGCCGATCGAGTTCGATGAGGAGGCGCTGACGGCACTCGATCTTCCCGATGCCTGCGCCGGCGACAACCGCAACGACCTTGAAAAGGCGTTGAGCGAGCGGTCGCCGCCTGGCGTGACGATCGATCTGTTGCAGCTCAATCCGGAGAAATAGCCCGTTCAGGGGGCGCCGGGCTTCTTGGCGTCCGCCTCGGCAACCCAAGGCGGCGGCTCAAGCGGTCATCCCGTCAAGCAGACGCAGCCCGGTCTCATATTTCTGCGGCGCGGCTCCTGTCTGATGCGCCTGCCACAGATTGTCCTTCAGATCGGCTTGCTTGACCGATTTCGCCACAGGATGCGACGCCGCCCGAGAGATGAAGTCCTGCTCGCTCTCGTCGAGCCGCTTGGTCAGAGCGTCCACCGCGGCCACGACGGACTGGCTGAAGCCAGCCGCTTCCAGCTGCTCCAGCGTCCAGCCTTCGCCCTTCTCCACCACGTCGTGCAGATAGGCGACGGCCTTTTCTTCGAGCGTCTCGACCGCGTCGGCGACGCGCCGGACATGTTCGATATAGGGACGGCCGGTCTTGTCGGTCTGCCCGCTATGGGCCTGTTCTGCAATCTTCGCCGCGCGGTAGAGCATCTCGTCTCGATCCAAGAAAAGTCCGCCACGGCGGGGGACGGCCGGGGCGGACTTGTCCGGGCAAATACCCGGTTCGGCAGCGCGCCTTCTTTCATGGGAGCAGGGCTTGCGCACCAGCCTGGGTCTCCAACATCGAAGCTGCGGGAATGTTCCGCCCGGGCTGGAATTTTCCGCAGGGAACCGGCGCGCGAGACGCCCGTTTGGCTTCACAGGTGAAACAAAGGAGAACCCCATGGACTGGAACCGCGTCGAAGGAAACTGGAAGCAGGTCAAGGGCAAGGTCAAGGAACAGTGGGGCAAGCTCACTGACGACGACCTCGACCGCATCGCCGGCAAGCGCGACCAGCTGGAAGGCAAGATCCAGGAACGCTACGGCATCGAGAAGGACCGTGTCCGCCGCGATGTCGACGACTGGTACGACCGTCAGGCCTGGTAAGCCTCCGCGGGCGAACGAGCGCCGCAGCCCGAGGCCGGGCTGCGGCTTCTAACCCAAGGTTTTGCATTGCCGAACAAAGCGGATTATTCTTAGTTGACTAAGTGATTCCTGGCGCGGTGAACCGATGCCCAAGAAGAAATCAAGACCGGCCTTGCATGCCATGGCGGCGGCCTCCCGCTCGGAGACGGCAGAGGCGGTTTATTTTGCCCGCAAGTGCGGCCTCACGCCCGATGAAGCGCTGCGCATGATCCGCGAGGCGCAGCAGATATCCGAGCCGAAGACCCCGGCGAGGGAGAAGCGCAAGCGTTAAAGCATGTCTCCCGAAAGTGGGAACCGGTTTCGGAACAAAGACATGTGCAAGTCAAAAATCTGATGCAGATGGAGCGAGCCTGAACGCTCGCCTCGCGTATCCGGCCGGCCACGCTGCAAGGCGCCGCCGGCCGGCTTGTTTGCCCGGGAAGTTTGTCCTGAAGGTCTACGCGCTCGGCGAGGCGGTGCGGATTTGCTCGGCCAGTTGGGCCATCGCCCGGGCGATCGGATACATCTTCCGCTTTTCGAAGCGCCTCGCCTGGGCCTCGGCCAGCGTCGCGCAACGCTCGCGCTCCGCGGCAATGTCCAGCTGCGGCGGTTCGGTCCAAACGATTTGCATGGTTTCTTCGCTCCCGGCTGAAGTCTGTCCCTGACCAACTGCGGCCGATTAAAACTGTTCCCGCCGCCGCGCAGGTATTGAGCCAATTCGCGGGGGAAAAAGCGCCGGATTATCAAATGTTAGCGCGCTTTGAAGAACAACCCCATACCTCGTCAGGCACACCTCTTCTGCAGCCCCTTGAGACCGGGCCCCCGGCTCGCGCTCATGGAAGACATGAATGCTTGAATCCCTTTTCCTCAACCTCGGCCAGCACGACAGTCTATCCGACGAAGAGAAGTCGCTTCTCACGGACCTGATGTCCGGCGAGAGGCATTTTACCGCCGGCCAGGATATCGTGTCGTCGGGATCGCGGCTGACCCACAGCACTTTGATCCTCGATGGGCTGGCGGCGCGCTACCGCGTGCTGTCCGACGGCGGCCGGCAGATCACCTCGCTGCATGTGCCGGGGGATTTCGTCGACCTCTACGCCTTTCTCCTGAAGACGATGGATCACGGCATCACGGCGCTGTCGCCGTGCCGCGTCATCGTCGCCGACCACTCGAAGCTGCGCAGCATCACCGAAAGAGCGCCGCATCTCACCAGGCTGCTGTGGCTGGACACGCTGATCGACGGCGCCATCCACCGCGAGTGGATCGTGGCGATGGGGCGGCGCTCCAAAGTCTCGCATCTGGCGCATCTGTTCTGCGAGCTGTTCGTCAGGCTGCAGGTGGTGAAGCAGACCAATGGCATGAGCTTCCACCTGCCGGTGTCGCAGGCGGAGCTGGCCGACGTGCTCGGGCTGTCCGTCGTTCACATGAACCGCGTCATCAGCGCGCTGCGCAACAGCGGCGTCGTCTCGTGGTCGAACCATACGGTGACCATCCTCGACTGGCACAGGCTGCAGCAGATTGCCGAGTTCGATCCGACCTATCTCAGCATGACGCGGGAACCCCGCTGAGCAATTCCAGGAAAAGTGTGCAAGGGTCCACGGCTAGTCTGGACGCCGCTTGTGGTGTGCCGATTCCTGGTTCTCGCCGCGAAGCATCTCCCTGTCGTCGGGATCGACCAGGTCGCTGTCGCCGGATTTCAGCGAGCGGCCCTTCTCGCGGGCCACGCGCTCCTGCTTCGAACGCTTCAATTCCTCCTCGGCATTGAAATCGCCGTCCGCATTGCGGGTGTTGACCCGCTCCTCGATGATCCGCTGCTGCTGGTCGTGGGTCGCCTTGCCTGCCATGGCTCGCTTGCTCCTCGCTTTCGTGGATCTTGCCCCCGCCGCCCCTGATCAAGAGCCCGCCCGCAGGGGGCACGGGCGAGCTCGTGTCGGGGCCAACAACATCCGACAGCGGCACGGTCGGGGATGTAGGCTTGAGCC
Organism: Mesorhizobium sp. M3A.F.Ca.ET.175.01.1.1; assembly: GCF_004791945.1. Lineage (NCBI taxonomy): Bacteria > Pseudomonadati > Pseudomonadota > Alphaproteobacteria > Hyphomicrobiales > Phyllobacteriaceae > Mesorhizobium > Mesorhizobium sp. M3A.F.Ca.ET.175.01.1.1. Next base: position 129,950 of record NZ_SRTP01000016.1, on the reverse strand, counting down.
GCTTTACCGAACTTCAAAAGCAAGCCGATGTTCCTGGGAAAAAGCGACAGGCTTTATTGGCCGAAAGCATGACGACGCCAGCAAGCGTCCGCTCGCCTCTGCCGGTCACCGACGACGACGAAGCTCCGCCTCCACGATGAGCACTACGAGCCAATTCGATGCGACTGAGGTCGCACGCCTCTGCGCATTGGTCCCCCTTGCGGAAACTCGGGCCTGTGCTGCTCGTTTGCAATGCGCCGCCGATGTAAAACCCCTCTCATCGTCGGTTTTGGAAAGTGGTGGTGCCCGCCATTCATGCTGTGGCGGGCATCTCCTTCAGGCGAGTTGGTCAAAGCAATCGGCTGTGCCGCCGCACCGACGCGGCGGGACCGCTACCCAGTTTCTCAGCGCTTACCGAGAGATCTGCGATTTGGGTTTTGGCTGGCTTTTGGGGAGCAGCGGAATCGGCGCGTGCGCCAGCCTCGCCGCCCGCAGGCGTGCGGTCTTGGCGTTTCTTTTTGCCATCTCGTCTTCGATGATGGACCGTGCGGCCTGAGTGGTCGCCTCGCTCTTGCTGTCGCGTTTCGGCTTCGACAATTCCGACATTCTCTTGACCTCAGTGCTCGCCCGATGAATTTTTTCGTGCGTGTTCAAGTTCGGCCTGACGCCGCGGTTCCCAGCGAGGTCCACCGCTGCCGCGCGGGAGAACTCCGCCCGAGCCGCGGATCCCCGGTCTTCTCCGTCGGGCCACCATGTTTGCACCTTGGTTTCGTCAAGCAGGCGACGCGAACGCGCGATGCTTTCTCGCGAGCCCGCGAGGGCTTGGGCCACGTCCCTTTCGACGTCACAGCGCATCCGGCTCGCGTGCCTCAGCAGCGCAGCGGACTGCTCCAAGATTCCAAGGTGCTGGTCCAGCAGAGACATGGTCGCTCCGGTCTTTGATACAGACGGGAGCGCGTGGGCTGTCTCTCAGCCGCCGACGTCCTTTGGGTAGTTGCCGACGATGCATATCACATAGGGCGCAGCTCCTGGGTTTCAAACGCTCAGCAAATAAAAGCCCGCCGCCAAGCCAGGGAGACAAGGCGACGGGCTTTCTCTAGCGACCCAGAAGCGGACCATGACCGCTCGCATCTACAAACCCATAGCCGGCGCGACCGTTCCATTAGCGCCCTCAAATATTAGCTTGGGCCGAAATATCCGGCGGCGATGCTGCATCGCTTTTGCCCACAGCTGCAGCGCGCCATAGACCGTCTCGGATCTCTTGGGCCGCGACGCCCGTGCGCATGGCGGATGCGATGGGCAGCCTATGAAGCATCTTTTGATGTCGCGGCTGCCAACCTTTGTCGGCTAGGTCTGAATGCGCGGCGAACTTCGGGTTCGCCGGGCCGGCGCCGGGTTTCCCCCCAACAGGCAACAGGCGCCGGTCACTTTCGCTAAAGCACCTCACGCTGAACGGCTTCAAGCGACGCGCTTCAAGTCTTTGTTCTTTACGACTATCGTTTCCCCAGAAGCGCTACACACTTGTGGGCGACAGGAAATCAGGATGCGCACCAAGGCGCGCTGGCGAGCGCTGCCGTCATTCGTCGGGCGTCCGAACATGGTTCGTGAATTGCAGATTTCGATCGTCGCGACCGGCCTTGCGGCATTCCTGGCAAAAGATGACTTTGACCAAATCGTGCTGCATGCAGGACTGGTTGGCGCCGAGCCGCCGCACCAGTTCGGCGACGTTCAGGATCGCGGACTCCTTACAGTTAAGACAATAGACGGAGAGGCCCGTGCCGGCCTCCAACTTCTCGCCGAGCGTACCCTCTGCGAAGGGAAAATTCATGGTCAGCCCAACTCCCAACCCGCTCGATGTTGGATTGAACGAGCCCTGCCGCGGAGGTCGAGCAGGCTCCCGAATGCGTGCCGGCCAACTGCGGCGCGGCTCCTGGCCAAGGGTCACCGCACCGCGACACCCAACCGAGTGACCCGGCGAATGTTCCGTTAGAGGTTGCTTGAACACCACTTGGCGTGGATTGGGCCCGTTGTCGGCTGTGCGCTCCGACAACGGGCCTCCTCGTCCGGTCTGCTTTGGGTGACTGCAAACCGGACCCCACCCCGACACCAATTCAGGCCCGACGCGGCTCCAACTGTGCGGCTTCACCGTTGGATGCGCCGTAACAAAGGTTAAAAAACCGATCCGACCGAGGTCCGATGTCACCAAGCATTGGTCCTGCTGTCGCTGCTGATTTGCACACGCCGCATGTGAACCCCTCCCGTCGTCGGTTTTTGGAAAGTGAAGGGGATCCGCCATTCTCCCCAGATGGCGGGCATCTGCGGCCGGAGCGATCCGCTATCTCACGGCACGCCCAGCCCCGATCCGCTCGCGGGCCTCCTGGACCTTGAGGCGAACTTCCTGCGCCAGATGTTGTTGGGCGCGGATCTCGGCAAGGAGCCGTCGCCGTTCCGCCCGCAACTTGAGCGCCTCCACCCATAATTTCCAATGATGATCGTCACAGTCTTCCACGTGCTCAGGACCCTAAAATTGGGGAAACCAACGCGCTGTATGCCGCCTTCGTTCCTTTGGGGTGGGTTATCCGCTGCTGCTGCCCTTGCGCATCATCTCCGAAATGCGGATTGGCGCTATCGCCTCCCTGGTCGCCTCGATGATGAAGTTGCCAAATCCGCCGCGCTCGAAGCCTGGCGAGGAACATTTTCCCGGTAACGGTGTTGAGTAGGACGGCGCGACGCAGAACGCGCCGGGTCGGGAAATGGCAGGTCGCCCTTTGATTGGGAGACGCCCCAGGAGGCCCCGACAAGAGCCCGCCCATCAGCCTCAGGAGCGGGCTCTTTCATGTGAAAAACCACATCGCCTAACCCAGGTGAATGCGCCCCTGTCCCGCTCCGGCACCATGGCGAGCCATGCCACTCTATTTCTTCGACATCAGCGCCAACGGCCATCGCACTGCCGACGATCTGGGTGTCCATCTGGACTCCCCGGACGATGTCCGAAAGGCTGTTTCGTGGACGCTGCCGGCCATTGCCATGGAAGAGAAGCAGCGGGGAGATCGCAGTTACATTGCTTCGGTGCGGGATGAACGTGGGCAAGTGGTCTATACCGCCACGCTGACCTTCACGGATAGCTGGCATTAGCGGACCGCTGGCGCCACATCCCCAGCGGTGCCTAGTACCCTCCGCGCGGCCTTCTTCGGCGCATGAGTGAGAGCCGGGCGGCCGGCTTCCAGCACGCGGAACATTCGCCTGCGGCCGCTGTTTCTTCTGCCAGGAGGAACAGCCATGGCTGACGACAAAAGCAAACGCGATTTCCATGATCGCGACCGCGTCTCGGGCGACGAGCAATATGAGGTCGCCTATTTCGCGAGGAAATTCCAGCTGACGATCCCTGAAGCGCGAGAACTCATCAGCAAGCACGGCAACGACCGGGCGACGCTCGAGCGCGAAGCCAAGGCACTTGGCTCACAGTAGCGCTCTATCGGGTGGAAGGCCCTCGGCGAAATCGGCTTGCCGGTGATCTTCTCGACTGCCGCGGCAGCGCCGCGGGATAGCCGGCGCCCTCAACGCAGAAAAACCCGCCGGCCACGGCAGGAAAGGCTGGGGCCTCGCCAGGAGTGTCTGGCGACCCCGAACCTCATGCCATGAACCAAAATCTCCCGAGCGTCGAAGGCGCTTGACGCGTCCGTTCGGTTCGACCCTCCTCCAGCCGCAAGAATATCAATGCCGGGCCTTCAGGAAGCGGGCCTCGCGCAACAGGGAGGCCCAGTCGGTGCCGATCAGCTCCACAAGCTCGCGCGCCTGCTCCTCGGAGATCTCGGCTGCTTTGGCAAGGCGAGGCGCCAGCAGCGAGACTTCGGCTTCTTTGTGTTTGCCATCATTGTCCGGCGATTTCATGCGCCACCTCCTTTCCCATTGAACCGACTGGATGGAAGGTGGTTTCACGGAGGCTCACCGATGAAACAAAATGTGAAGCCGGCGTGATTTGCGCGCGGTCCCGGCCAGACCGAGGACGCTGCATTCGCTGCTCAAGCTGGCAAAAAGGCCCGCCGGCAGGCCGGCGGGCAAGTCTTGCTGGAGTACCAGAAACATTCTGGCTCTAACTGAACCGCCTCCCGGCCGACTTGTTCCGGGATGCCGCGGGTCCGGATCGGCGTTGCCGGCGAGACCGCGAAGCCCGCCGCGATCAGTCGCGAACGAACAGCGCCTCGTCCTCGTCGCGCTGCTTGCCGCCCAGGGCGGCGGCAACGCTGGCGATGAAAGCGCCGACGATCATCGACAGGGCGCCGACGAAGGCGAAGGTGGCGCTTGCCTTCCTGGCGGTGTCGGCGGCGGCCTTGGCCTTGTTCTTGGCATCCTCGACGTTGGCGATGACGGTATCGACGCGCTTGGCGGCATCAGCCTCCGAGAGCCCTGTGCGGGCAGCGACCAGCTTCGCCAGATAGGCCTTGTCGTCGGCCGTCACTTCGCCCCTGGCTGCGCTGGCAACCAGGATGCGCGAAGCTTGCGCAGTCGCACCGGCATCGTTCTGGCCAGCCGAGGCGACCGTACCGGCATCGGCAGGACGGAACAGCGTATCGACGAAATAGCCCATGCCGTTGTCGGCGGTGCCATCACCGGCATTCGCCGCCGCGGCAGAAGACGCGCCCATCGCAGCGCCGGAGGCGACGTTGGAGGCCGCCTGCACGCCTGTGCCGACGGCCGCCGACAGAGCGGAGCTGAGCACGCCCGCAACGAGCAGCGTCGCGAGCGCCCAGGCGAGGAAGCCATGCGCGGTATCGCGGAAGGTGATCTCGTCGTCGTGGATGCCGACCCACTTGGTCCGCAGGCGACCGGTGAGATAACCGCCGAGCCCCGCCGACAGCCATTGCACGACGACAAGCCAGACGGCGGCAGAAACCGCGAATGTGGTTGGCGAGGCGCTGCCGCCGGTCCATGGCGAGACCATGGTCAGGCCGAGCCCCGAGCCGATCAGCATCAGGATGATGGTCAGCGTCGAAGCGGCGAAGGCGCCGGCGATGATCGGCCCCCAGCTCACCGCGGACGATGAGGATTCCTTGGCGCCGGAAACGGCGACGTCAGAAACTACGGTGCTCATCTCGAACTCCTACCGCGCGAACAGCATGAGCAGGATGATGATTGGAATCGGAACTCCGAGCAGCCAAAGCAGTATGCCGCGTCCCATGGGAACCTCCTGTATTTGAGACACAGTAGCAATTCCCGGAATCGGCTTTCGTTCCAAAGCTTTACACGGCGAAGTTCAGGGCAGGCCGCGGCAGTCATAGCCTTCGCCCAGCGCCCTCGCCGCTGCCGCGGCGAGGGCGCAGTCTCGCGGCAAAGGAACTTCAGCCGCGGCCAAATGTTCCACTTGGACGGCTCAGGGTTCGCAGACACGCTGACCGGCGTTTTCGGAAACCACGACCGGGAATTGCACGACGCCATGACCAGATCGTCACTGCATCTGCTCAAGGGCCTTGGCTATTCGATCTCGACGGCAAGCGTCGTGCTGCTGACGATCGTCAGCTGGCAGCATGCGTCACAAAACCCACTGCTGATCGTCTGCCTGCTCGGCGGCACCTCCACCTCCGTCATCGGCATGTTCTGCCGCTGGCTTTCCTATGAAATCGAACACCGCCAGGAGGAGCGGCGGGACCACGCGACAGGGCAGCGTCCGACCGGACCGGTCAATCACCGGCCGGCAGCATCAACCATGCCTTCCTCCCCGCAGCTGCGAGATTAGCGTGGCGATCAGGCTGCTGATCACAATCCACCTGGTAACCTCACGGTCCGGCGTTTTGGTGACTGGCCGGCCGACCGGCCTTGCCTTGTCGCCGCTGGCCGCGGCCACCACGGGCGCGAGGTCGGGCCGGCTGCCGCGCCGCACCGAATAGGCGCGGGTGATCTCGGCGCCGAACAGGAAGATCTGGGCCGAGTAATAGACCCACAGCAGCACCACCATCAGCGCGCCGGCCGCGCCGTAGGAGGTCGCGATCGAGCTGCTGCCGATATACCAGCCGATCAGCGACTTGCCGATGGTGAAGAGCAGCGTGGTGACCAGCGAACCTACGGCGACATCACGCCATTTCAGCCGACGGTCCGGCAGGACCTTGTAGATAGCGGCAAACAGAACCGCGATCAGCACGAAGGAGACGACGGTGTTGATCGAGCTCACGATCAACTCGCCGAACGGCAGGTGCCGATTGATGACGTCACTCAGGGCCGAGATCGCGGTGCTCGCGGCGAGCGAGACCAGGAGCATGAAGCCGAGCGCGGCGACCAGTCCGAGGCTCGCCGCCCTCGCCCGCACCAGGCGCGAAAGCGAAACGCCATTGGGCTCGACCTTCCAGATCTCGTTCAGCGACTGCTGCATCTCGCCGAAAACGCCGGAAGCGGTGATCAGCAGCGTGACAAACCCGATGATGGTGGCGAGCGTTCCCGACCAGCGCTGCGAGGCGGTCTCGATCGTCGCCTTGAGCAGATCGGCGCTCTCCGGCCCCATCACGCCCGAGATCTCCGCCGAGAGCGCGAGCTGGGCGGCGTCGTTGCCGATGACGAAGCCGGCGACCGCCACCACGATAAGCAGGATCGGCGCCAGCGATGTCGTGGCGTAGAAGGCCATGGCCGCACCATGGCTCAGCGCATTGTCGTTGAGGTAGCCGGTGAGGCTTTCCTTCAGCAGTATCCAGGCTTCCTGAAACCAGCGATGCATGGCTCTCACCGTCTCTATTTCGGGCGCGGATCCTCGAGCGCCGCTCCGATCGTCTCGAACGACCCGGCCCGGCGCTTTTCGACGGCCTCGGCGAGCGCCAGCGCGGCGTTGGCCACCTCCGTCTGCACGGCACTGTCGGCGTCGAGCTCGTCATGGCTGGTCGCATAGGGCTTCCAGTAGCCGATATAGCGGTGGAGCTCGGCCGCCTCGCCGACCTGGTCGAGCTTCATCGAGCGCAGCGCGTCGACGAGCGCGTGGCGCACGTTTTCGGCGCCTTCCGTGTCGCCATGGACGACGACGGAAAACAGCCGGCCTTCGAGATGGCGTGGATAGGCCCAGCCGGCGAGCTCGGCCTGTTTGGCGAGCGTGGCGTTCTTGCCTTGCGTCAGCGACGGATCGGGATTGCCGCCGTCGGCGCAGACCAGGCGGTCCATCATCAGCTTCACCGGCGAGGAGGTGTGATACCAGTTGACCGGCGTCACGATCATCACGCCATGCGCCTCGACCCAGAGCGGGTAGATGTCGTTCATCCAGTCGTCGATCTGGCCGAGCGAATGGTTGGGATAGCAGGAGCACGGCCAGTGGCAGAGCGCCGCCGCCGTCGAGAAGCAGGCCTTGCACGGATAGATCTTGCGGCCGTATTCGGAGGCGAGCCGCGCCAGGTCGAGCAACTCGACCGAAAAGCCTGGCCTTGTCGCGATCGTCCGCCGCGCCAGCTCGACAAGCCGGAAACTCTTCGACATCTCGCCCGGACAGGTGTGCTCGCTTCGCGAGGAGCCGTTGATCAACAGGATGCGCGACGGCGCGGCCTTGTCCCGGTGGCGGCGCTGCGCCGCCTCGACCGCATCCCTCGCGGCCAACCATTCGACCGAGAGGTCATAGTCGGGATCATGAAAGCCCTGCCCCGCCTTGCGGGTGATCGGGGCTTTGCGCTCCTCTCGATAGGCCTGCCAGGCGATCTCGGCCAGCCTAGCGACGGCTTCGTCCTCGGACCGGAAGGCAGGGTCATAGAAGCGCCGGCGATAGCGCGCCTTGAATTCGTTCTCGTCCAGACGCGGGCTCGGCATTCCCTTGCGCGGCTCTTTGCTCGGCCCGGGTCCAGCTATCATCGGATTCATGTCTTTCGCCATGGATTGCCCCACGCCCGATCGGAGCGGGCCGGGTGGGACAAGAGCTCGACTGCCTCTTCGTTGGCCAGGGCGGGAAGCCGGAGAAACCAGCCCTGTTCTCTTTGCCACCAGGTCCGGCTGACGCGGCCCGCCAACATCAATTCGGCGTCGGCGCGATGGTTCCCTGCCTCGGCGAGGCCAGAGCTCCGATCGAAAAACAGCCCCGGTTGGGAGGAACCGGGGCTGACAAGTTCGGGAGTAAACACGAAGTTTCGGGAACTACCCGCCAGAACTCGCGCCTTTGGCAAAAGTTCCAGGCAAGGCGAGTTTCTCTCCTTTACTTCGCTGTTTGCGGCGGCACGTCGCCCGGTTTGATGATCGGCATCTCGCTGCCGGTCGGCGGTGGCGGGGTGGCGTTCTTGTCGCCGGTCGGCGGCGGCTTCAGCACGCCGCCGCAATCGTTCAGCTGCTGCGACAACTCGTCCGTGTCGGCCTGCTGCTTCAGTTTCTGCTGCGGGTCGTTTGGATCGGGCTTTGCCTGGCAGTTCTGCGTCTGCTTGTGCATTGGCTCTTCGTCCGCCTGCGCCATCGCAGGCAGCGCCGACAAGAGCCCAATGACTGCTGCAAGAACAACTCTCTTCATGGGATCCTCCTCGGTTCAGTAACCCCCGACGATCGGCAGGATCTCGCCGGTGATGTAGCTGGAGCACTGCGGCGAGGCGAGGAACACATAGGCCGGCGCGATCTCTTCCGGCTGGGCGGGACGCTTCATCGGCGTCTTGGCGCCGAACTGCGAAACATCCTCGGCCTCCTTTTCCGACGGGTTGAGCGGCGTCCACACCGGTCCCGGCGCGACCGCGTTGACGCGAATGCCCTTGGCGATCAGGTTGCCGGAGAGCGCCCGAGTGAAGGCGTGGATGCCGCCCTTGGTCATCGAATAGTCGACCAGTTCCCTCGAGCCCTCGATGCCGGTGACCGAGCCGGTGTTGATGATGGCCGAGCCCGGCTTCAGGTGTGGGACGGCTTCCTGCGCCATGTGGAAATAGCCGTAGAGATTGGTCTTCAGCGTGGTGTCGAAATGCTCCTCGGTGAGGTCGGCAAATTCGCTCGCATGAATTTGGAAGGCGGCGTTGTTGACGAGAATGTCGAGGTGTCCCAGCCTCTTGACGGTCTCGGCCACGGCCTTGCGGCAGAAGGCGCGTTTGGCGACGTCGCCGCGCAGGATGATGCAGCGCCTGCCCTCGGCCTCGACCGCCTGCTTGGTCGCCTTGGCGTCGCGGTCCTCGCTGAGATAGACGATGGCGACGTCCGCTCCTTCCCGCGCGAACAGCACGGCGACGGCCCGCCCGATGCCGGAGTCGCCGCCGGTGACCAGCGCCACCTTGCCGTCGAGCTTGTTCGATCCCTGCCAGAACGGCGCGTCGTAAAGGGGCGCCGGATCGATGGCCCATTCCTGGCCGGGCTTGGGATGATGCTGCTTCGGGAACGGCGGCTCCGGGTATTTGCGCGCGCCCGCCTGCATGGCGCCCGGCGACTTCGCTTTCGGCTTGGCCTTGTCCTTGGCCTTATCCTTGGCGTCTATGTTGCGCTGCACGGCGCGCTGCTTGCGAACGGTCTGTTGGCTATCGGATTTCGTCGACATGGCGGAGTTTGCCGGCATCTCTTTCTCCTTCGCTTTCGAAGGACAACGCATGCCGGCGCAAAAAGTTTGGCTCGCATCGGTCGAGCCGCGGCGGGCTTGGTAAGGGGGCGCAGCTACATCAAAGTTAAATGCGCGCGGCCGAAAGGCGCGATATGCCTATCCCCGTTTTGGGGGGACTCTGCTCTCAGGAGGAGTCCCATGGACGTTCGAAATCTGATCGGCAGACTGTCGGCGAAACTGCGCGGCCGGCATGCTGCCCTGTCACCACAGCCATACAGGCTGATCCGCGCCTCGCTTTCCGACGAGCCGCTGAAGCCGCGCCCGCGGCCGCCGCACAGGCCCGGGCCGCCGGTCCGGCCGGCAAGCAACATGTAGACCTCGCCAACCGCACGAGTGCAACCCGGCGGCCCGGTCTTCGTTTATGGCGATCTCTGTCCCTGTGGTGTCAAAACATGAAAACCTTTCGGATGAACAACCCGCTTTTCGTTCTGGCGGCCGCCCTGCTGACGGCGGCCCCCTTCGTCGGGCTGGCCCTGCGCACGCGCGAATGGCTGGGCTGGTGAGTGACGCATGAGCCGATTTCTGCCTTTGACCATCCGCTTCGTGAACGGCGGCACGATGATGGTATCCTCGATCGCCGACGCCAAGAAAGCGCTTGGCGGAGCATGGAAGAACAAGGATGCGCCCGACTACCTCGCAGCCGTGCGCCTGGTGGACGACGCGATGGCCGGGATCTGCCGGCCCGCGGTCGCCTTCGCACTCTTCAAGAAGGTTGCCGCACGGCAGGGACTGTTGAGGCCCGCCGAGCCCAGTGCCGCGCTCACCATGCTCGACGAGCTGTCCTCGCGCCGCAAGGCGCCGCCTGGATAGCGCAAGGCGCATCCTGGATAGGCGCCAAGCACATCTGAATAGCGTCGAGCTGCATCTGGATAGCGCCAGGCGCATTCCGCCAACGCGCATCCGTCAGGTCAGCGCGGCTCGCAGGTCATGCTGAGATAGGTCGGGTCGAACTCGGCAATCTCCGCCAGGCGATCCCAGTTGAGGATGGTGATCATATGGTTCGCCCAGCTGATCACGTTCATGCGGCGCAGCGTGCCGATGACGCGGTTCATGTGAACCACCGAAAGGCCGAGCACATCGGCGAGCTCGGCCTGCGACAGCGGAAGATGAAAGCTCATCTCGCGCGTCTTCTTGACGACCTGGAGGCGGACGAACAGCTCGCATATGAGATGCGCCAGATGCGCCATCCTCGAACGGCGGCCCATGGCCACGATCCACTCGCGGTGGATGGCGCCGTCGACGAGCGTGTCCAGCCACAGCAGCCGCGTCAGATGCGGCGCCTTCTCGGTGATGGCGCGCAGCTTGGTGTGGTCCGCCGCGATGATGTGGCAGGGCGAGAGCGCGATGATGCCGTGGTCCATCGTCCTGAGCAGAAAAGCGTGCAGGTCGACGAAATCGCCGGCCACGTGCAAGGCGGTGAACTGCCGTCCGCCATTCTCCAGCACTTTGTAGCGTGCTGCGAAGCCGTCGAGGATCAGCGTGCTGAAGCTCGGCCGCGAGCCCATCGTCACGATGTCTTCTCCGGGGACGAAATATTTCTCGCTGGACATGGCGCCGGCCAGCAGCGCCTTCTCCGCATCCGAGAGGACATCGTGCTGGCCAAGGTTCAGATAAAGGGGCTCGAGCATGCAGCGTTTCCAATCCGCCGTTCGTACTTTCCAGCCCAACGCTCGGAAGCATGCGTGGTTGCAGGCGGCCGCCGCGGCTGGCCGGCCGATGGTGCCGCTTCAGCGCGAACCTGCTCCTGGCCGGTCCAGCGTCCACCGCATCCCGCGGGTCTAGAAGCGCACCGCGCTGAAACGGATCCGGGCGACGCGCTTCAGGTCTTTGTTCTATGCATGTCGTCTCCGCAAAACCGCTGCACAGTTTTGCGCGACATGCAGTAACCCTTTGCTTTTACGCCATTCCGGGCCGGGACAGGACGCTCATCGGCTCCGCACCAGGCGTTTGGAACCATGCCGGCTGCGAAGAATTGAACATCGACAATGCCGGGGATGGACTGACCGATGGAACGCTTCTTCTTTGATCTCTACAACACCGAACAGACCCAGCTGGACGGCGAAGGACAGCTCTTTCCCAGCCGCGAGCGAGCGGGCATGGAGGCGCTGCGGATATTGCATGACATCGCCCGCGACGAGATGCCGGCCGGCGACCGCCTGAAGATCACCGTCAAGGTGCGCAACGAGAAGGAACAGATCTTCGAGGCTTCCCTCACTCTCGATTCCGCGTGGAGCTGAGCACGGTCACGCAACTCGGCCGGGCACCTACGGGCGCCCGACCTGCTTGGATTGGAACCCCTTCACGCCGCCGAATGGTCGAACGCCAGGTTGCGGTGGCGTGCGATGGCTGCGCTTGCTACGAGATCGGCGATCTGCCTGTCGGAGAGCGTGCATTGCGGCAGCACGCAGCGGATGGCGGTCACGGCCTGTCCGGTGGAGATCGGCCAATCGTGACTCTTTCGGGTTTCGACATAATGGTCGATGATGCGGGCCAGGTTCCTTGCAGGCATGTCGATCACGGGCATCTCCTCCTCCTCCTCCTATCTCCCTGGGCCGACAATGGCGGTCAAACGCCCTCTCCACCATTAAGTTTGTTAAAAGCCGGGAGAATTTTCGCCTGGCGCAGCTTGCTGCCGAGGGACGCGCCGATCCGCTCAGCTCAGCAGCGATGTCGCATAGGTCAAGGTGACGTAGATCGCCGGCGCGATGAGGAGGCAAAGCGCGATCGCGATCACGACCGCGATGCCCAGCCGCTCGGTCCTTCTGGCGATGTCGGCGGCAGCATCATCGTCGGCCGGGATGAGATCGAGGATCGATGGATTGTCGGAAGGATGATTGTCGTTGGCGGGTCCGCTTTCCGCTTCCCGCCGGATCGATATAGGGGTCACGCTTTGCCTCGGTGTCGATACCGCCGTTGCGGTTGGTAACAAATGGGGTGCCCGCCAGCACGGGGGGCTGGCAGGCACCCAGAACGGCCGCCGATGGAGGGGGCTTTCTCGGACGGCCGCTGACCAAACTCGCAGCCCCGCTTCTGGTTTCGGCGGCAGGCCCAATGCGGTGCGTGATCGGACTTCAGTCCGAGCGCGGCTGCGACCGTGGGGCGTCGTGCGGCGCCGCCCCCCGCTCGGCACGATCCAGGAGAGCAGGCCTGCGACGACGGTCACGATATATTTCGGCGGGAACATCCGATCTGGGCAATGATTAGGATTGCTCAAGGAAATCAACGCTCCTTGAAACAACCCTCAACCAAGACCAATGGAGCATCGACATGGCCAATCAAGGCGGCAGCCACGAACAACATGTGAAGGCCGGCCAGCAGAGCCACAAGAACCGTGATCAGGATCAGCGCCCCAGCGGCGGACAACAGAACGCCGATGACATGAACAAAAGGCGCGGCGGGCAGCAGCAAGCCGAGGACATGAACAAGGGCCGCGCCGGCCAGCAGGGCGGCGACATGGAAAGAGGCCAGCACGCTGGCGGCCAGCATAGGGGCGGCAGCGGCAACTTCGCCGAAGACCGCGAGCGCGCCTCGCAAGCCGGCCGCAAGGGCGGCCAGTCCTGACTTCGAAGCGGCGCTCGCAGCAAGGCGGGCGCCTTCCCCAATTCAACTGACGGAGACACAGATGGCGAAGAAAAGTTCGTCCCAGGCCGCGAGCGGTCTCGAGACCCTGTTCGTGGACGGCCTCAAGGACCTCTACTATGCGGAAAAGAAGATCCTGAAGACGCTGCCGAAGATGGCCAAGGCGGCGCAGGCCGAGGAGGTGAGCGCGGCGTTCGAGAAGCATCGCATGGAGACGGAAGCCCAGGTCGACCGCCTCGAACAGGTGTTCGAGCTGCTCGGCAAGCCGGCGCGCGGCAAGACCTGCCCGGCGATCGACGGCATTATCGAAGAGGGTTCGGAAATCCTCGAGGAGTACAAGGACGAGCCGGCGCTCGATGCCGGCCTGGTCGCCGCGGCCCAGGCGGTCGAGCATTATGAGATCGCGCGCTACGGCACGCTGATCGCCTGGGCCGAACAGCTCGGCCTCAAGGACGCCCTGCCCTTGCTGCGCGAGACGCTGAAGGAAGAGTCGGCCACCGACGAGACGCTGACCAAGCTCGGCGAAAGCGGCGCGAACGAGCGGGCCCTGCAGAAGGCCGCATAGCGGGTTTGGCACGCTCGCACACCAGCAAGCGGCCCTGGCAGCAGCCGGGGCCGCAACTTCGAGTTGATAGCGGTCATCTGAACACCAGCCTGCCGCTCCAGCCATTCTGGAACCACTTGCGCCTCCCGCAGTTGCCTAGGGATGGCCCCAACGGCCGCTTCACGCAGGACAACCAGTGGAGGCTCCGATGTCCGTGCACACTCTTCACCCTGATAGCGTCGACGAGACGCGAACGCTGGCCTATTCGACCTTTGCCCCTGCCCTTCTCAACGCCTTGACGCAGCGGCTCGGCAGCTGTCTTGGGATGAAGGAACTGGACAAGGTCGAGCAGGCGCTGGTGCGCGTCGTCGAAGAGGCCGACCTCGCCGCGCCGCATGCGGACGCAATGAAGGAGTTCGCCGTCGAGCTCGTCATATCCACGATCAGGAACGTCCGCGAGCATCCCGACACCAAGAGCGACCTGGAGGAGATCGAGGGACGCCGCACCGAGGGCCGCTCCGAGAACGCGCAAACGCTGGAAGAGCAGTTGGAAGCGGGCCTGGAGGACAGTTTTCCGGCGAGCGATCCGCCTGCGGTCGTGTCGACCTCCATTTCCGGCGGCGCGAAGGACATCGTTGGAACCGACGAGGTGCTGCGCCGCAAGAAGGAGGCTTCGCTGCGCCGCGAGGAAAAGGCGGCAAGCTAGGCCCCGGGAGCTCATGAACGCTTTTTTCGAGCGCGCCGGCGCGCCGCCACGCTGCCTGGGCGCTCCAGAGCGGCCGAAGGCGGCACAAACCCGGGCCTGCGGAGGGAACCAGTCCCTCCCGCCAGGGTTGGTCCGTTATCGGAAGGAGAAAGCGATGAACAAGAGCGAACTTCCGCACCGTCCCGGCGCCGGCCGCCAGCCGGCCGGCACGCATTTGCCGACAAAGGGCGGCGATGATCCTGACGTGCGCTTCCTGGCCGAGAACAGCGATCTGTCGCCGAAGCAGGCGCGCGAGCTGATCCGGGAGCACGGGCATGATCGCGACAAGCTTCTGAGGATCGCACGAACCATGAAGGCGGAGGGCTGAACGGCTCTTCCGAAAGCGAGGCAGGACAATGAGCAACACACCACGCACCGGACGCCCAGGCACTTCCGATCAATGGCCGCGGTGGGAAGGGCCGAAAGCCAACCGGCCAAGAGGCTACCTCCCGGCCAAGGACGACCCGGACGAGGACCGCGACGCGGCCGGCGAGAACAACCAGGACCCGGAACGCTCCGACCTGGGCGACGCGGTGAAGAAGAAGAAGAATACATAAGGCCGGGTGGCCCTGGCCTTCACTCAGGCGCAAAGGAGAAGAAAAATGCCACGCGGAGACAAATCGAAATACACCGACAAGCAGGAACGCAAGGCCGACCATATCGCCGAGGGCTATGAGAAGCGCGGCGTCTCCGAGAAGGAAGCCGAGCGGCGCGCCTGGGCGACCGTCAACAAGGACGACGGCGGCGGCAAGAAGGCCGGCGGCTCGGGACGCGGCAAGCACACCGGCCATCCGGCGGCGCACAAGGGTGGCAAGGCCGGCGGCAAGGCGTCAGCGTCACGCTCGGCGGCCGACCGTTCCGCCTCGGCCAAGAAGGCAGCAGCGACCCGCAAGCGCAACGCCGAGCATCACGCGCACCATTGATGCAAGACGCGCTCAGCGGCCGTAGAGGCCGATCTCGTCCGCGGTGATCGGAACCTTGCCGGCGCCATCGCCGGCGATCTCGGCAAGACGCTGCTTCAGCATGACGTCCAACCCGTTGCCGGCGCGGCCCTGCGGATCGACGATCGCATCGACCAGCGTATCGAGCGGAATGCCAAGCTGGTCCAGGCCGAGCTGCTTCTCGATCTCGACAATGGCGGAGGGAGAGTGCTGCTTCAATGCCTCGACGGCGTTCTTGACGGCCGAGCCATAGGACATCACCGACGCGTAGTCGCCCTGCTCGAGGCTGAACTCCTTGCCCGCGCGCTCCATCAGCCGAACCTTCGTGGCCGTGACGTTGAGACCGGTCACGCTGAACAGGGAGTGGAGGGTCTGCGACCGGGACGCTCCGGCACCGGATGCCGCGGGACTGCTGCCCGCGGCCACACCGTCGCCGACCGGTCTGGCGATCGACACCGGGCGTTGCTGGATCAGGACGGCGGCGTTCAGTGTCGGAGGTGAAGACATTGCCGGTCTCGCGGGTGCCCGTCGTCATTCCTGGGAAAAACAGTGGGTTCGGCAAGCAGGTAAAGGAATTCCATGAAGGATTTCCTAGGTGAGAGGGTTAGCGATCTCTTGCGCTCCGTCCCGGGCAGCGCGGTCGGCTGCGTCAGCCGAACCGCTTCTGCGGCAGTCCGCCGGTGGCCCGCGCGACGATCGCCTCCAGCGGCTCCGGGCGATGCAGCAGGAAGCCCTGGGCGTAGGTAACGCCCATGCTCCTGAGGATTTCCAGCGCGGCCTTCTCTTCGACCTTCTCGGCCACCACGGCAGCGCCCATGCTCCTGGCGATGCCTGAAATCGCCGAGACGATCTCGCGGTCGAAGCGGCTGTCGGCGATGTGCTCGATGAAGGAGCCGTCGATCTTGATGGCGTCGATCGGGAAGCGCCTGAGATATTCGAAGGAGCTCATGCCAGCGCCGAAATCGTCGAGGCTGACGCGGCAGCGGCGCTCGCGCGCCCGGCGCACGAACTGCTCGGCGGCGTCGAAATTGGTTACAGCGGCGGTCTCGGTGATCTCGAAGCCGATGCCGGTCGGCGGCGCGCCGGTCTCGGCGATTGCCGCGTCGACGAAATCCCAAAGCTGCGGGTCCGACAGCGTCTGCGCCGACAGATTGAAGCCGAGCGAGATGGCGCCCGAACGCATTGCCTGGGCGTGGCGCATGAGCGCCGTGCGGATGATCCAGCGGTCGAGCCTCGCGGCGATGCCGAAGCGTTCGGCCACGGGTATGAAGTCGCCCGGCGGGATCATCCTGCCGTCGCGCCCGGCGAGCCTGGCCAGCACCTCGACATGGCGGCTTTCCGCCCAGGGCCGGTCGAGCTTGTGGATCTCCTGGCCGTAGAGCTTCAGCCTGCCGTCCTCCATGGCGTCGACCGTGTCGGCGGCAAGCCGCGCCGCGTTGAGGCCGCCCGAGCCCGACACCGCCTTCGGCGAGAACACGGCGAAGCGGTCGCGGCCGCCGGCCTTGGCCGCGTAGCAGGCGTCGTCGGCGCAGGCCAGCGCATCGGCAACCGTGATGTTGGCGTCGCGCACGAAGGCGATGCCGACGCTGGCCGCGAGCCTGCGCGAGGGCACGGCAAGGCCGAGATCGGCGTCGCGCACGGCGGCCAGCACGGCGCGTGCGAGCCGCTCTGCGCAGGCATCGTCGCAATTGGGCACGAGCAGCGCGAACTCGTCGCCGCCAAGTCGCGCGGCGTGCGCCGAGGGCGGCAGGCTGGCGAGGATGCCGGCCGCCACGCCTTTCAGGGCAAGGTCGCCGGCGGCATGGCCGGCGAAATCGTTGAGCGCCTTGAAGTAGTCGAGGTCGACATAGAACACGGCCAGCGGCAGCCGCCGCTGGGTGCCGATATAGTCGCCGAGCAGCCGGTCGAAGGCGGCGCGGTTCAGGAGGCCGGTCAGGGCATCGTGTTCGGCGGCGTAGGCCAGTTCGGCGGCGCGCTGCTTCTCCTCGGTGATGTCGCGCACCGTGCCGAGTATCTGTCCGGCGGAGCCCACGCCGGCAATGAAGCGCACCAGCGACTCGACGTGGCGGACCACGCCGTCGCGGCGCACGATGCGGTACTGCACCGCCACCACCCTGTCGGAGCCGGCCGACACCTGATGCGCCTGTTCGGTGGCTTCCTTGTCGTCGGGGTGCAGGAAGGTGTGCCAGAGGTCGGCCGTCACCTCGTCCTTTTCGGCGACAAGGCCGAAGATTTCGCGGCTGCGGGCGTCCCAATAGCTCTTGTTGGTGCCGATGTCGTGGTGCCAGATGCCGGTGCCGCTGGCGGCGAGCGCCAGCCGGAAGCGGATGTTGACCTGCTCCAGCGCGGCCTCCGCCTCCTTCTGCTTGGTGATGTCGGTCTGCACGCCCATCAGCCGGCGCGGCTTGCCGTCGGCGTCGCGCTCGACAATGCCGCCGCGGTCGAGCACCCAGACCCAGTGGCCATCCTTGTGTTTGAGGCGCAGTTCCGTCTCGATGGACTCGGTCTGGCCGGCGATGTGGCGGTCGCCGCTGTCCATCGCGCGCTGGCGGTCGTCGGGATGGGTGAGCGTCAGCCAGAGATCGGCGGTGTTGGCAAGCTCGCCCTCCGCATAGCCCAGCATCTTCGACCAGGTCGGCGAATAGTAGCAGTCGCCGGTCGAGAGATTCCAGTCCCAGAGGCCGAGATGCGCGCGGTCGAGCGCCACCGCCCAGAACCTGCCGTTACGTGTCTTGCCGTCCGCCATACCCTGTTTTCTTCTCGCCCCCCGCGCAAGTCTGCACGAAACGAAAGAAGAAAGGGTTACCGGGGAAGCTGCTGATCTCCCCCCTCGTGGGGGAGATGGCCGGCAGGCCAGAGGGGGGCGCGACGGAACGCGGCGTTGGCGGACATTGTATGCGACCCGCTAACCGGCTCAAGTATGATGGCAACGACTTGAGAGGCTGGCAGGACAGCGCCCCCCTCTGCCCTGCCGGGCATCTCCCCCACGAGGGGGGAGATTGCTAATCGCCCGCCCCCAGCCTTCTCCTCACCACCGCGGCGTGAAAACGTGCGCCGTGGAGCAGACCGTCGTCGTTGAAGTCGTAGGACGGGTTGTGCAGCGGCGCGGAGTTGCCGTTGCCGAGGAAGACGAAGCAGCCGGGGACTTTTGTCAGGAAGCGGGCGAAATCCTCCGACGCGGTCATCGGCTCGGCGGCGATGCGGACGGCGTCGTCGGCCAGCACGGTGCGGGCTGCCGCAATTGCTTCGTCGACGAGCGCTGCGTCATTGATCAAAGGCACGAACTCGCGCGTGTAGTGACTTCAGCCGCTACGTTATAGGCCTGCGCGGTACCCTCGGCGATGCGCCGCATTTCGTTCTCGATCGCGGCACTCACTTCGGGGCGGAAAGTGCGGGAGTCGCCGAGAATGCGGGCGAGACCGGGCAGTGCGTTGCGGGTGCCGTCGGTGACGAGCTCGGTGACGGAAACGACGCCGATATCGGCAGGGCTCAGGCGGCGCGAGACGATGGTCTGCAGATTGACGACCAGCGCGCAGGCGGCGACCAGCGTCTCCTGCCCGGCATGCGGCCGCGCCGCGTGGCCGCCGAGGCCCTTCAGCACGATCTCGAAATTGTCCTCGGCCGACATCACCGGCCCGCTCCGGGTCTCGAAATGACCAATGGGCAGGCCCGGCATGTTGTGCAGGCCGAAGATTTCCTCGAAGGGGAAGCGCTCGAGCAGGCCGTCCTCCAGCATGGCGAGCGCGCCCCTGCCCCATTCCTCGGCCGGCTGGAAGATGAAGCGCACCGTGCCCTCGAAGCCGCCTTCGGCGGCGAGCAGCTTGGCGGCGCCGAGCAGCATGGCCGTGTGGCCGTCATGGCCGCAGGCATGCATGATGCCGGGAGTCTGCGAACGATAGGCGCAAGCGCCCTGCTCGGCGATGCGCAGCGCGTCCATGTCGGCGCGCAACGCGATCGCGCGGTTGCCGCTGCCGCGCTTCAATGTGCCGACGACGCCGGTGCCGCCGACACCTTCGGCCACCTCCAGGCCGAACGCACGGAGCTTTTTTGCCACGAAGGCTGCGGTGCGCTTTTCCTCGAAGCCGAATTCGGGATGGGCGTGGAGGTCGCGCCGCCACGCCGTCATGTCCCGATGAAGCGCGTGCTGATCGAGTTCGGCCATCGTCCCCTCACTGTCGTTCCAGGCGCGCTTTCCCGCAATCGGGTTTCGTCTCCGCGCGATTCCAGACGGAAGGCCGCTTGCGGAAACTGCTTCAGGCAGTTTGCAGCATCACGTCGTGCGGCGCCCCGACCAGTTCGGCATAGCGAGCCGGGTCGGTCGCGCCTTCCGAGTTGATGGTGAGCACGCGCGACGTCGCATCGAGCCCGAGAGCCGCCCGCATGTCCTTGCTTCCCGCGGCGCGGATCAGCCCGGCGAGCCCCGCGCCGCCGCTCTCGCCGGCGACGATTGCCGGATCGTTGCCGGCGGGCCGCGCCAGCCGCTTCATCACCGCGACCGCGTCTTCCTCCTCCACGGTCATGAAGGCGTCGGCGACGCGCGCCAGCACGCGCCAGGCGATCAGGGACGGCTCGGCGCATTCGAGCATCGCCATCACCGTCGACTGCTGATGGGCGATCGTCACGGGACGTCCGGCCTCGGCCGAGGCGTAGACGCAAGCCGAGCGCCTCGGCTCGACCACCACGGCCTTCGGCCGCCGCTCGCCGAGCAGAATCGCCAGATGGCCGGCGATCGCCGCCGCGAAGCCGCCGACGCCGGCCTGCAGGAAGACGTGGGTGGGCGCCTCCGGCATCTGCCGCAGCGCCTCGCGCAAGGACACCGTATAACCCTGCATGACAAGGCCGGGCACGCGCTCGTAGCCCAGCCAGGACGTGTTGGAAACGATCTTCCAGCCGCGCTCGGCGCCGACCCGAGCGACTTCGCGCACCGCATGATCATAGCCGCCCTCGACCTGGACGATCTCGGCGCCGAGGCGGGCGATGGCCGCGACACGCTCGGCGCTGACGCCGGCATGAACGAAGATGACCGAACGCGCGCCGACCACGCCGGCGCCTTGCGCGACCGAACGGCCATGGTTGCCATCGGTGGCGCAGACAAAGATCATGCCGGACGCGATCTCGCGCACTCTTGCGTCGCCGATCTCGCCGACATCGACGGTGCGACCGAGGCGCTTGCCGGCCTCCTCCAGAACCAGCCGGATGACAGCATAGGCGCCGCCCAGCGCCTTGAAGCTGCCAAGGCCAAGACGCTGGCCCTCGTCCTTCACATGCAGCGCCGCGATGCCGAGGTCATCGGCCAGTGCCGGCAAGGCGTAAAGAGGCGTTTCAGGATGGCTGTGACGCGCCTTGAGATACTGCTCGGCGCGCTCGGCGCCCGCCATGCCGAGGGACTCGGCGTCGGCCGCCACCAAGGGCTGGTTGTGTTCGGGACCCTGGTTGAGCAGCATCATGGTATTTTCTTCGAGGCACTGGACTTTTCGACGCGCGCGAGAATCGCGGCCCTGGTCTGAGCTAAGTGATTGAAGTTTGTTTCGATTTGATGTCGCCGGATGACAGCCTTGGCTGGACTCGACGCCGGTCCATGCCGGAAGGCGGCCGGCGTTGATGGTCAAATTGCTCATGCCGGCTCTTGTGCCCCCAAGACCTCTTCCAGCGCCATGCCGACCAGCTCGGTGTAGCGGCCCGGGTCGGTCGCGCCTTCGGAGTTGACGATCAGGACGCGGGAGCTGCTGTCGATGCCAAGCGCCATGCGCATGTCCTTGTCTTCGGCGGCGCGGATCAGCCCCGCGAGCCCTACCCCGCCGCTCTCGCCGGAGACGATCGCCGGATCGTTGCCCAGGGGGCGCGCCAGCCGGTTCATCACCGCGACCGCATCTTCCTCGTCGACCGTCATGAAGGCATCGCCCAGGCGCGACAGCACGCGCCAGGCGAGCGGCGACGGCTCGTGGCATTCGAGCATCGCCATGACCGTCGGCTGCTCATGCGCAATCTTCATCGGGCGCCCGGCCTCGGCGGTGGCGTAGATGCAGGCAGCTCGAGCCGGCTCGACCACCACGACCTTTGGCCGCTGCTCCCCGAGCACGATCGCCAGATGGCCGGCGACCGCCGCCGCGAAGCCGCCGACGCCGGCCTGCAGGAAGACATGGGTGGGCGGCGCGGGCAGTCGCCGCAGCGCCTCGCGCACGATCACCGTATAGCCTTGCATGACAAGGCCTGGAATGCGTTCGTAGCCCGGCCAGGAGGTGTCGGAAACGACCGTCCAGCCGCGCTCGGCGGCAATGCGGGCGGCTTCGCGCACCGAATGGTCGTAGCCGCCCTCGACCCTGACCATCTCGGCGCCGAAGCGGGCGATCGCCGCGACCCGCTCGCGGCTTACGCCGGCATGGACGAAGACCACCGAGCGCGCGCCGACCACGCCGGCGCCCTGCGCCACCGAGCGGCCGTGATTGCCGTCGGTCGCGCAGCAGAAGGTCATCTGCGCGGCGACCGCGCGCACTGGTGCGTCGTTGATCTCGCCGACATCGACGGCGCGGCCGAGCCGCCTCCCGGCTTCCTCCAGCACCAGCCGGATGACGGCATAAGCGCCGCCCAGCGCCTTGAAACTGCCGAGGCCGAGACGCCTGCCTTCGTCCTTGACGTGCAGCGCAGCGATGCCGAGCGCGCCAGCCAGCGCCGGCAGGGCGTGCAGGGGCGTCTCGGCATGGTTGTCGCGGGCTTCGAGGAAACGCTCCGCCTCCTCGGCGCCGGCGATGCCGAGGGTGGCGGCATCGGTCGCGGCAAGCGGCTGGTCGTGTTCGGGATGGCGGTTGAGCAGCATCATGGCGTTTTCCCTGTGGTGCGCTGAAATCTATTGCAGAGCGCATGAGAAAGGCGCTCTGATTTGGCCGCCTCCATGCAAGTTTGTTTCGTCTGGACGTCGCTATGACCGCAAACCTCGACGCCCTCGACCGGGCGATCCTGTCCATCCTGCAGAAGGACAACACCACACCGCAGCGGATCATCGGCGAGGCGGTCAACCTGTCGGCGCCGGCCGTGCAGCGGCGCATCAGGCGCATGGAGGAGACAGGCGTCATCCGCGCCAATGTCGCGCTCGTCGATCCGGCCAGGGTCGGCCATCCGATCACCATCTTCGTCGAGGTCGAGGTGGAGAGCGAGCGCGCCGAACTGATCGACGCCGCCAAGCGCGGCTTCGCAGCCGTGCCCGAGGTGCAGCAATGCTACTACGTGACCGGCGAGGCCGACTTTATCCTCGTCGTCACCGTGGCGAGCATGGCCGACTACGAGGCGCTGACCCGACGGCTGTTCTTCGAGAACAACAACGTCAAGCGGTTCCGGACTTTCGTGGCGATGGACCGGGTGAAGGTCGGGATGGAAGTGCCAGTGGGGTGAGTGGCTATCTCCCCTCTCGTGGGGGGAGATCAGCTGTCACCGCGGCCCCGCGCCAGCCATCTCGCATAGACCTCCCCGACGATCCCGCGCCGGAAGATCAGCACGCAGACCATGAAGATCACGCCGGTGGCGATCGTCACCGGGAAGCCGGAGGTGGCCAGCGTGTTTTCGAGCCCGACGACGAGGCCGGCGCCGACCACCGGGCCGACCATGGTGCCGATGCCGCCGAGCAGGGTCATCAGGATCACCTCGCCCGACATCTGCCAGGTGACGTCGGTGAGCGTGGCGAACTGGAAGACGATCGCCTTGGTCGCGCCGGCGAGGCCGGCAAGGGCGGCCGACATGACGAAGGCGGCGAGCTTGTAGCGGCCGACCGAATAGCCGAGCGAGATGGCGCGATTCTCGTTCTCCCTTATCGAGCGCAGGATCATGCCGAAGGGCGAGTTGACGATGCGCCAGATGGCGAAGACGCCGATCAGGAAAACGGCGAGCACGAAGAAATACATGTTCATTGGCACGTTGAGATCGACGACGCCGAACAGATGGCCGCGCGGCACCCCCTGGATGCCGTCCTCGCCTTCGGTGAAGGGCGCCTGGACGCAGAAGAAATAGAACATCTGCGCCAGCGCAAGCGTGATCATGGCGAAGTAGATGCCCTGCCGGCGGATGGCGAGGAAGCCCATGACGAGGCCCATGCCAGCCGCACCTGCGGTGCCGAGCAGGATCCCGGCCTCCGGCGGCCAACCCCAGGCCTTCACCGCATAGGCGCAGAAATAGGCGGCGCCGCCGAAGAAGGCGGCGTGGCCGAAGGAGAGCAGACCGGTATAGCCCAGGAGCAGGTTGAAGGCGCAGGCGAACAGCGCAAAGCACAGCATCTTCATCACGAAGATCGGGTAGATGAGGAAGGGGGCTGCGACGAGCGCCAGGATGCCGAGCGCAACCAGCGCCCGCTCCATTCTGATGGAGGCAGCGGCGCGCTCTTGGTGAAGGGTCGCCTCGCTCATCTCAGGCATCCCTTCCGAACAGGCCGGCGGGCCGAAGCAGCAGCACGATCGCCATGATGACGAAGACGACGAGGTTCGAGGCCTCGGGATAGAAAACCTTGGTCAGGCCCTCGGCGAGGCCGAGCATGTAGCCGGTGACGATGGCGCCGAGGATCGAGCCCATGCCGCCGACCACGACGACGGCGAAGACGACGATGATCAGGTCCGAGCCCATCAGCGGGCTGACCTGGTAGACGGGCGCGGCGAGGATGCCGGCGAGGCCGGCAAGGGCGGCGCCCAGCCCATAGGTGAGCATCAACAGCAGCGGCACGTTGACGCCGAAGGCTTGCACCAGTTCGGGGTTCTCGGTCGCGGCGCGCAAATACGAGCCGAGCCTGGTCTTCTCGATCAAGAGCCAGGTGCCGATGCAGACGATGAGCGAGGCCACCACCACCCAGCCGCGATAATTGGGCAGGAACATGAAGCCGAGATTGGTGCCGCCGGCGAGCAGCGTCGGCACCGCGTAAGGGTTGCCGGAGACGCCGTAGTAGAAGCGGAACACGCCTTCGATCACGAGCGCCAGGCCGAAGGTGAAGAGCAGCCCGTAGAGCGGGTCGAGGCGGTAGAGGCGCGACAGCGCGAGACGTTCCACCACGATGCCGAACAGGCCGACGGCCAAAGGCACGACGACCAGCGCCGGCCAGTAGCCGATGCCCAGATGCACCAGCAGCAGATAGCCGATGAAGGCGCCGAGCATATAGAGCGCGCCATGGGCAAAGTTGATGATGCGCAACAGCCCGAAGATGACGGCCAGCCCGAGGCTGAGCATGGCGTAGAAAGAGCCGTTGATCAGACCGACAAGGAGTTGGCCGAGCAGGGCCTGGATGGGGATGCCGAAGATCATGGTCATGGCGTGATCTCCGCGAGAACTGCGGATATCGGCAAGTCCAACTGTCCTCGCCGGCGCTGCCCCTCACCTGCCTGCCGGCATCCTCTTCCCGTATAGTGACGGGGAGAGGGACGCTGTCGCCGACGGTTTCGCCAATCACCAACGTTGCAAGAAGGGCGATGAGGTTGCGGCCAGCCCCTTTTCCCCGTCTCTATACGGGGAGAAGTGCCCGGCAGGGCGATGTGGGGCGGCGCCGACGCCCGGAAGGCAAGGGCCAAGATGCAATCCGCACGCGATCGGAGGCGTCCCGAAGGCTCCCCCTCTCCTGCAGGTGTTCCTTGCGTTGCTGCCATCATACGCCCAGTACCTCGTGCAGCTTCTCGGTATGGGCGGAAAGCGCGCCGACGGCAAAACCCTCCACCACCTTGCCGTGGTCCATCAAATAGAAGCGGTCGGCGATGCGGGCGGCGAAGCGGAAGTTCTGCTCGACCAGGAGGATGGTCATGCCGCGCTGCTTCAAGGTCGCCAGCAACTCACCGATGCGCTGGACGATGACCGGAGCCAGCCCTTCCGTCGGCTCGTCGAGCAGCAGCATCTCGACGCCGGTGCGCAGGATGCGGGCGATCGCCAGCATCTGCTGCTCGCCGCCGGAAAGCTTCGTGCCCTGGCTGTTGCGACGCTCCTTCAGGTTGGGGAAGAGCTCGAAGATTTCCTCCACGCTCATGCCGCCCCTGGCCACCACCGGCGGCAGGATGAGGTTCTCGTCGACGGTCAGCGTGGCGAAGATGCCGCGTTCCTCCGGCACGAAGCCGATGCCCTGATGGGCGACGCGATGCAGCGGCAGCTGGATCAGGTCCCTGCCGTCGAAGGTGACGCTGCCGGTTCGCTTGCGGATCAGGCCCATGATGGCGCGCAGCGTCGTCGTCTTGCCGACGCCGTTGCGGCCGAGCAGCGTCACCGTCTCGCCGCGAAAGACATCGAGATTGACGCCGTGCAGCGCATGGCCCTCGCCGTACCAGGCGTGCAGATCGCGCACGGCAAGCAGCGGTTCACTCATGCTCGGTCCCCATATAGGCGACCCGCACGCGCTCGTCCCGGCTGACGGTCGCATAGTCGCCGGCGGCCAGCACCTGGCCGCGCTGCATGACGGTGATCCAGTCGCAGAGGTCGGCGACGACGGCGAGGTTATGCTCGACCATCAGCACCGCGCGGTCGCGGGCCAGCGAGCGGATGATGCCGGAGATCATGCCGACATCCTCATGCCCCATGCCGGCCATCGGCTCGTCGAGCAGAAGCACCTTGGGGTCGAGCGCCAGCGTGGTGGCGATCTCCAGCACGCGCTTGCGGCCATAGGAGAGGTCGCCGGCCAGCCGGTGCGCGGCATCGTCGAGGCCGACGATCGCGAGCAGCTCGCGCGCCCTCGGCGTCAGCCGGTCCAGGGATGCGAGCGAGCGCCAGAACTGGTAGCCCAGCCCGCCCGGCCGCTGCAGCGCCACGCGCACATTGTCGAGCGCGGTGAGATGCGGAAAGATCGCCGAGATCTGGAACGAGCGCACCAGCCCCATGCGCGCCACCCTGGCCGGCGGCGTGCGGGTGATGTCGGTGCCGAGCAGCTCGATCCTGCCGCTGGTCGGCTGCAGGAATTTGGTCAACAGGTTGAAGATGGTGGTCTTGCCGGCGCCGTTGGGGCCGATCAGCGCATGGATCTTGCCGTGATGGACGTCGAGATCGACATCCTTGACCGCGACGAAGCCGGCGAAGTCGCGCCTGAGGCCGCGGGCGGAAAGCACCACCCGCGGCATCTGTTTTGTGCCGTCCCGTCGGATGGCGGTCGTGGTGTCGAGCGTCACTTGCTGACGAGCGGACAGCCGCTTTCCTCGGCCTTCAGGAAGGCCTTGTCGCCGGGAATGGTCGCCAGATAATTGTAGTAGTCCCAGTCCTTCTTGCTCTCTTCCGGCTTCTTGACCTGGTAGAGATACATGTCGTGCACCATCGAGCCGTCGGCCTGCACCTTGCCGTTGACGGTGAACACGTCGTTGACCGGCATCTCATGCAGCTGCTTGGCGACCGCCTCGGTCTCGTCGGTGCCGGCCTTGTCGATGGCCTTCAAATACTGTGTCACCGCCGAATAGGTGCCGGCCTGGATCATGTTGGGCATGCGGTTGGTGCGCTTGAAGAAACGCTGCGCGAAATCGCGGCTCACGTCATCGCGGTCCCAGTAATAGCCTTCGGTCAGCACCACGCCCTGCGCCGCCTGGAGGCCGAGGCCATGCACCTCGGCGAGCGTGAAGAGCAGTGCTGCAAAGCGCTGGCCGCCGGCGACGATGCCGAATTCGGCCGCCTGCTTGATCGAGTTGGAAGTGTCGAGGCCGGCATTGGCAAGGCCGATGATCTTGGCGCCGGAGGACTGCGCCTGCAGCAGGAAGGAGGAGTAGTCGGTCGAGCCCAGCGGGTAGCGCACCTCGCCCAGCACCTTGCCGCCGCTGGCTTCGACCAGCTTGGCGGTCTGCTCCTTCAGCGAATAGCCGAAGGCGTAGTCGACGGTGATGAAATACCAGCTGTCGCCGCCCTGCTGCACCAGGGCGCCGCCGGTGCCGACGGCCTGCGAATGGGTGTCATAGGCCCAGTGAAAGCCATAGGGCGAGCACTGCTTGCCGGTGAGGTCGGTGGAAGCGGCGCCGGTGACGATGTCGATCTTCTTCTTTTCCTTGGAAAGCCCCTGGACGGCGAGCGCCACGGAAGACGTCGTAAGCTCCATGATCGCGTCGACCTGTTCGGTGTCGTACCACTGGCGCGCGATGTTGGAGGCGATGTCCGGCTTGTTCTGGTGGTCGGCGCTGACGACCTCGATCGGCGCGCCCTGCACCTTGCCGCCGAAATCCTCGACCGCCATCTTGGCGGCCTCGACCGACCATTTGCCGCCGAAATCGGCATAGACGCCCGACTGGTCGTTGAGGATGCCGATCTTGACCTTGCCGTCGGAAATTTCGCCAGCCGCCGCCGGCATCGCGGTTGCCGCAATGAGCGCGGCTGAGACGAGATAGGATGCTTTCACTGATGGTTCCTCCCTTGTGGTCAACCACGTCAAACGCGGCTGCCTCGCAATGGTTCAACTATCCCCCAATTTTCGTGAGAATACGGACCCGCTCCCGCTCGCCACCTCCATCCCGCGGGATCATGCCGCTGCCTGCCGAGTGGCAGGCGTGGCGACCCTAGCACCGGGCCCGCGGCTGCGAGAATGCTATTTTCGTAGCATGCCGGGTCTGCGCCCTCGCCCTGTTGCTCACGTCTGCGTGAAGGTGAATTCAGCCGGCCGCGCCCGATACCTTGATGGAGGCGAAACCGGTCTTGCCCAGCCGCTCGAACAGGTCCGCACGCTCCGAGGGCGACAGGCGGCGCAACGGCGGCATCAGCCGCTCCCAGCCGGCCTCGCCGGTCATTTCGGCAAGTGCTGCCTTGACGCTGGCCATCAGCGGGAAGCCGGCGAGCGCGCCGCGGATGGCCATCGCCGCGGCCGCCGCCTCGCGGCCATTATCGCCTTCGGGATCCGACCAGGCGATCTGCGACAGCGCGCCGGTGACGTTGGTGGTGGCCGAGATGCAGCCGGCGAATCGCGCGCTCCTCCACTCGCTCAGGCTCCCTTCGGAGCTCGGGAAGACATCGAAGCCCGGGAATTGAGCGGCCAGCGCGCGCGAGAAGGCGATGTCGCCCGAGGAGTCCTTCAGGCCGATGACGACCTCGGCATAGCGCTGGCGCAGCCTGGCGATCGTCTCGGAGCTGAAGGAAACGCCGGTGTTCTGCGGGATGTGGTAGAGGTAGATTTTCACGCCAGAGGCGCCGGCCATGCCGATGACCTCGCCGACATAGTCGGCCAGGCTCTCGGCATCGATGCCCTTGTAATAGAAAGGCGGCAGGAGCAGCGCCCCGGCAAAGCCGAGGTCGCGCACAGCCCTCGTCAGCGCCGCGGCATCGGCCATCGCCGAGGCCCCGGCGCCGACCATCACCCGCTCCAGCGGCAGGCCGGAAGCGGCCACCGCCCGCATCGCGGCAACGCGCTGCTCGACCGAAAACGATGTCGCCTCGCCGGTGGTGCCGAGCAGGTTGATGCCGTCGCAGCCGCCCTCGCCGAGCAGCCAGCGGCAATGGGCGATCAGACGGCCGGTGTCGATCGTGAGATCGGCGTTGAGCGGGGTCGGGGTGGCGGCGATGACGCCTTGCAGTCTGTCCATCTATGACTTTCCGTCGCGTGGTTGCGAAACCGGGCCGGTCGCGTTCATTCGTCCCCCTGGCCATGGCCCGCGCCGGCTGGGGGCGCGGCCAGGAAATCGAAGTCGCAGCCCTGGTCGGCCTGCAGCACGTGGTCGTGATAGAGCCGCGCATAGCCGCGCGCCGGGCGCTTCAAGGCGGGCCGCTGGGCGGCGGCCCGCGACGCCAACTCCGCCTCGTCGACCAGCATGTCGATGCGCCGTGCCGGCACGTCGAGACAGATCCTGTCGCCGTTGCGGACCAGGGCGAGCGGCCCGCCGGCTGCGGCTTCGGGCGAGACATGCAGCACCACGGTGCCGAAGGCGGTGCCGCTCATGCGCGCGTCCGACAGCCTGACCATATCCTTGACACCGTGCGCCGCAAGCTTCTTCGGGATCGGGATGTAGCCGGCCTCCGGCATGCCTGGCGCGCCCTTCGGGCCGGCATTGCGCAGCACCAGCACGTCGCCGGCCGCGACGTCGAGCGCCGGATCGTCGATGCGCTCGGCAAGGTCGGCGACCGACTCGAACACGACGGCGCGGCCGGTGTGCCGCATCAGCGCAGGCGAGGCCGCCGAATGCTTGATGACGGCGCCGCGCGGGCAGAGATTGCCGGAGAGCACGGCGATGCCGCCCTGCGGTTTGAGCGGCCGGCCGAGCGGCCGGATGACGTGCTGCTCGTGCATGGCCTCGCGCTTCATCACCCGCTCCGCCAGCGTGCCGCCGTCGATCACCGGCACGCCGAGATCGAGAAAGCCGGCGAGTTCGGCGAGCAGGCGCGGCACGCCGCCCGCTTCATGGAAATGCTCCATGTAATGCTCGCCCGAAGGTTTCAGGTCGACCAGCACCGGAACCTCGCGGCCGATCCTGTCGAACTCGGCGAGATCGACCGAATGGCCGGCCCGGCCGGCGATCGCGGCGAGATGGATGATGCCGTTGGTGGAGGCGCCGATCGCCTGCATGACAACCATGGCGTTGCGCAGCGCCGCCGGCGTGACCAGCGCGCCGGGAACGGGCGCGCCGGAGACGGCGATTTGCGCGGCCACGCGGCCGGAAGCCTCGGCCGATCGCACCCGCTCGGCCAGCGGCGCGGGAATGGAAGCGGCGAAAGGCACGGTGAGGCCCATCGTCTCGGCGATGATGGCCATGGTGCTGGCGGTGCCCATGACCATGCAGGTGCCGACCGAAGGCGCCAGCCGGCCGCTGGCCAGCTCGATCTCGGCATCGCCGATGGCGCCGGCACGATGGTCCGACCACAGCCGGCGGCAGTCGGTGCAGGCCCCCAGCGTCTCGCCCTTGTGGTGGCCGACCACCATCGGCCCGACCGGAACCACCACCGTCGGCAGGCCGGCGCTGATGGCGCCCATGATCTGCGCCGGCAAGGTCTTGTCGCAGCCGCCGACAACGACCACGGCGTCCATCGGCTGCGCGCGCACCATCTCCTCGGTGTCCATCGCCATCAGGTTGCGCAGCACCATCGAGGTGGGATGAGCGAAGGCCTCATGGATGGAGATGGTCGGAAAGACCATCGGCAGCGCGCCCGACAGCATGACGCCGCGCTTGACCGCCTCGATCAGCTGCGGCGCATTGCCGTGGCAGGGGTTGTAGTCGCTGGCCGTATTGACGATGCCGACGATCGGCCGCCCCAGCGCGTCGTCCGAATAGCCGGCGGCCTTGATGAAGGCGGTGCGCAAAAACAGCGAGAAGGCCGCGTCGCCATAGCTGGTCACTCGCTTTTTGAGGCCGCGATAAGCCAATCGGCACCTTTGGGCTGCGCTTGCATGGGCGGCGGAGTGACATCTGCCCTCCCCGACGGCCAGCTTAAGTGACTCACTCAAACTGTCAATAATTCTGATCCAAGCCCTTTGGCCACACCCGGTTTTTCCGGGCATATCGAGACAGTCCGGCATTTATATTATCGATGATCGTGACAGATCGCTTCTGTTGCGAGGAATCCGGCTCTGCGGCTAGAGTGGGTCGGGGAAGCCGGCGCGAGGACATCAAGATGCTCACCAGGACGGACTATGGCGGCAAGGAAGCCGACGTCGTCAGAGCGCTTGAGGAAGACATCATCTTCGGCCGGCTGGCGCCGGGCGCACGGCTGGTCGAGGATGGGCTGCTTGCCCGCTTCCCGGTCTCGCGACACAGCATCCGCCAGGCGCTCTACCAGTTGGAGAAGCTCGGCATCGTCACGCGCGAGCGCAACAAGGGCGCGATGGTGAGACGGCTCTCGTCCGAGGAGGTCAGGCAGATCTACGAGGTGCGCGAGCTGTTGCAGCGGCAGGCGGCGCTGATGATCCCGCTGCCGGCCAGCGCGGCACTGATCGACGAATTGATGGAGATCCACAGCATCTACAGCGCCCATGTCGACGCCAACTACCTGCGCGGCATCCACGAGGCCAACGACCGCTTCCACCTCACCATGTTCTCGGCCTGCGGCAACGCCTATCTTGTGTCGTCGATCGAGCAATATATGCGGCTCAGCCTGCCGGTGCGGGCGAACTCGCTGGCCGACCGCGAAAAGCTCGAAGTGTCGCGCCAGCACCACTGCTTCATGATCGAGGCGCTGAAGCGCCGCGACAACTGGGTGCTGGCGCAGCTCTGCATCGACCATTTGCAGCCGAGCAAGGCGTTCTACCTGCAGGAGATCGGGAAGAGCGAGGAGGTTTGAGGCGGTGGAACTGGCTTGGCCGCCATGCGAGGCCGAGTTCCGTCACATCCCCTTCTGTCCTGTCGGACATCTCCTCCGCAAGGGGGGAGATTGGCAGCCTCGGCCTCTTGCCCAATTCTGCGGCGTTGAAAATTGGCGAAAGCCGAGGCGAGATCTGATCTCCCTCCTTGCGGGGGGAGATGCCCGGCAGGGCAGAAGGGTGCTCAAGCGCCACCGATTGGATGATCCCTGCTCACCTCTTCTGCGGATAAATCGTCTCGCCGCGCTTCAGCATCGCCACGAACGTCTCGATCTTCTTCTTGCGCCCGGCTTCGGTCTTCATGTTGTGGGTGCGGAAGGCGAGCGCGAAGCGGTTCTGGGCGGAAAGCTTGGCCAGCATTTCCCTCGCCTTGGGCTCGGCGTCGATCGCCGCCTGCAGGTCCGGCGGAATGGTCATTTCCTTGCCTGAATCGTAGGCGCGGTCCCAGCGGCCGTCGGCCTTGGCGGCCTCGACCTGCTTGAGGCCATGCTCGGTCATGCGGCCCTCCTCGATCAAGCGTGCGACATTGTCGACGTTGATCCTGCTCCAGATGCTCTTTTTGCCGCGCGGCGTGTAGCGCTGCAGGAAGCTCTTGTCGTCGAGCGACTTGCGGACCGCATCGATCCAGCCGAAGCAGAGCACCACGTCGATCGCCTGTTTCGGCGTGATCGAGGGCAACCCGGACCCGACTTTGTGGATCTTGATCCAGACCTCGCTTTCGCTGGCGTGGTTGTCGGCCAGCCAGGCGTAGAAGCTTTCCGCGTCGGGGAATTCATGGACCTTGTCCGGATCGACCTTGATTGCGGGCATCATCACCTCGTCCAGTTGTCTCGACCACAGACAATCTGGACGATTCCGCCGCTGTTGTGGCGACCGTTGATGGCAGTTTTCGTCAGGAGGCGAGCGGGCATCATCGGAGTTGCCGATACCACTATCGATTGCTTCCGTTTCCATCCCGAGCTCTGGCCTGCCACATCGTCGTCCATGCAAAGGAAAGGCATGGACATGGACAAGCAAAGAATACTGATCGTCGGCGGCGGTTCCGGCATGGGGCTGGCACTGGCCAGATGCTGCCTCGACAAAGGCGCGACGGTCATCATCGCCGGGCGTGGTGAAGCGAAGCTCGATGTGGCACGGGGCGAGCTCGGACGGCCGGCCGCGCTGGAGACGGCGGCGGTCGACATCAGCCGCGAGGCCGAGGTCGCGGCGCTGTTTCAGCGCACCGGCGAACTCGACCATATCGTCAGCACCGCCGCCGCGATCGAAGGCGCCTACCGGCTGCTGCCCGAGATCGAGCTGGAGGCCGCGCAGCGCGTCGTGGAGAGCAAGTTCTACGGGCCGCTGCTGTTGGCAAAGCATGGCGCGCCAAAACTGTCGGCCAAAGGCTCGTTGACCTTCGTCTCCGGCATTGCCGCTTATCGGCCGGCGGCGCGCGGCTCGGTGGCCGCGGCCGTCAACGCCGCGCTCGAAGGGCTGGTCCGGGCCTTGGCCGTCGAACTGGCGCCGATCCGCGTCAACGCCGTCTCGCCCGGCTGGGTGGACACGCCGATCTGGGAGCTCGTCGCCGGCGACAGGAAAGCGCAGACATTGGCCGCCATGGCGGAACGGCTGCCGGCGGGACGGGTCGGACGGCCAGAAGACATTGCCGATGCAATCAGCTTCCTGATGGGCAACGGCTTTACGACGGGAGAGACACTGCATGTGGAGGGCGGGCACCGGCTGGTTTGACGGTCGTGAAATTCTCGCTCACGACGCCCAGCAGCGCCTTCAGCGCCGGCGGCTGGACCCGCCGTCGACGCCAGACCATGACGAGGTCGGCCGAACGGACCGGACCAGGCCACGCCACCTCCGTCACCACGCCGCGACCAAGCGCATCGGCAACCGCGAGCCGCGGCACGATGCCGAGGCCCGCGCCAGCGGCCACCAGGCCAGCGATCGCGTCGATGCTGCCGACCTCGGCGGCGAGCCTCGGCTTGCCGAGCCCCGCTTCGACGAAAGCGCTGTCGAGCATGGCGCGATAGACGCATCCGGCTTCGGTGGCGACGAAGCGCTTTTCGGCAAGCTCGGCCAGATCGACATCCGTCCGGTTCTCGCCTGGCGGCGCGATCAGCACCAGCGGCTCGGCCGCGACAATGCGTCTGGTGAAGCGCCGGTCCGGCTCGCCGGCATCGACATCAAGCTTGGGGGACCGCTGAAAGCAGAAGGCTACGTCGATCTCGCCCTGCCCCAGCCTGCGCAGCAATTCGCCGCTGCCGGCGATCTTCAGCTTGATGTCGATCTCGGGATAGGCGGCGCGGAAATCGCCAAGCCAGCCGGCGAGCCTTGCGGCAGCAATCGACTCCAGCGCGCCGACCGACAATATGCCGGCGGTCTGTCCGGTGGAGGCGTCGATCGCGGCGCGGGCCTCGTCAGCGAGCGCCAGCAGCTCCTCGGCGTAAGGTTTCAGCGCCTCGCCCGCCGGGGTCAGTTCCAGCCCCTGGCGCGAGCGTGAGAAAAGGCTGGCGCCGAGTTCGACCTCCAGCGCCTGGATCTGGTCGCTGACGCTCGACTGCGCGAGATTGACCTCGGCGGCGGCGCGCGTCACGTTGCGCGTCCGCGCGACCGTCAGAAATGTCTTCAGCAGCCTTGGGTGCATCGGGCGAGCGGCGTCACTGCAGCTGCGGCTTCTTGAGGAAAGAGTTGCGGTCGGCGGATTTTATCCGCAGCCAGGTCTCGCGGCCGTCGCGCACCACGCGCAGCGGGATCTCCGCCCCGGCCGGGTTCTGCCAGAGCTTGCGGTAGAAGTCGGCGAGCCCGTCGACCTCGCCGTCGCGCACGTCGGAAATAATGTCGCCCTGGCGCAGGCCGGCCTGCGCCGCCGGGCCGCCCTCGGCGACGCTCATCACCACCACCATGCCGTTCGACTCGGCCGAGAAGGCGCCGAGCCACGGGCGCGGCGGCTTCGCCACCTGGCCGCGTTTCACCAGATCCTCGAGGATCGGCGTCAGCAGGTTGATCGGCACCACCATGTTGATGTCGGCGACCTCGCCGGCGCGGCTCATCTGCAGGCGCAGCGAGCCGACCCCGAGCAGCTTGCCGTGCTTGTCGAAAAGTGCGGCCCCGCCCCAGGACGGGTGCGCCGGCGCGGTGAAGATCGCCTCGTCGATCAGATATTCCCAATAGCCGGCAAATTCCTGCTTGGTGACGATATGCGCATCGACCTGCTGGCCGATGCCGTCGGCAAGCGTCACGGCGTCGCCGATATTGGCCTTCCTGGCGTCGCCGAAGGCAACCGCAGGCAGGTTGAGCGGCGACAGCGCCTGCACCAGGCCAAAGCCGGTCTCCTGGTCGTAGGCCAGCGCATGCGCGGGAACCACGCGGCCGTCCTGGTCGGTCAGCCAGACCTCCTCGGCCTCGGTGATGAGATAGCCGATGGTAAGCACCAGGCCATTGTCGCGGATCACCACGCCGCTGCCTTCGCGGCGCGTGCCCAGCGCATTGGCGGTGAAGGCGTCGTCCGGAACCGTGGCGCGCACGGCGACGACGGAGCGGGAGACTTTTTCGACGGTCATCGGACGATCCTGGATTGCGGGGCTTTTGCCTATAGGTATGGCGGAAGCAGACGGGCGCAAGGGCAAGCTTTTCCTTCTCCCCTTGGGGTCCGAAGGACGGGGTGAGACCCGCGGCTCGCCCCCGGGCGGTGGGTCGGCGCGCAGCGCCGAGACGGCCGGGGGTGCTCCAGCGGAGTGAGACGCCGGCGTTTCCTGGAACACCCCTCAACCGTCGCCTTCGGCGACCCCTTTCCCACAAGGGGAGACGGGAAAAAGCCCTGGCACAAACGTTAGTTCAAAAAAACTTGAACTTTTCTATTTGAAGCGTGCGCCGCCGCTCCTAAGTAGAGGGCATGCGCGCCTCGTCCGATCAATCCGACCCCGCAAGAGACAAAGGCCTCCCACGATGAATCAGTACACCCCGCCGAAAGTCTGGACCTGGAACAAGCCGAGTGGCGGCACATTCGCCGCGATCAATCGGCCGGTCGCCGGGCCGACGCATGTGAAGGAGCTGCCGGTCGGCAAGCATCCGCTGCAGCTTTATTCGCTGGCCACGCCCAACGGCCAGAAAGTGACGATCATGCTGGAGGAGCTTTTGGCGCGCGGCCACAAGGGCGCCGAATATGACGCCTGGCTGATCCGCATCAACGACGGCGAGCAGTTCGGCTCAGGCTTCGTCGAGGTCAATCCCAACTCCAAGATCCCGGCGCTGATGGACCGCAGCGGCGACAAGCCGATCCGTGTGTTCGAATCCGGCTCGATCCTGACCTATCTGGCGGAAAAGTTCGGCGAGTTCCTGCCGACGGATCCAGCCGCCCGCGCCGAAACTTTCTCCTGGCTGTTCTGGCAGATGGGCTCGGCCCCCTATCTGGGCGGCGGCTTCGGGCATTTCTATGCTTATGCGCCGGAAAAGATCGAATATGCCATCGACCGCTTCGCCATGGAGACCAAGCGGCAGATGGACGTGCTCGACCGGCGGCTCGCGGAAAGCGAATATCTGGCCGGGCCCGACTACACGATCGCCGACATGGCGGTCTGGCCCTGGTATGGCGGGCTCGCCAAGGGCCGCAGCTACAACGACGCCCACCAGTTCCTGTCGGTGCATGAGTACAGCCACGTGCAGCGCTGGGCCGACGCGATCGACGCCAGGCCGGCGGTGAAGCGCGGCCGCATGGTCAACCGTATTTCCGGCGACCCGGCCTACCAGCTGCACGAGCGCCACGACGCCAGCGACTTCGAGACGAACACGCAGGACAAACTGCAGGCGGCGGAGTGAAAGGGGCTGCTTCGCCTTCCCGTGTAGTTGGCGAAGGCGGGGATGACGGGGCAATCTCCCCCCTTGCGGGGGAGATGTCCGGCAGGATAGAGGGGGGTGCTGTCCCGCCAGCCTCTCAGCCAATTCCGGCCGCACCTCAACGCGAGCGCTCGAAATCGCGATCAGGTCAACGCCGCGTTCCTTCACAACCCCCCTCTGCCCTGCCGGGCATCTCCCCCGCAAGGGGGGAGATCGGACGTCACCAGCGCCGCGCTATCTCCCAAACGTATACGTCACACTCGCCTCTCCCAGCGCCTGGCTTTTGGCTGCCACCGATACCATCTCCGGCGAGGGATTGTCCGGCGTGCGCAGCTTCGCTTCGCCCAGCGCATAAAGGGTGAAGACATAATGGTGCGCGCCGCTGCCGGGCGGCGGGCATGGGCCGAAATAGCTGGCGCGGCCGATGTCGCCCTTGCCGAGCACCGTGCCCTTGGGCAAGCCCTTGCCGCGTTTCGAGCCGGCGCCCTCGGCCAGGCCCTTGGCGCTTGCCGGAATGTTCCATGCCAGCCAGTGCCAGAAGCCCTTGCCGCCATTGGCATCGCGATCGAACATGGTGAGCACGTAGCTTTTGGTGCCGGCCGGCGGACGCTTCCAGGCGAGCGCGATCGAGACGCTGTTGCCGCCGCATCCAGGCTTGTCGCCGAGATATTTCGCATCCCACTTGCCGTCGGAGACCGACGGGCTCGAGATTTCGAAAGCGGATGCCTGGCCGGCGAAAGCAATAGCGGCAAGCGCGATGAGGCTGAGGCGCGGGATCATGGCCATCCTCCCTGGCTGAGCTGCTCCCTGAAGCGCGTCGCGCTAAAACCGATTCAGTGCCGCGCTTCAGATCCTGGTTCTGATGCATGTCGTTGTCTCGGAACCGCTGCACATTTCCGAGCGACAAGCATCGGCTGAACTGCCGAGTTTAGCTGAAAGCCGGCGCCGCGCCGAGCAACTTTGCGTGACGGGTCGCCGGCCCGTCGGAAACAAAAAAGCCCCGCCGGTGGAGGCCGTCGGGGCTCTTTCGTTGAGGCCGTTGAGGTGGGACCCCACAGCCAGTGATCCAGGGGGTGTTGGATCGAGGGTGAAACTAGCCGAAGACCGGATCAGGCGAAAATCACGCCTGCGCACTACCAATCACGCTTGTGCGAGAATGAGGTGATGGGGCGGCGCGAGGCACCTCCCTCTGGCCTGCCGGCCATCTCCCCCTCAAGGGGGGAGATCAGACGTCGCACCGGCTTTCGCCAATCACCAGCGTCGCAAAGATGTGCCGCAGGCCAAACTGCCAATCTCTCCCCTTGAGGGGGAGATGCCCGGCAGGGCAGAGGGGGGGTGCGCCCCGCGACACCTGCCGTCCCTTACTTCAACACCCTCGCCAGCCTCGGCACGCCCTCGCTCACGGCGCGGTCGTCGGCCAGGGTGAACGACATGCGCAGCGTGTTGCGGCCGGTGCCGTCGGCGAAGAAAGCGTTGCCCGGCACGAAGGCGACGCGCGCCTCCTTGACCGAACGCGCCAGCAATTCGGTGGCGTCGGCGCCTTCGGGCAACGTCAGCCAGACGAACATGCCGCCGTCCGGCCGGCTCCAGGAAATGCCTTGCGGCATCTCGGCTTCGAGCGCGCCAAGCAGCGCGTCGCGGCGCCGGCGGTAGGCATCGATCAGTTTTTCGACCTGATCGTCGAAGATGGTCTCGGCGACACGGTGCATGACGATCTGGTTGATCGACGGGCTGTGCAGGTCGGACGCCTGCTTCATCAGCACCAGCTTTTCCACGACATGGCGCGGCGCGCAGACCCAGCCGACGCGCATGCCGGGCGACAGGACTTTCGAAAAGGAGCCGCAAAAGAGCGTGCGCGCTTTCTCGATGCCGCCGGAGCGCGCGCAGTCGAGCGCCAGGATCGGCTGCTCGCCCTCGCCGTCATAACGCAGCGCCCGGTACGGAGCGTCCTCGATGACGGCGGTATCGAGCTCGTCGGCGAGATCGAGCACCGCCTCGCGCTGCGCCCGATCAAGCGTCTCGCCGGTCGGGTTGGCGAAGTCCGGCACCAGATAGGCGAACTTGACCCGCCCGCCATTGGAGGCCGCGGCGGCGCGATAGGCTTCCGGCGTCATGTTGCCGCCAGCGGCGTTCAGCCGGTCGTAGCGCGGCTCATAGGCGTTGAAGGCCTGCAGCGCGCCGAGATAGGTCGGCCAGGTGACCAAAGCCGTGTCGCCGGGCGACAGGAACAGCTTGCCGAGATAGTCGAGCGCCTGCTGCGAACCGGAGGTGATGAAGATGTTGCTCTCGTCGCACGGAACGCCGAGCTTGCCCATCTGGCCCGCCAGCCATTTGCGCAGCGGCAGGAAACCCTCGCTGACCTGGTACTGCAAGGCCGTGGCCGCCTCGGCGCCGCCGAGCACCGCCTGATAGGCATCGCCGATGGCCTGCGCCGGGAACAGCGACGGATCCGGGATGCCGCCGGCAAAGGAGATGATGTCGGGCTGGTCGAGCAGCTTCAACAACTCGCGGATTTCCGAGGCTTTCATGCGCGAGGCGCGCGAAGCCAGAAGGTTCAACAGGGTCAAGGCGCACCTCCCGCAGTGCTTCGTTTGGTATTTTTGCTTCGCATTTAGGTCAGCTTGGTTGACCTATTATCAGACCATGTCTCTCCCGTGAATGCACAAAAGCGGCATGGCGAACCATTCAGCGACATTGGCGCACGGATTTCGCGAATGCTCATGAATCCTGTCACTCGAACGCGCAACACAGTCATCAAGGCCGGCAGCGTTGAACCGCCTTCAGGGCCATGGCGGGATTGTCGTCATATTAGAATAGGCGCATATTGTCGCCAGCCGAAGCATTGCTGCGGCCGAACCGCCCGTTGGCCATGATTGCCCAGGCGGTCCACAGACCAGGTCAAATGTCAGAGACAGGAAAGTCCGTGCTGCCCCACAGATCGGGCAGCGCGAGACATGGGTATTTGGAGGAGAAGCCATGAAGGTTACCATATTGGCAAACTATGAACCCCACGCCGCCAAAGGGCTGATGCAGGGATCGAACCGCGAGGTTGCAATCCAGGCGCTTTTTGAGAGCGTCGGCGGCAGGTTGACCAGCGTGACATTTACACGCGGCCTCTATGACGTGGTCGTCAATGGCGAAGTGCCGAATCAGGTTGCAGGGATGGGCATGGCGCTTGCAGTGCGGGCTAGCGGTTCGATCAGGGACCTCGTCGTCCTCGAAGAGCTAGACATGAAGGCAGTGCTGGCGGTCGCCAACAAGGCTGCCGGCGCTTACAAGCCCGCCGGCTGATCAGCCTTGCCGGCCAGGCGGCACGGCGATTGCCGGTGCCGCCTGCCAGCCCCTTAAACAAGAGACGGAGGAGTCTTCACCGGTCGCACTTACCGCTGATGAAACCCGGCCGGCCATGCCAAGATCGGCGAAAAGCTGATGGTTTGCGGCGGCCGGCGTGCGATCGACTTTCGGCAATTCGCTGTTGGGCGGCGGGCTCGCCGCTCGAGGCTGGACGGCGGCGACGCTGCGGCCAATAGGGGCGCATGCTCCGCGCAGCTTGACGGCCGCGCACGGACCCGGCGGCGAATCATGGAATCCTGCCTCGTGTGACCGAGCCGACACGCCGGCCGGCAAAGCGCGCCGACGGACAGACATTAGCGGGGGAAAAGCGGAAAAGCGGGCTTTTAAATAAAGATTCGCTAATATTAGTTCGACATAGCCGGCTACCCACCTTGCCGGTTAGGCCCGGCGGCCCCCCTGATCCCACCCCAACAGGCTGTCGGGCCGCTGACACGTGCGCGGCTTCTCCACCGAGCGGATATTGCCAGGCTGGCGCATTGCCCCAGCCTATGGGTGCTTCAGCTTCCAACCATTGTTCGAGATGATCGATTGCCAGGGCCGGCGCTGCCCCTCATCGCCATGCCGGGCACTTCTCCCCGTATAGTGACGCGAAGAAGGGGCCGACCGCAATGCCGGCGCCGTTGTTGCAACGCTGACCGTTGGCGAAACCGCCGATGAGGGCACCCCTCTCCGCGTCACTATACGGGCAGAGGACACCGGCAGGCCGGTGAGGCGCAGCCCTCGCCCGCCGCCATTAAGGAGACGGCACGGCCACACCCGTCAGAACGGCAAGCGGATCTCGTTGTCCTGGGGCAATTCCGGCCAGCCGATGTCCTTGCGGATCTCCGGCGGCAAATCGTTCAGCGAGCGCATTGTCCTCCGGCGCTCGCTGGCCCGTGCAA
Source organism: Mesorhizobium sp. M3A.F.Ca.ET.175.01.1.1 (assembly GCF_004791945.1). NCBI lineage: Bacteria > Pseudomonadati > Pseudomonadota > Alphaproteobacteria > Hyphomicrobiales > Phyllobacteriaceae > Mesorhizobium > Mesorhizobium sp. M3A.F.Ca.ET.175.01.1.1. The sequence goes on along the minus strand of NZ_SRTP01000016.1, from coordinate 89,397 downwards.
AGGCGGCTCGAATTCGGCCAAGTCTCTCAAACATCGACACCTCCATATCGTAAGCGGCAGAACGATGGTTCACCGGGTGCCGCTTTTGAGGTGCGTCTGTATCCGATCGATTGCGCGCGAACGGTGAAGAGCTTCACGAAACCGCGCCAGCCTGAAACATATGCACACAAACCAGTTTGGAAAAGGCGCAAGCACAGGCGCGGCGCGATCCCACAAAGCTGGGCCGTGCGATATCAGGCGTTTAGCCGCGAACCTTGAAGCGTCGATGCACCCACGGGCTGGGGGCGAGCGGTCAAGCCGTTTGCGGACCCGAAGGAGCCTGCTGCGCGGCCTGCGCCGGGAACCGGCCTTTGCGAGCGAGCGTCGGCTTCGAATATTGACGAAGTCTCCCGCCCGCGGCAGGTCCCGCCGCACTGTCAAGCCGAGCGGAGGAGCCTCCCGGCCGATCTCACGCCACCGTCCCGTCCCGCGCCACTACCCTGCCGGCGCGGTAGACGGTGCGCGGTTTCGGCACCGCCACGACGGCTTCCGGTATGTGCTCCGCCTTCAGCGCAACGAAGTCGGCCTTGGTGCCGACCTCGATGCCATAGGCCTCGAGGCCAAGCGCCTTGGCCCCGGCATGGCTCACCACGTCGTAAGCCGCCTCCAGCTCCCAGTCCTCATAGAAGCCGGAGCGGTAGCCGATCATGTTGGCGCGGTTCAGCATGTCGCCATCGCCATAGGGCCACCACGAATCGCGAATGTTGTCGGAGCCTGCAAAGACGGTGACGCCGGCCTTGCGCAACGCGGCCACCGGCGGAAAAGAATGACTGCCCGGCGCGTTGGTCATGATGGCGACGCCCGCGGCGGCGAGCCTTTCGCCGGCCTTGGCCAGCGCGTCGGCGGAAATGTCGCCGAGCGCATAGGCGTGGCTGACGGCGACTTGTCCTGCCATGCCGAGCGCATTGGTCCGGGCGCATATTTCCTCGATCTCATACAGGCCAAGCGTGCCGGCGTCATGCAGATGGATGTCGACGCCGGCGCCGCGCTTTTCGGCGAGGCCGAAGACGACGTCGAGATGGCCCTTCACGTCACGGTCGAAACTCGCCGGGTCGAGCCCGCCGACCAGGTCGCAGCCGAGTTTCAGCGCCTCCTCCAAAAGCTCGGCCGTGCCGGGCGAGGAGAGGATGCCGCTCTGCGGGAAGGCGACGAGCTGGATGTCGATCAGCTCGCGACAATTTTCGCGCACGGCAAGAATGGTCTCGACATGCTTCAGCCCGACCGTGGCGTCGACCATGACATGGCTGCGCATCGCCAGGCTGCCATTGCCGACGCAGAGCTCGAGCTGGTTCTTCGCCCGCTCTTCCATCGGCGCCGCCAGGCTGAGGTTGCGCATCTGGACGGCGACGCGCTCGCGCACGTCGAAGCCGTCCGTGCAGGGAATGTGCGGACGCCAGGCGTCGCCATAAAAGGAGGTGTCGAGGTGAACATGGCCCTCGACGAAGCCCGGCAGCACCAGCAGGCCGCCGAGATCGACGGCGCCTGCCGGCGGGGCGGCTGCATGCGCCGCGGGGACGATGGCGCTGAAGCGGCCGCCGGCGACGGTGAGATCGGCGAGCGAACCGTCGGTGAGCCTGGCGTTGAGAAAATGGGTCTGGTGCAAGATGCAATCCGTTGAATGAAAGCATTACTTGTCGCTCAGGAAGGCCTGGTCAATGCGGTGGCCGACAGAATGCGATTCGCGGCGCCTGATCTCCCCTCCTTGAGGGCGAGATGCCGGCGAAGCGGGTGCTCCCGCACGCAGCGCCAACGCCTTCCGCGCCCCGCGATTTCGTAAGCATTCGTTTACCATAATCCCACGCGGCAGTGGGGGAGTCGCCGTTGGCGGCCTATTCCGCGTTCACGGAAGTTTCCGCGCGCAAAAAATATGCGATGGTTCGATCGCGGTACGAGGCCGCCGTGGTCGACGCGGACGCCCAAGCACATCCCCAACAATGCGCCCCCAACGGCCGCGTCGACCATGTATATCGTGTTGCGGCGACCCCAGCGGTCGCCGTTTTGTTTTGACGGGACTTCAACAACAAATGTCGGCGGGACAGCGCCCCCCTCTGTCCTGCCGGACATCTCCCCCACTTGGGGGGAGATTAGACGTCGCGCCGGCTTTCGCAAATTACCGGCGTGGCAAGAGGAGCGAGGCGCAGAAACTGCCAATCTCCCCACCCGTGGGGGAGATGTCCGGCAGGACAGAGGGGGGCGCGACGGATCGCGGCCTTTCTCTACTCAGCCGCCGACCAGCGCCGCGGTCGTCGTCATCCGCGCGCCCTGCGTGGCAAAGGCATCATTGTGGCGGGCGATGATGTCGGGCGCCTTCTCTTGCTGCGTATCCAGCGTCGAATGCGCGTCGGAGACCACGGTGACGGCAAGCCCCTCGGCAAAGGCGCCCTGGACGGTGGCGGCGACGCAGAAATCGGTCTGGGCGCCGATGAGCACCACATCGCGTGCGCCCTGCCCCGCCACCCACTGGCCGAGCTCGGCATTGGAAAAGGCATTGCGTACCGTCTTGCCGAAGGTCGGCTCGTCGGCGGCCTGGCCGAGCTGTGGCCATACCGGCCAGCCGGAAGCGCCCGGCGCCAGCGGATCGCCCGCCGGCCCGTCGTGACGCACGAACGCCACCTTGCGGCCGGTTCGACGCGCCCAGTCGATCAGCGCGCGGGCGCGCTCGGCGATGGTGTCCGCATCATGGATCGGCGGATCGAAGCGGCCGTCGAACATGCCGGTCTGCAGGTCGATGACGATGAGCGGCGCGACGGCGGAGGGGATGGTGTCTGGCATGGCGGCGAAGATAGCGGGTGTCGTTGGTAGGTCAAGAATGGAGAGGACCGTGATCTCCCCCTCGTGGACAGATCGACGGTTTCGGAGCGCTAGCCACAGTTTTGGTTCAGGCGGTACGGGCTATGAGCGTCTGCTAGCGGTTACTCAGAACATAGACACTGCCAACAAGGAGGCCCACCGCCATGGCGAACAACACGAGGGCAATAGCGATCCGCCAGGCAGTACCCACTGAGCGGTGACCCAGCGGCGAACCGCCGGCTTCGCGCATTGTTCTGCCGGCCACCTTGAGAATTTCCAGGGCGAGAACAACGCAAACCGCCGTAGTCATGAAAGCCAGAAGCTTCTTCGGTGCAGGTGGATGACTGTATAGACCAATGGTTGCCTTGCCGAACTGGTAAAGGAAGATCGGTGCGTATCCTATCGACGCGAAAAGGCCGCCACCCACCGCAAAGTACATCGCCAGGCGCCAAGGCCAGTCAGAAGGCCGTCGTTCACTTGCCAGTCTTCGGACTCGATAGTCGAGCGCCGCAAAACACAGCGTGCCAAATACCCAGCAGGATCCGATCCACCAATTCATTCATGCGTTCTATCGCGTCAGCGGTTAGCCTGAGATTAAGCCCTCAGATCTGCGCCCGGCCTCTCTGAGAGGAAAGGACGCTGGTGGCGGGGCGCTCAATCTTGTTGTGGGGGAGATGCCCGGCAGGGCAGAGAGGGGAGCGAAGGAACGCGGCTTGGTCCTTATTTTGCACTCTGGCGATGTCGAACGAGGTGGCGATGTCGACCGAGATGCCGGAGGGACAGCGCCCCCCTCTGGCCTGCCGGCCATCTCCCCCACGAGGGGGGAGATCGGCAGCTTCAGCTCCTCACTCAATCCCACCCGTCACCACATACGCCCCCGCCGTACGTCCGTCCGGCAACCGTACGATCGCCGTGACGATGGAGCCGTAGGAGCCGCGCCAGACGCTGTGAAAACCCTGATGCGTCGAGGCGGGAACAACCACCCGTCCGGTGTAGCGGTTGCCGCGAGCCTGCATGAGAACAGGTTCGCCGTTGACGTGGACGTTCACAATCGCGGCCTTCGTTTCGGCTGAGATCGAGCCAAGCGTACCGCCCGCCTCGATCTGCAGCGCAATCGCGATCTCGTCGGTCTCGCCGGCGCGGGTCGTCTCCGCGGTCAGCGAAAGCCCGAGCGGCGCTTCGCCAGGACCGCCGGGCGCGACCCTGCCCTTGCCCGCAAACACATCATCCGCCAATGCCGGGGTGCGCGGCGGGGCGGTGCGGCGCTTTGTGGCGCGCTCGTAGTCGCCGGCGAGGCAAATCAGCGCCTCGTCGTCATAGGCCTTGCCGGCAAAGGTGAGACCCACCGGCATGCCGATGTCGGCCATGGTGCCCATCGGCACGGTCACCGTCGGGATGCCGAGATGCCGCCAGACCAGGTTGCCGTTGGCGACCCAGGTGCCGTTGCGCCAGGCAAGGTCGGCGGACGCCTCGTTGACGTCGGCATCGGCCGGACCGACATCGGCGACGGCCGGCAGCACAACGGCATCGAGGCGGTTGCTGTCGAGCCAGTCCTCGAAATCGACGCGGCGGGCTGCCTCGAGGCCCTTCAGCCCCTCCCCGATGGTCGGGATATCCTCGAGCGGCGTCACACCTTGCTTCGCCCGCTCGACATAGTCGGCGAGGTCGAAAGCGTCCTCGCCGTAGCGGTCGGGCAGCGTGCCCGGCGGCTGCGGGAAAATCCTGGGCCCGTCGACGGAGGCGAGATCGGGCAGCGCCGGATCGGCATTGGCGCGCAGGAAATCGTCCCACGACCAGATGCAAAGATCCCAGATCTCGCGCGCGGCGAAATCTTCCGGCATTAGACCGCGATCGACTATGGAGCGCGCGCCGGGCCGATCGCGCTCGTAATTGGAGACGACGGGCAAATCGACCTCGACCACCTCGGCGCCGAGCGCTTCCAGGTCGCGCGCGGCCTGGCGCCAGAGCTCCAGCACCGAGGCGCGCGTCTCGATCGGCCGCGGCGCGCCGCTGTCCTTGCCGATATACATTCTCGGCACGCCGAGCCGCTTGCCCTCGAGCGCGCCCTGCAGCAACAATCCGGTGTAGGAGGCCGGCCTCAGCGCCGAGGCCTTCGGGATCGGCAGCCATGGCTGCACGCGCCAGAAATCGCCGCGCTTCTGTTCATCGTCGGCAACGATCACGTCGAGCAGTTCCAGCATGTCGGGAACACTGCGCGCGTGCGGCACCACCACATCCATGGTCGGCACCAGCGGCCAGTTGCCGCGCACCGAGATCACGCCGCGCGAGGGCGTGTAGGCGGTGAGCGCGTTGTTGGAGGCCGGCGCGCGGCCCGACGACCAGGTCTCCTCGCCCAACCCAAAGGCGGCGAAGCTCGCGGCCGTCGCCGTGCCCGAGCCGTTGGACGAACCGGAGGCGAAGGCGGCAGTGAGAAAGTCCTTGTTGTAGGGGCTCTCGGCGCGGCCATAAAGACCGCGCTGCATGCCGCCATTGGCCATGGGCGGCATGTTGGTGAGGCCGAGCAGCACGGCGCCCGCCGCGCGCAGCCGGGCGATGGTGTAGGCGTCCTCGTTTGCCGTGAGATGGCCGAAAGCCGGCGAGCCGGCCGCGACGCTCAGGCCCTTCGCCTTGTAGCTGTCCTTGGCGGTGTAGGGGATGCCGTCGAGAGGCCCGAGCGTCTTGCCCTGGCGGCGACGGCGATCGGAGGCTTCGGCCTGCTCGAACATTTTTGGATTGAGGATGGGCACGGCGTTGAGCGCGATGCCGTGGCGGTCGTAATGGGCAATGCGCCTGAGATAGGCGCCGACCAGCTCGACGCTGGTGACGGTGCCCTGGTCCAGCGCGCGGCGCAGGTCGGCGATCGAGGCTTCGACGATGTGGAGGTCGGGCATGGCTCATCCTCTGCGATGGCCGCACGCCAAAGGCCGCGTTCCGTCACACCCCCCTTTGCCTTGTTGGGCACCTCCCCCGCAAGGGGGGAGGTCGATGTCGCGCAGGCGTTCGCCAAATTGCCAGCCTTGAAGGCACTTGCCTCACAAGGTCTTGCTGTCGAGCTGCCCGTTTTGCTTCATGAGTTCGATATAGGTCTTGGCCTGGGCGTTGCCGTGTTCGGCCGCCTTCAGGAACCACTTGGCTGCTTGCGGGTAATCCGGCTTGCCGCCAATCCCGCGGTAATAGAGCGTGCCAAGGCTGAACTCGGCATCGACATTTCCCGCCTTGGCCGCTTCCAGCCACCACGTCTCGGCGGCTTTGTCGTCCCTGGCGATGCCCTTGCCATTGGCATAGGAGTACGCCACCCACAATTGGGCCGTAACATCCCCCTGCTTGGCCGCCTTCAACCACCATTGCACCGCATTCGCATCACTCTGGGTCAGGCCAGCGCCTTTTGCATAGGCGGCACCCAGATTGAGCTGCGCGCTGGCATCGCCCTGATTGGCCGCCTTCAACCACCAAGACGCCGCTTCCGCGTCGCTCCGGGCCACACCTTTGCCTTGCGCATACATGCCGCCCAGACTGGATTGCGCAAAAGCGTCGCCTTGATTGGCCGCCTTGCTCATCCACGCAAATGCCTGAATGTCATCCCTGGCCACGCCTTGGCCCGCGGCGTAGGCGCCTGCAACGCTGGACTGCGCCTGATGAACGCCGCTGGTCGCGGCCTTCATCCACCATTGAAATGCCAGGCTATCGTCCTGCACCATCCCCTCACCGAGGTGGTAGAGAACGCCGAGCATGTATTGGCCGTCTGCGTTTCCCTGATCCGCAGCCTTGCGAGCCCAGGTGGCGGCAAGCTGGCTGTTCTTGTCGACACCCAGACCGAACTTGTAGGCCGTGCTGAGAACATAGGCGGCTTCGGCATATCCCTTGTCGGCCGCCCTGCGAATCCACATCGCTCCGATTTTGTCATCTTTCTTGATGCCCAGACCCTTAAAGTAGGCTTGACCGAGACTGTACGCGGCCTCGACACTTCCCGCATCGATCGCCTTGCGCCACCAATAGAGCGCTTGCTCATCGCTTTTGGTTAGCCCCTGGCCTCGAGAATAGAGAACGCCGAGCTGGTACTCACCATTTGCATTGCCCTTGTCCGCCGCTTCTCTCGCCAAACTGGCAGCAAGCCGATCGTCCTTGGCGACACCGCGCCCGAGAGAATACGCCTGACTAAGCGCAGCCGCAGCCTCCGCATTTCCTTGGTCGGCAGACTTGCGCCACCAGAAGACCGCCTGCTCGTCGTTCTGTTCGGTTCCCTCGCCGCGCCAGTGCATCGCGCCAAGGTAGCCCTGCGAATCCCGGTTGCCCATTTTCGCCAACAACGACAGCTGACGAAATTCTTCGCTGTAGTCCTTGGCTAGGGCGGCAGCTTGCATCTTCCTTATGGCAGACCATTGCACATAATAATTTCGCACAGGCCCGAGCAGCGCAAAGGTGGCCAGCAATAGCAGGATTATCGGTAGAATTTTTCTGCGACGCCGCACAGGCGGACTGATGGCAGTCGTGTCCGCTTCAAGCGGCCAGTCGTTCTTGCTCACCGTCCCCCACCCACTTGCAGCCACCAGTAATCATTAGCGCAAGTCGCGCTGTTCTGGAATATGGGCGCTGATGTATGCTTCCGTTACTCCGGCGCGCCCGCGAACAGCACCACGCCATCCCCTCCCGTTGCCGGCCAGCCGCGGATGGTGCGGTCGATGCCGCCGGTGAGCAGCGTGCCGTCGGCGGCGAAGGCGACCGAATAGATCGGGCCGGTGCCGGGGTCGAATTCGGCGATCTCGGCGCCGGTCTCCATATTCCAGATCCTTGCCGTGCCGTCGAGCGAGCCCGATGCCAGCCGCTTGCCGTCGGCGGACAGCGCTAGCGAGTAGACGGTGCCGGAATGACCGTCCAAGCGGCCGACCTCCTTGAAGCTGTCGAGGTCCCAGAGCTTGATCGTGTAGTCGCCGCTGCCGGTCACCACATGATGGCCGTCGGCGGTGAAGACGGCGCCATAGGTGCCGCGCTCATGGCCGTGCCAGCTGCGCAGTTGCTTGCCGGCGACAATGTCCCAGAGCTTCAGCTCGCCGTCGATGCTGCCGGTGAGCGCCCTGGTGCCGTCAGGCGAGACGGCGACGGAACTGACCGGCCACTGGTGTCCGGGCATCACATGCAAGGCCAAGCCCTTCTCGATGTCCCAGACAATGACCTTGCCGGTGCTGTCGTGGCCGCTGACGGCGCGCTTGCCGTCCGGGGTGATCGCCAGCTTGTTGACACCGCCGTTCAGGCCTGACGAGAAGACACGCAGCACGGTGCCATCCGATAGCCGGCGCAGCACGATCTCGCCGTCGTCGCCGCCGGTGAGCGCGCTTTTCCCGTCGGGCATGAAGAGTGCTGCGCGCGCCATGTCCTTGTGCTCGCCGAGATTGCGGATCAGCCGCTTGCCGTCGATGTCCCAGAGCTTGATCATGCGGTCGGTGCTGGCGCTCAGGATCTCGTGGCCATCGGGCGAGACCGCCAGCCAGACGACGGCATCGCGATGGCCGTCCGGCGCGGTCGGCTGGGTGGGCGGCGAAGGCGGCGGCGCCACCGTCACCGGCGGCGTGGCGGGCGGCAACGCGATTTGCTGGGTGGCAGCTGCGGGTGCCGGGGCCGTCTCTTGCGTCGACGGCTGGGCTGGCGTCGACGGCGGCGATCGCGGAGGATGCGCCAGGTCGGGCGGCACCTCGGCCAAGGGCACCTGGGGAAGCGTCGGCTGGGCAGGCGTCGCGATGGGCTCGGCGGGCGGGGTCGCTGCCTTTTCCTGAGCAGGGCTGGCCGGCTGCGGAGCTGGCGCAGGCTCTATCGGCGTCGCGGGCGCTGCCGGGGCGGCGACTTCCCTGGATTGTGCCGGTTCGCCGCTCGGCGCAAACCAGGCACCGGTCTGGTCGGCGACGATCGCCAGCACGGCAAGCAGCGGCACGGTAAGCACGATGCCGCGCAGCCGAGGACGCCCGGCCGGCGCGATCTCGGCATCGCGGCCGAACAGCGGCGCCGACGGGTCATGCCTCGCGGCGGCCGGCAGCAGGCCGGCGATGAACAGCAGCCCGGCCATGACCGAGAGCAGGCCGGCCGCGCCGAACAACTCGGAACGAAGCGAGGCGAAGCCTTCCAGGCCGGGCCCGAGCGCGAGATAGAGCTTGGCGAAGCAGGCGGCGCCGACAGCCAACATCACCAGCGCCAGCAGCCTGTCGGTCGATCTTCGCATCGGTTCTCCCCCCGGGCCGAGCGCATCTCCATGCTGGGAGAAGCGATTTCACCAGCTTAGAGCGGTTCACCGTTTCAGGGAAACGGCACCGCCGCAAGAGCCGGAATCGACAGGAGAGCACATAAGCCTGCCGCCGTCGGTGATGCCCTTCACGTTCGTGACCACGGCTAGGTTGCAGATTTTCTCGCCTCGCGACGCCAATATCTGGGCAAAGGTGGACTGCGCTGCTGGTCAAGTGTTGACGGCGTGCAACAGAAGTCCGAATTCCTCAAGAATAAACAGGAACATCCGCCCGCTTCGTTGACAGCAGACCGGCATGTGACATTATCCGCCGGGGATTTTCAGGAGAGACACGGCATGAAGAGGACCTACGAGAAGCCCATTGTCGTCCGGAAAGGCAAGCTTTCGGCTATCACGGCAAACGCTCCGGTATCGGGCGCGGATTGATCGGCGCAGGTTTCGAACGTGACACCTTTGCCTTGAGCGTTTCGCCAAGGCGCTGCAGGGGGATTGAACCATGAAGAAGAGCTACGAGAAGCCCAGCTTGGTCCGCAAGGGCAAGCTGTCCGCGATCACCGCCGGCAACGGCGCTTCGATCATAACGCCTCCGCCTCCGCCTCCAGCCTGATCTACCCGTTTCGCATCATCAGGACCGGCATCACGCGGCGCTTCGTTTGGTGCGGCGGGGTTTTTGATGTCGGGCGCTTGAGGCGTCGTGCTGAAGAACAGATCCAGCTGACGCGCTTAAGTCGTTCGTCTTGATGGGAAATTGCTCTGGGCATTAGGCGCTCAACGCGCCAGCACCAGGTCGTCCAGCACAAGCTGCCAACAATGCCTGGTGGAGATGCGCACGCGCGTCACAGCCTTCAGCATCGGCGCGTAATGCACCGGCGCCAGCGCCGAGAGCACGATTTCGTCGCTGCCGACCAGTTCATCGCCCAACCAGCTTTCGATCAACGCCACCTCGCCTTCCGAGGCCAGCCATGCCGCGGTGAGCATCACCGAATGGAAGCCGAAGGGCGAGGCGGCGCCGAACTCTGCGGCATGGCCGCTGCTGGTATAGGCGCTGTGATTGCCCGAACTGTTGCCGTTCAGATAGCCGTGGCTGTCCTTGACGTAGTTCCTGGCGATGGCGTTGAGGTTGCGCCAGTCGAGCCCGCCATAGCCGGACGGGATCTTCTGGAACGCCAGCGGCGTGACATCGTCGAAGCCGATCGTCTCGAGCGCGGCGTCGGCGGCGATCGCATCCGGCCGCAACCGGCCGAGGTCGATGGGGTAAGCCGATAGCGCCAGGCGCCGGTCGAGGCCGGAGCCCGAAACCCTGAGCATGTCGGCTCCCGCGGGAAGATCGACGAGGAAGTTGCCGGGCGTGAGCTGCCTGGTCTGCAAAACCCCACCGCCGCCCAGAAGCACAAGTGTTGCCTCGGCCGCCGCCATGCCGCGCACGAAGCGTGCGGGGACAAGGCCGACCGCCTTCGGCAGGTCCTCGCCGGCAAGACCCGCGGGCGAGCCCGGCAGTTCATCGAGGCGCAGCGTCTGGGTCTCGTTGCCGGTGCTGACGCGCCAACCTTTCGGCACCGAGACGGAGAACCGATAGGCGCCGGCGTTGCGCAGGATCGCGCGGCGCTTGCTCGCCGACATGACGAAATTGGCGAAGCCGCCATTGTTGGTGCGCACCGCGGCGAGGAAGGCGCCGCTGTCGTCGAACGCCCGCACCACGATGCCGCCCATCGGCCGGTCGGCCAGGCCGAACCTGCCGTCGCCGTCGACATCCATGAACACGAAGGACGAAAAATTGAGCCCGCCGCCTTTGCCGCGCCAGTTGGTGCGGGACGCATAGTCGCGAGCCGGGTCGGCGCTGCCGCGCGCCTTGCGGCGCCTGCGGCGCAGATGAAAGGTGAGCAAGACGAGGGCGACGGCGCCGATGAGGACGAGGATAGAGACGAGGACGACGAGGGCGTCAGCCATGGCGGAAGCGCGAGGGCGAAAGAAGAATATCCAGAATGACAGGCATAAATCGGAGTCCCCCCTTTAAGTCCGGCAAAACTAACGTGAGAGATCGTTGGCGCACAACGGACACTGGCGAGATGTTGGCAGTAAGGCCGAGATGTCGGCGGGACAGCGCCCCCCTCTGTCCTGCCGGACAGAGGGGGGTGGGCGGGAACCCGGCGTTTGATCGCTTTAAATAGCCTCACCCCAACTCCACCCACACCGGGGCATGATCGCTGGCGTTGCCCTCGCCGCGCACCTCGCGGTCGATGCCCGCACCCTTCAGCTTTCGCGCCAGCTTCTTCGACAGCAGGATGTGGTCGAGCCTGAGCCCCGCGTCGCGCGGCCAGCGGTTCCGGCGATAATCCCAGAAGGTGTAGAGCGTCTGCTTGGGGAAGACTTTTCGCAGCGCGTCGGTCCAGCCCTGCTCGAGCAGCGCTGAAAAGGCGGCGCGGCTTTCAGGCTGCACCAGCGCGTTGTCGTCATAGGAGCGCGTGGCGTAGATGTCGCGCGGCTCGGGCACGATGTTGAAATCGCCGGCGAGCACCACCGGCAGGCCGGTGTCGAGGAGTTCGGCGGCATGCGCTGCGAAGCGTTCGTGCCAGGCGAGCTTGTATGAAAATTTCGGCCCCGGCTGCGGGTTGCCGTTGGGCGCATAGAGGCAGCCGATGACGATGCCATTGACCGCCGCCTCGATGTAGCGCGCCTGCCGGTCGGCGTCGTCGCCGGGCAGCGCGTCACGCGTCAGCACCGGTTCGGAGCCGCGCGCCAGGATGGCGACGCCGTTCCAGGTCGGCTCGCCCTTCCACACCGCCCCATAGCCGGCCTTGGCGAGCCGGCTCAGCGGGAACTGCGTGTCGCGCGCCTTGAGTTCCTGCAGGCAGACGACATCGGGTTTTGCCTTGGCAAGCCAGGCCAGCAGGTTTTCGAGGCGGCTGTTGATGTTGTTGATGTTGAAGGTGGCGAGTTTCATTTGCCGGGGACGCTTTTCGCTTCGTCATCCTCGGGCTTGGCCCGAGGATCCATGCCGTGACGCTCGCCGTGGAACGCGGCGGGGCAGAATTCTGAACTGTTGCAGCGGTTTGGCGTCACGGCATGGATCCTAGGGTCTGCGCGCGTCGCTTCGCCCTAGGATGACGAGCCGGAGGGCTGCGCGAATTTAGCGCCGATTGTCTCCGCCACCGTCTTCAGATGATCCGCCGTCGAAAAACCGGAGATCGCCTTGCGCGGCTTCAGATCGTGGTCGCCGTCCTCCAACCAGATCACCTCTATTGCCGCCGACAGGCCGTAGGTCGCCACCTCGTCCCTGGTGCCGAACTCGTCGCGCGTGCCTTGAAAAATCAGCGTCGGCGTTTTCAGGTCGGCGAGATGCTTTGTGCGCAACTGCTCCGGCTTGCCCGGCGGATGGAAGGGATAGCCGAGGCAGACCAGGCCGGCGATCTCGCCCTTGGCGAACATCTCGTCGGCGACCATGGAGGCGACGCGCCCGCCCATCGACTTGCCGCCGATGATGAGCTTGCCGCTCACGCCCTTGGCGCGCAGATCGGCGATCGCCTTGATGTATTCCGGGTTCACCGTCTCGGCTCTGGGCGGCGGCTTGCGGTGCCCGTAGCGGCGCGCCGCCATGTAGTGGAATTCGAAACGCGCGACGCGGAAACCGGCGGCAGCGAGCGCCTTGGCGGTGGCGGCCATCGAGGCGGAGTCCATTGGCGCGCCGGCCCCGTGAGCGAGCAGGATGGTGACGGGAGCGGTGTCGGGGCCATCGAAGAGGAAGTGGGTCACGGGGTGGCCTCTATAGAGAGGCCGAGTTCCGTCGCGCCCCCCTCTGCCCTGCCGGGCATCTCCCCCGCAAGGGGGGAGATCAGCAGTTCGGGCGCCCTGCCCATTCCACAAACGTTGGAGATTGGCGAAAGCGGCAGAGCGCTCAATCTCCCCCCTTGCGGGGGAGATGTCCGGCAGGACAGAGGGGGGTGTTCAAGCGCAAACATCTCGCTCACCCCGCCGTGCGCGCCATATGCAAATCCACGAACTGGATCCCCTTTTGCGCCAGCCTTGCCCATTCGGACACCGCATCCAGCTCCAGATACCGCACCCACAGCCGGCGCGCCTCTGCCAGGTTGCCGGCGTCGAACTCCAGCCGGGCCAGATTGAAGACCGGGTCGGCATAAGCCTTGTCGAGCGCGATCGCCTTCTGCAGATGCCGCCGCGCCGACGCCACCTTGCCCTCGTCACTCATTAGTCCGGCGAGGTTGAACCAGGCTTCGACGAAGCCGGGATCGAGCTTTATCGCGCGGGCGTAATCGTGTGCGGCTTCCGCCGCGCGGCCGGCGCCGCGCAGGCAGTTGGCGCGGTTGAAGGCGGCGATGGCGTCTTTCGGGTCGATCGCCAGGCAGCGCTGGTAGAGCGCGGCCGCATCGTCGTGGCGCCCCTCTTCTTCCGCCGCTTCGGCCTCGGCGAACAGCTCCTCCAGCGTGTCGTCTCCAGACACTCCCGAATTTGGGGAACCGAGGTCGAACAGCAGCTGGCCGTCGAGCTCGCTCGTCCCGTCGTCGAGATAGATCGCGTCGGGGCGGCCGTGCTGCGAGCCGAGATTGAGCGACTTGGCGGTGAGCGAGGCGACCGGGCCGGAGCGATGGACCGAGCGCGCGATCGCGCCCCAGCCGGCGCCGCTGGCGATCAGCCCGGCATATTTGCGCGCCAGGATCAGATCGCGGAAGGAATAGGGTTCGGCGTCATGCTCGAAGGCGTCGAACAGCGACAGCAAGTCGAGATCCGCGCCGGCCAGCCGCGACTGGTCGATGAGCGACTGCCGGGACAGCGATGACGTCTCCGGCGCCTTGATAAGCCCAAGCAGGCGCAGGAAGCCGTTCTCGCTGATCAGTTCGCGCCCGGCCTCGCGCTCGGCTCTTGCCCGGCGCTCGATGGCGGCATCGCCGGTTCTCGTCATGGCGGCCTTGGCGAGTAGGGTTCGGCCGAACACGACATGGGTGGTGCGCCGCGTGACGCCGCGCCTCAATTCGGCATGGCGGCGCTCGACCTCGCGCGCGGCAAGCCGCAATGGAAAGGCGGCCAGAGCGCCGACGACGCCGAAGACGGCGCCCGGAACGATGACTGGCCCCGTGGTTGCCGTCACTTCTTGCTCTTGCCGACGGCCTTCAAGAGGTTCGCCTTCAGCGGATTTTCAGCGGCGCCGCCAGCGGCCGCCTTCTTGGCGGGTTTGGCCGGCGCTTCCTCGGCCTTGCTCTTCGACTTGGCCGGCGGCTTGGCCGACTGCGATAGGCTGGCCTTCAGCGCATCCATCAGGTTGATGACGTTGCCGCGCTCCGGTGCCGCCGCGATGATCGGCTTGTGGCCCTTGAGCTTCTCGCGGATCATCGCCATCAGCGCCACCTCGTAGCGATCCTCATAATTCTTCGGATCGAAGGTGGTCTCCTTCTGCTTGATCAGAGCCTCGGCGAGCTGCAGCATTTCGGGATCCGGCTTGCCGGCAGGAATGTTGCCGAAATATTCAGCCGTGCCACGCACTTCGTTGGGATTCCTCAAGGTGCAGACGAACATGCCGTTCTCGCGCGGGCCGATCGTCACCACGCGCTCGCGGCTCGACAGCACCAGGCGCGCGATCGCCAGCTTGCCGGACCGGCGCATCGCCTCGCGCAGCACCGCGAAGGTTTCCTCCGCCATGGCGCCGTCGGGCGCCAGATAGTAGGGCGAGTCCTGATAGATGACATCGACCTCGCCCTCGTCGACGAAGGCCTCGATGTTCATCGTGTGGTTGGATTCGATCCTGACCGCTTCGAGGTCGGAGTCCTCGATGATGATGTACTGCTTGTCCTCGTATTCGTAACCCTTGACCAGGTCCGAGCGCTCGACCAGCCCGAGCTCGGGATCGACCGGCTTCATATTGATGCGGTTGTGGGTCTTCTTGTGCAGCTGGTTGAACGCGATGCGTTCGCTCGCGCTGGTGGCCGGATAAAGCCGGACCGGACAGCTGACGAGGCTGAGCTTGAGGTAACCTTTCCAACTTGCCCTGGGCGCCATGATGAACTCCTACGCGGCCATGCACTGACATTCATGTTGGAGCATTTTCATGCTCTCTGCAGCGCTTCGTCCGTAAGGACGGTTGGCGCCGTGGAAATCCTACACCGACCCTTGATGGTACGCGCAAATTGCTGACGAAATGTTTTCTGGGGCGGGTTTGGTGAGAGGATAGTTCAAATTGTAAGAAGCGTCGATTGGAGATGGAGGTGAGACGCTGGCGGGACAGCGCCCCCCTCTGTCCTGCCGGACATCTCCCCCGCAAGGGGGGAGATTGGCAGCTTTGCGGGCTGCGCCAGCCTTGCAACCCTGGAGATTGGCGAAGGGCGGCGCGACAGCTGATCTCCCCCCTTGCGGGGGAGATGTCCGCCAGGACAGAGGGGGGTGTGACGGAACACTACGCCTCCAACTACCTCTCCCCCATCACCGGCAAGTCCCTCGCCGCCTCATCGATCTCCGCCCACGGATCGCCCGCCGTCTCCAAGAGCCCCGGCAGCGAGGCGTAGTTCAGGTCCTCGGGCGCGTCGATGGCCTCCAGGTCGGTCCAGCTCACCGGCGTCGAGGCCGGCAGGTTGGTGCGAGCGCGCAGCGAATAGGGAGCGGCGGAGGTGTGGCCGCGGGCGTTGCGGTGGAAGTCGATGAAGATGCGGCGCTTGCGGTTTTCCTTGCCCATGGTGGTGACGAAAGTGTCGGGCGCGGTCGCGGCCAGCATGGTGGAAATGGCGCTCGAGGCCTGGTGCAGCTTCTTCCAGTTCTGCTTGCGCGTCACCGGCACGGTGATGTGGACGCCCTTGCCGCCCGACGTCTTGGCGAAAGGCACCAGTCCCAATCCCTCGAGCCCGGCCTTGATGTGGACCGCCGCCTCCACCACCTCGCGCCAGGTGATGCCCTCGCCCGGATCGAGGTCGAAGACGATCTGGTCGGGCTTGTCGAGCTTTGTCCGGTGCGTGCCCCAGGTGTGGAACTCGACGACGCCGAACTGCGCCAGCGCCAGATAGCCCTTAGCGTCCTCGACCGAGAGATAGGTCTTGGTCTCGCCTTCCGAATTGACGGAGTCGAACACCGCCACCGAGGCCGGCATGCCGGTGAAGGCATGGCGCTGGAAGAAGCAGTCCTGCGGCCGGCCGGTCGGGCAGCGCACCAGCGACACCGGGCGGCCGATGATGTGCGGCAGCATGAAATCGCCGACCAGCGCGTAATAGACGGCGATGTCGAGCTTGGTCGGCCCGGTCTTGCCGAACAGGCGGCGCTCCGGGTTGGTGACCCAGATGGTGGCGAGGTCGGATTCGGCGATCAGCCGCTTGCGCTTGACCGGCACCGGCGTGGTCAGGCCGCCGACGTCGCGCAGGCCGCGAAAGACGCTGTGGCGCAGCGCATTGTCGGCGGTGCGGTTGGCATAATGGATATGCGCCGACAGCAGCGGCTTCACCCAGTGCATCTCGCGCATCACTTCGCGCGGCACGCCTTCGGGCGGGGTCGCGCCGGCGGTCAGCCGCTCCAGCCGGGCGAGCAGGTCTTTCGCCATCTCCCTGTCGAAACCCGTGCCGACCTTGCCGCGATAATGCAGCTCGCCGTCCTCGAATTCGGCGAGGCCGAGCGCGGCCAGCCCCTCGGCCCGGTCGGAAACCGTGAAGCCGGCAATGATGAAATCGCCCTTCTGGCGCGCCTTGATCTTGGTCCAGCTCTTGGTGCGGCCGCTGAGATAGACGGCGTCGGCGCGCTTGGAAACGACGCCCTCCAGTCCAAGCTCGGTCGCCTGGTCGTAGAGTCCTTGGCCCGAGCCCTCGACATGGTCGCTGAACTGGATGGCGGAATTGGAGGCCTGGCCGGCGAGCAGTTCGGCAAGCAGCGCCTTACGCCTTTGCAGCGGCGCCTTGCGCAGATCCCAGCCGTCGAGATGCAGCAGGTCGAAGGCATAGAAATGCAGCTTGCTGCCGGCCCCGATCGAGAGCGCATCCTGCAGCAGCGCGAAACGGGAGATGCCCTTGTCGTCGAGCACGACGATCTCGCCGTCGATGATCGCCTGGCTGACGGGCAGTCGCGAAAAGGCCTGCGGGAGATCGCCATAGCGCTTGGTCCAGTCGAGGCCGCCGCGGGTGATCAGGCGCACAGTGCCGTCAACCACATGCGCCATGGTGCGGTAGCCGTCGAACTTGATCTCGTGCAGCCAGAGCTCGCCGGTGCGCTCGGCCGGATCATCGCCGCCCGGCGGTTTCGGCACCTGCGTGGCGAGCTGCGGCTCGATGCGGGCGGGCGGCTCGGCCTTGACGGCGCCGGGCAGCGCTCCCGGTTTCAGCGAGCCGGGCTTAGGCGGCAGGCGTTCCGGCTTTTTGGAAGGCGCCGCCAGCTCCTCGATGCGGCGGCCCGACTTCACGCTTTCCGGGCGCGCCTCGAGAATGTCGAGCTCGGTGTCGGAAGCGAGGTCGCGCTCCTTGAACAGCAGCCAGTTCTTCTTGTGCTCGTCCTCGCCGGGCTTGGGCTTGAGCCGCGTCAGCATCCAGCCGCCGTTCAGCTTCTCGCCGGCCAGGCGGAACTTGAAAGCGCCGGTGCGCAAACTCTTCTCGACATCCTCCATCGGCGCCCAGATGCCGGTGTCCCAGACGATCATCGGTCCGCCGCCATATTCGCCCTCGGGAATGACGCCCTCGAAGTCGATATATTCGATCGGGTGGTCCTCGGTCTCGACGGCGAGCCGTTTGTCGGCCGGGTTGAGCGAGGGTCCGCGCGGCACCGCCCAGCTTTTCAGCACGCCGCCGACTTCGAGGCGCAGGTCGTAATGGTCGGCGGTGGCGTGATGCTTGTGGACGACGAAGCGATTGCCGCCCTCGCCGGCAGGTCCGCCTGCGGGTTCCGGCGTGCGGGAGAATTCGCGCTTGGCGCGGTAGCTTTTGAGTTTGGTGGGCATGGATCAGGCGTGGGTGGCGGCTCGCGCGCCTTCCGGACGTCGCGTTCCGTCACACCCCCCTCTGTCCTGCCGGACATCTCCCCCGCAAGGGGGGAGATCAGATGTGACCACCGCCTTCGCCAATCGCAAATATTGCAGGAAAGGCGCCGGCAACGAAACCGCCAATCTCCCCCCTTGCGGGGGAGATGTCCGGCAGGACAGAGGGGGGTGCTGTCCCGCCAGCCTCTCAGTCGTCATCCGTGAGTGCTCAATCGTCGGCGGCCGGCGTCAGTTCCAGCTCGGCGGGCGTAAGCCCCTGCCGCAGCTGGTCAAGCCGGAACTCGTCGACCCAGTAGGCTTCGCCGTCGACGAGCACGCGGGCGCTGTAGGTGCCGCCGGAGAAGTGCTGCGCGGTGACATAGACCTTATGGCGCTCGAGCGCCTTCTTCACCGCGGCGCGGCGGGAATTCTCTCTGGCGGCGGAACTGGCCATGGCTTCACTCAAAACACGCTGCCGCGAAGACGCGGCCGACCATAAGGATGACGGAGAGCGGAGACCGAGTCAATTTTGCGGGGCGAAGGAGCGCCGATCTCCCCACCTGGCCAGGCGGTGGAGATCGCCTGTCACGCGCGCCTAAAGCACGCCGCCTCAGTAGCCCATTCCGGCTCCCGGCGGCATCGCCGGAGCGCTCTCCTTCTTCGGCTTTTCCGCCACCATCGCCTCGGTGGTGACCAGCAGGCCGGCGATGGAAGCGGCATCCTGCAAGGCGGTGCGCACCACCTTGGCCGGGTCGATCACGCCCTGGCCGTAGAGATCGCCATAGTCGCCGGTCTGGGCGTTCCAGCCGAAGGAGAATTCCTGGCTCTCGCGCAGCTTGCCGACGATCAGCGAGCCTTCGGCGCCGGCATTCTCGGCGATCTGGCGCACCGGCGTTTCGAGCGCTCGGCGCACGATCTCGATGCCGGTCCTCTGGTCTGGATTGTCGCCGACCGCTTGATCGAGCGCCTTCGCCGATCTCAGCAGCGCGACGCCGCCGCCGGGCAGGATGCCCTCCTCGACGGCGGCGCGGGTGGCGTGCAGCGCGTCGTCGACGCGGTCCTTGCGTTCCCTGACCTCGACCTCGGTCGAACCGCCGACGCGGATCACCGCGACGCCGCCGGCGAGCTTGGCCAGGCGCTCCTGCAGCTTCTCGCGGTCATAGTCGGAGGTGGTTTCCTCGATCTGCTGGCGGATCTGGGCGACTCTGGCCTGGATCTCCTCCTTGCTGCCGGCGCCGTCGACAAGGGTGGTGTTTTCTTTCTCGACGGTCGCCCGCCTGGCGCGCCCGAGCATCTCGAGCGTGACGTTCTCAAGCTTGATGCCGAGATCCTCGGAGATGACCTGGCCGCCGGTGAGGATGGCGATGTCCTCCAGCATGGCCTTGCGGCGGTCGCCGAAGCCGGGCGCCTTGACCGCGGCAACCTTGAGGCCGCCGCGCAGCCGGTTGACGACCAGCGTCGCCAGCGCCTCGCCCTCGACGTCCTCGGCGATGATCAGCAGCGGCTTGGCCGACTGCACCACCGCCTCAAGAATCGGCAGCAGCGCCTGCAGGTTGGAGAGCTTCTTCTCATGGATGAGCAGATAGGCCTCCTCCAGCTCGACGCGCATCTTGTCCTGGTTGGTGATGAAATACGGCGAGAGATAGCCACGGTCGAACTGCATGCCTTCGACGACTTCGAGTTCGGTCTCGGCGGTCTTGGCCTCCTCGACGGTGATGACGCCCTCATTGCCGACCTTCTGCATCGCCTCGGCCAGGAAGCGGCCGATCTCGGCATCGCCATTGGCCGAGATGGTGCCGACCTGAGCGATCTCGTCGTTGCGAGTCACCTTGCGCGCATTGGCCCTGATCTCGGCCACGACCGCCTCGACGGCGCGGTCGATGCCGCGCTTCAGGTCCATCGGATTCATGCCCGCGGCAACAGCCTTGGCCCCTTCCCGCACGATGGTCTGGGCGAGCACGGTCGCGGTGGTGGTGCCGTCGCCGGCGACGTCGCTGGTCTTTGAGGCCACCTCGCGCACCATCTGCGCGCCCATGTTCTCGAACTTGTCGACCAGCTCGATTTCCTTCGCCACCGTCACGCCGTCCTTGGTGATGCGCGGCGCGCCGAATGACTTGTCGATGACGACGTTGCGGCCCTTGGGGCCGAGCGTCACCTTCACCGCGTCGGCCAGGATATCGACGCCGCGCAGCATCTTGTCGCGGGCTTCGGTGTTGAATTTCACTTCCTTTGCAGCCATGGAACCCTCCCTCCGCGAGGCGCGCCAGCCTGCCCCGCGCGTCTATCGCAACTAGTCTGGCGCGAAGGGGTTTCAAGAGCGCCGGCCGGGAATTTTTCGCCCCCGGTCTTAATTTCAAGGCGCTGTAAACACAGAGTTATTCGGGATTGGGGTGCGGTGGACTTTGTGCGGCGCAGCATTCCCGTCGCCGGATGGCGGAGAGCGGCAATGAGTCAATTTGGCGAAGCGGTGGAGCGCTGATCTCCCCCCTCGTGGGGGAGATGGCCGGCAGGCCAGAGGGGGGCGCGAAGGAACGCGGCGTTGGAGCAATACGCAGGAATTGTGCGATTTGCCTCAACCGGTTTCTGAGTGGATAAGTTCGATCGGTCGGCGGGACAGCGCCCCCCTCTGTCCTGCCGGACATCTCCCCCACTTGGGGGGAGATTGGCTGTCCCGGCGCTTCGCCATATCTTTGAAGCAAACCAAGGAGGCTGCCATGACCCACATTCGGGCGATGACGAAGAACGACCTCACCGCCGTCTCGCGGCTGCTGGGAGGCTCCTGGCGGCGCACCTACTCGCCGATCATGGGCGAGCAAAACACGGCCCGGCTGTCCGACGAGAAGCATGCGCCGGAGAAGCTGGCGGCCGAGCTCGCCGACAATAACAAGATGTCGTTCGTCGCCGAGCGGACCGACGGCTCGATCGCCGGCTATGCGATGGCGGCGATGGACGAGAAGGGCGGCGTCCTGCTCGACCGGCTGCATGTCGAGCCGGAAGAGTTCGGAAGCGGCCTCGCGGTCGACCTGCTGCACGCCGTGCTCGCCGCCCATGCCGGCATTCCGAGCATCGCGCTGGAGGTGATCGAGGGCAACGATCGGGCGATCGCCCAAGCACGGCTTCGAAGTGGTCGAGCGCCGGCCGGCCGCGCATGGCGTCGGCGGCCACGCGTCGCTGATCATGCGCCGGCTGCTGCCGATGGCTTGATGCGGGCTGGCATGCGGTCCGGACGGTTCCTGTAGCGGCCGTCCGGAGCCATTCACCCGTCCGCCTCGTGTCCTTCCCAAGACAGGCGAAGGATACGATCCTCTTGCCGCCGCTGCCTTGATCCTGATCAACTGGGCGTCCGGCTGGACGCTTGGCGCCCGGCCTCTATATTTTCGCAAGCGCTAATTTTCGGAGACAGGCAGATGGCCCTCGGCAAACAGAAACTCGGCAGCCAGGGGCTCGAAGTCTCGGCGATCGGCCTCGGCTGCATGGGCATGAGCCAGTCCTACGGGCCGGCCGACGAGGCCGAATCGATCGCCACGCTGCACCGGGCGATCGAGCTTGGCTGCACCTTCCTCGACACGGCCGAGGTCTACGGGCCGTTCATCAACGAGGAGCTGCTCGGCCGCGCGCTGAAGGGCCGGCGCGATCAAGTCACCCTCGCGACCAAATTCGGCTTCCGCATCGTCGACGGCAAGCAGGACGGAACGGCGCGCGACAGCCGGCCCGAGCACATCCGCGAGGTGGTGGAGGCCTCGCTCAAGCGGCTCGCCACCGACCGTATCGATCTGCTTTACCAGCACCGCGTCGATCCCGACGTGCCGATGGAGGATGTCGCCGGCGCCGTCGGCGAACTGGTCAGCCAAGGCAAGGTGCGCTTTTTCGGCCTGTCGGAGGCGGGCATCGCCAACATCCGCCGCGCGCATGAAGCGCATCCGGTCTCGGCGCTGCAGAGCGAATATTCGCTGTGGGAGCGCAATCTCGAGGCCGAGATCATTCCGGCTCTGAAGGAGCTCGGCATCGGCCTGGTGCCGTTCGCGCCGCTCGGGCGCGGTTTCCTCGCCGGCGACGTCAAGCGAGCGGAGGACTATCCGGAAGGCGATTTCCGGCGCGGCGACCCGCGCTACCAGGGCGAGAATTTCGACGCCAATGTCGCGGCGGCCTCGACCGTGCGCGACATCGCCGCCGCCAAGGGCGTGAAGCCCGGCCAGGTGGCGATCGCCTGGCTGCTGGCCAAGGGCCCGGAATTCGGCATCGACATCGTGCCGATCCCCGGCACCAAGCGGCGGGCCTATCTGGAGGAGAACGTCGCCGCCGCCGACGTCAAGCTCGACGCCACCGAAATGCTCGGCCTCGACATGGCGCTGACGCCCGACAAGGTGTCGGGGCCGCGCTACAACGAGCGGACGATGTCGATGGTCGATCGGTAGTCAGGTTCGAATTGCTTGCTAATGCTGGCGGGGCAGCGCCCCCCTCTGTCCTGCCGGACATCTCCCCCACGAGGGGGCAGATTGGCAGCTTCGGCGGCTCGCCCGTTCCTGGAACGTTGGAGATTGGCGAAAGCCGGCGTGACATCCGATCTCCCCCCTCCTGGGGGAGATGGCCGGCAGGCCAAAGGGGGGCGCGAAGGAATGCTGCCTGGCAGTCTTTGGCGTTCAGCACCCTACTGCTTGTTGCAATCCGCCAGGGCCGCCATGGCCTTCCTGGCCTCGGCCTCGCTGGCGTATTTCTTCTTGCCGAGATCGATGACGAGCGTCCCGTCCGGCTTCTTCGGCACGATCTCGCACTGCTTCGAAACTGCGTCTCTGGCGACCCAATATTGCTCCTCCGCCATGGCGGGGGCGCTGCCGAAAGCGGCGGCGAGAACTGCGAAAGCGATGGCGCGAACCATTTCCTGACCTCCATTTGCAGTTGCCGGAAAGCAGGGCCAAACTGCCGCGCGTCAAACAGGCCGGCAAGCCGCGCCGGCACGCCGCCTTTTCGGGAACGCCCTTCCCCGCCCTTCTGTTCCGGGAGGTCAGCCGCCCGAATGCGGATCGATGCTGTAGGGATGCACGGGATAGTTGGGGCCGATCACGCCGCTGACGCGGTCGATCCAGACGCTGAGCGCCGGATAATCGGCAAGCGAGAAGCCGCAATCCTCGGCGCGGTGGCTATAGGCATAGACGGCGATGTCGGCGATGGTCAGCGCGCCGCCGGCAAGGAAGCGCGTGTCCTGCAGGTTGCGCTCCAGCGCGCCGAGCGCGCGCACGGCCGCCTCGCGCTTGCCGGCAACCAGCGCCTTGTTGCGCTCCAGCCGGCCGGTCAGCGTCCAGAAGCGCAGCGAGCCGATGACCGGCTCGATGTAATACTGCTCGAAGAACAGCCATTGCATGACCTTGGCGCGAAGATAGCGGTTCGCCGGCAGATAGGGCGAGACCTCGCCGAGATAGACCAGGATGGCGTTGGACTCGGCGATCGCCTCGCCCTCGTCCAGCCCCAGCACCGGAACGGCGCCGGCCGGATTGAGCTTGAGAAAGTCTTCCGTGTGGCTCTCGCCCTCGAAGATCGACACCATGCGGGTCTCGTAGCTGATGCCGAGCAGCCCGAGCAACACCCTCACCTTCCAGGCATTTTGCGACGGCAGATAGTCGTAGAACGTGAGCATGGTGGATTCCCCTGTGCACCCCAGCAGTGGCTTCGCATGGAACATGCATGGGCGCCACCCGAATTGTGGCGGCAGCTAGTCTGCGAGGGGGAGATGTCGCCGAAGGCGACAGAGGGGGCGCATCCCGCCGACTTTCTTTTCTTCAGGCAAAGTCTCCAGCGGGCCCGCCCCGCGCTTCCGGCTCGTCCTCGGGGGGATCGAGGATCTCGATCAGCCTTGCCACGCGCGGACCGGGCATGGCGTGGCCTTCGTTGACCAGCGCCTCGTCGGCGCCGATCCAGGCGACGGCCTCGCGCAGCTCGTCCAGGCTGGCGCCGGTGAGCGCGATGTCGGCGATCACCGCCTCGTCGACGGGGCCAAGCACGGAGATGATGTCGTTGCGGGTCATCGTTCCTTCCCTCGGGTCGGAGGTGATGCGAAGAAAACGGCTGGTGGGTGGAAGGGGTTCCGGCGGAGCGGCGCAAGAGAGGCGACTACAAACGCAGGCTTTCCTTCACGCCCCCTTCTGTCCTGCCGGACATCTCCCCCACGAGGGGGGAGATTGGCTGCTCCGTCGACGGCGCCATTCCTGCAACGTCGGCGATTGGCGAAAGCGGGCGTAACATCTGATCTCCCCCCGCGTGGGGGAGATGTCCGGCAGGACAGAGGGGGGCGCTGTCCCGCCAGCCTCCAAAGCTTTACTCAGCCAATCCCCTCACCCCTTCTTCGCCAGCATTTCCATGCCTTCGCCAAGATGCCTCTTCAGCACGGCGACCGCTTGCTCGACGTCGCGCTTGCGGCAGGCGGAAAGCAGCTCGCGGTGCTCGGCCTGCGAGCGGGCGCGGTGGTTGAGGTTCGACAACAGCACGCGCACATAGCGGTCGGCGGCATTGTGGTGCGCCTCGATCAGCGACAAGAGCCGGGCGTTGCCGCAGGCGCCGTAGAGCGCGAGATGGAAGGCCCGGTTGAGCGCGCCCCAGCGGCCGACATCGGGCTCGGCGTCGATGCGGGCGAGCACGCCCTCGGCCTCGTTGAGCCTGTCCTGGCCGAGCTTGGGCAGGGAGAGTCTCAGAGCCTCGCTTTCCAGCAGCTCGCGCAGGGCAAATATCTCGCGGATCTCGGCGGCGTTCATGCCGGCGACATGCGCGCCCTTGGTCGGATGGATCGACACGATGCCTTCGGCCTCGAGCTGGCGCAGCGCGTCGCGGATCGGCATGCGGCTGAAGCCGAAGCGCTCGGCCAGATCGTCCTGGCGCAGCGTGGTGCCGGCGGCCAGGCTGCCATCGGCGATCGCTTCGCGCAGCACGTTGGCGACCTGCTCGGCCACGGTCAGCGGCCGCTGGACCTCGGCAAAACCCCGCATCGCGATTCCTCCTGCCAATGCGCCTGCCTAGCAGAAACGCGCCTGGGCGGACAGATTTCCGTATACGAGAATACAGAAGGGGCCGACAGCCGAGGGCAAAAAGCCGCCAGCCGCCGACATCTTCTGCCGCCTTTGCGCCTGCCCTCGAATGCCGCTATGCACGAAGCCTTGCCCGCAACCTTGCCGAGACCCCATGAAGCCTGTCCTCCTTCTCATCGCCCTGCTCCTTTCCGCGCCGGCGTGGGCCGACTGGAAGCCGGTCGAGAAGACCGAGACCTATGCCATCCCAGGGCAGACCGCGGAGGCGCTCTATCGCGCGATCGGCGAGAAGGGTCCGGTGGTGGGCAAGGACTCGGCCGGCAACGCGCGGCGCGTGATCGCGCATACCAATTTCAAGCTCACCTGGCAGCGCGACTACCGGCCGGAGAGCGGCGGCTGCGTGCTGAAGTCGGCGCGGCCGAAGCTGATCATCACCTACACGCTGCCGAAGCCCGCCGGAACGCTCTCCGCACCTGTCCAGGCGCGTTGGGATATCTTCGCCGCCGGGCTCGCCGCGCATGAGAAGGTGCACGGCGCCGGCATCGTCGAGATGGTCGACAAGATCGTGGCCTTCAGCGTCGGCCTCACCGTCGCCGACGACCCCGGCTGCACCAAGATCAGGACCGAGTTGACCAAGCGCCTCGACGAACTGTCGAAGGCCCAGCGCCAGGCCAGCCGCGACTTCGACAAGGTCGAGTTCGGCCCCGGCGGGAACCTGCAGAAGCTGATCGCGGCGTTCCTGATCGGCGGGTAAGCCGGCCGGGACGCGCCCTGCGGCGGCGGTTTCGCTTACCGGCACCTTGGCGGATTCACAGCAATGACGGCTCGCCGAATGAGAGCGGCCAATGCCGTCTCTCCTTGAACGCTGACGCGTCAGCTTTTCGCGGGCAAGTTGAAATCTATCATCTTAGTCATGTCTAATATTACGCAACTTCTACTTGAAGGTTGAACGGCAACAGCGCGATCCGGCGTGGATGCACTGCCTCCCCAGGCAAGCTTCGATCATCTGTTCTGACCAGCGGAAGAAGAACTGTTGCGCCGCCGCTTTACAGGCGGGTTTGGTAGCGCTACCGTCTTGCAGTCGCGTGACCAGGGGGAGCTTGGGCAGCCGTCGCCGACGTCAGTGGTGGATTCCTGCCGTCTTGCCGGCATCCGTTTCAAACCACGCCGGAAAGAAAACGGTTCCCCGCGATGATCCGCAGGGAGCATCGGGAGGAATTCGATGGCGTCTGTCGCGATTGGCGATGTCTACAAAACGTTCGGAGCCGTCGAGATCCTGCATGGCGTCAGCGTCGACATAGAAGACGGCGAGTTCGTCACCCTGGTCGGGCCCTCCGGCTGCGGAAAATCGACGCTTCTGAGGATGATCGCCGGCCTCGAAAAGATCTCGCGCGGCCACATCTCCATCGGCAGCCGGATCGTCAACGACGTTGCGCCGAAGGAGCGCGACGTCGCCATGGTGTTCCAGAACTACGCGCTCTATCCGCACAAGACGGTGGCCGAGAACATGGCGTTCTCGCTCATGCTCAAGGGTGTCCCCAAGGCGGAAAGCGATGCCGGGGTGAAGCGGGCGGCCGAAATCCTCGGGCTGGTGCCGCTTCTGTCGCGCTATCCGCGCCAGCTTTCCGGCGGCCAGCGCCAGCGCGTCGCCATGGGCCGCGCCATCGTGCGCAATCCGCAGGTGTTCCTGTTCGACGAGCCGCTCTCCAATCTCGACGCCAAGCTCAGGGTGCAGATGCGCGCCGAAATCAAGGAACTGCACCAGCGGCTGAAGACCACCACCATCTACGTGACCCACGACCAGATCGAGGCCATGACCATGGCCGACAAGATCGTGGTCATGCATGACGGCGTCGTCGAGCAGATCGGACCGCCGCTGGAGCTCTACGACCGGCCGAACAACCTGTTCGTCGCGAGCTTTATCGGCTCGCCCGCCATGAACCTGCTCACCGGAACATTCGCCAGCGACGGCACGCCGTCCTTCCGCGGCGCCGGCGGCATTTGCGTGCCCTTGCCGGCGCCACCCGCGATCGGCAACGGCCAAGCGATGGTGCTGGGCGTGCGGCCCGAGCATCTGCGGCTGGCCGACGACGGCATCCCGGCGAACGTGGTGGTGGTCGAGCCGACCGGCTCGGAAGTGCAGATCATCGCCCGCACGGCCGGCGGCGAGGACATCGTGGCGAATTTCCGGGAGCGCCATTCCTTCGCGCCGGGCGAAACCATCCGGCTGTCGGCCGAGCCTGGCCCCATCCATTTGTTTCATGGCGAAACCGGCAAGCGGATCGAGACGGCGCGGTAGGCCGCGCAACGAGGAAGCGAACAGGAGGAAACGAGCATGAAGTTCACCAGACGAGACGTCATCCGCACGACCGCCGGCGCGGCGGCGGGAGCCTTGGGCAGCCGCTTCGTCGGCTCCAGCGCCTTCGCCCAGGAGGGCCTGACCTACAAGCCGGAGGATGGCGCCAAGCTCAGGCTGCTGCGCTGGTCGCCTTTCGTGCAGGGCGACGAGGACCAATGGCTGAAGAACACCAAGCGCTTCACCGAAGCGACTGGCGTGGAGGTGCGTGTCGACAAGGAAAGCTGGGAAGACATCCGACCCAAGGCGGCGGTCGCGGCCAATGTCGGATCAGGTCCGGACCTGATGTTCGTCTGGTTCGACGACCCGCACCAGTATCCCGACAAGCTGCATGACGTCACCGAACTCGGCGAGTATCTCGGCAAGAAATATGGTGGCTGGCATGACGGGCCGAAACAATATGCGACGCGCGAGGGCAAGTTCCTCGGCCTGCCACTGGCCACCATCGGCAACGCCATCGTCTATCGCGAAAGCTGGGTCAAGGAGGCCGGCTTCGCCGAGTTCCCGAAGGACACGGCCGGCTTCCTCGAGCTTTGCAAGGCGCTGAAGGCGAAAGGCCATCCGGCCGGCTTCACGCATGGCCACGGCGTCGGCGACGGCAACAATTACGCGCATTGGCTCTTGTGGAGCCATGGCGGGCAGATGGTCGACGAAGCCGGCAAGGTGACGATCAACAGCCCCGAGACGCTGAAGGCGATCGAGTATGCGCAGGAGCTCTACAAGACCTTCATTCCCGGCACCGAAAGCTGGCTCGACGTCAACAACAACCGCGCCTTCCTGGCCGGCGAGATAAGCGTGATCGCCAACGGCATCTCGGCCTACAACACGGCCAAGATCAACAAGGACAACGATCCGAAGCTGGCCGAAATCGCCAAGGACATCCGCACCACCAACCTGCCGATCGGTCCGGTCGGCAAATCGGTCGAGCTGTTCCAGGTGACCACGGCCGTCATCTTCAACTACACGCCCTACCCCAACGCGGCCAAAGCCTACCTGCAGTTCATGTTCGAGGACCCGCAGATGTCGGACTGGATCACGTCATCGGCCGGCTATTGCTGTCAGACGCTGAAGGCCTTCGACAACAATCCGGTGTGGAAGGCCGACCCGAACAATGCGGCTTACGCGAAGGCCTCGGCGACGCTGCGCCCCAACGGCTATGCCGGGCCGCTCGGCTATGCTTCGGCCGCGACCATGGCCGACTATGTCCTGGTCGACATGTTCGCCAAGGCGGTGACGGGCCAGGCCACGCCGCAGGAGGCCATGGAAGAGGCCGAAAAGCGCGCCAACCGCTACTATCGCGTCTGATCCGGTCCGGCGCCTGAACCGGGGCGGCCGCGCCCGTCGTCCGGAGGCATCCGGAACTTAAGGGCGGCCGTCCCGGCCGTCCTACCAGATTCACAGGAGCCCGCGCATGGCCGTGCCATCCATTGCCGTTCAGCCACGTCCGTCCGTCCTGGCGCGGCTCGCCGAGAGCCGCAACGCGCTCGGCCTCGGCTTCATGCTGCCGGCGGCTGCGCTGCTCTTGGTCTTCCTTACCTATCCGCTCGGGCTCGGCGTCTGGCTCGGCTTCACCGACACCCGCATCGGCCGGCCGGGCATCTATATCGGCGTCGAGAACTACGAGTATCTGTGGAGCGACAGCGTGTTCTGGCTGTCGGTCTTCAACACCGTGCTCTACACGGTCAGCGCTTCGATCCTGAAGTTTGCGCTCGGCCTCTGGCTGGCGCTGATCCTCAACGAGAAGCTGCCATTCAAGTCGTTCTTCCGGGCGGTGGTGCTGCTGCCCTGGGTGGTGCCGACGGTGCTGTCGGCCATCGCCTTCTGGTGGATCTACGATTCGCAGTTCTCGATCCTGTCCTGGGCGCTGCAGCAGATGGGCCTGATCGACCACCGCATCAACTTCCTCGGCGATCCGACCAATGCGCGCGCTTCCGTCATCGCGGCCAATATCTGGCGCGGTATCCCTTTCGTGGCCATCACGCTGCTGGCCGGCCTGCAGACGATCCCGCAGTCGCTCTATGAAGCGGCGACGCTCGACGGCGCCAGCCGGTGGCAGCTGTTCCGCCATGTGACGCTGCCGCTGCTGACGCCGATCATCGCCATCACCATGACCTTCTCGGTGTTGTTCACCTTCACCGATTTCCAGCTGATCTATGTGCTGACCCGCGGCGGGCCGGTGAATGCCACCCACCTGATGGCGACATTGTCCTTCCAGCGCGGCATCGCCGGCGGCCAGCTTGGCGAAGGCGCCGCGATCGCGGTCGCCATGATCCCCTTCCTGCTGGCGGCGATCCTGTTCAGCTATTTCGGCCTGCAGCGGCGCAGGTGGCAGCAAGGCGGCGGAGACTGAGATGGCGGCGATCAAGGAAGTCGAGCGCATCGACGCCGACGAAGGCGGCATGGGCTACCTGCAGAGCCTGCCGCGGCGGGTGGTGACGGTCTACCTGCCGCTGCTGGTGTTTCTGATCGTGCTCTTGTTCCCGTTCTACTGGATGACGATCACGGCGGTGAAGCCCAATGTCGAGATGACCGACTATGTGAACTACAATCCGTTCTGGGTCGTGCATCCGACGCTGCAGCACATACGCTACCTGCTGTTCGAGACCTCCTATCCCGGCTGGCTGCTCAACACGGTCATCATTTCGACCGCCGCCACCTTCCTGTCGCTGCTGGCCGCGGTGCTGGCGGCCTATGCGATCGAAAGGCTGCGGTTCTCAGGCGCACGGCAGGTCGGGCTCGGCATCTTCCTCGCCTATCTCGTGCCGCCCTCGATCCTGTTCATCCCGCTTTCGGTGATGGTGTTCAACCTCGGCCTCTACGACACGCCGTTCGCGCTGATCCTCACCTACCCGACCTTCCTGGTGCCGTTCTGCACCTGGCTGCTGATGGGCTATTTCCGCTCGATCCCGTTCGAACTGGAGGAATGCGCGCTGATCGACGGGGCGAGCCGCTGGCAGATCCTGACCAAGATCGTGCTGCCGCTGTCGGTGCCGGGCCTGATCTCGGCCGGCATCTTCGCCTTCACCCTGTCGTGGAACGAATTCATCTATGCGCTGACCTTCATCCAGTCCTCCGAGAAGAAGACGGTGCCGGTCGGCGTGCTGACCGAGCTGGTCCGCTCCGACGTCTATGAATGGGGCGCGCTGATGGCCGGCGCGCTGATCGGCTCGCTGCCGGTCGTGGTGCTCTATTCCTTCTT
This sequence comes from Mesorhizobium sp. M3A.F.Ca.ET.175.01.1.1, assembly GCF_004791945.1. Taxonomy (NCBI): domain Bacteria; kingdom Pseudomonadati; phylum Pseudomonadota; class Alphaproteobacteria; order Hyphomicrobiales; family Phyllobacteriaceae; genus Mesorhizobium; species Mesorhizobium sp. M3A.F.Ca.ET.175.01.1.1. The sequence continues at coordinate 58,845 of NZ_SRTP01000016.1, read as the reverse complement.
CGTCGAGCACTATGTGTCGTCGATGACGGGCGCGGTGAAGGAATAGCTGGGCTCAAGCCCGGCCCAAGCACCGGCCGCATCCTGATCAGCGAAGCGGCACCAGCTTGGCCGCCTCGCGGATGACGCGCACGGCGTCCGGATTGGTGACGGGATAGCCGGCTATGAAACCCTCGACGGTGAAGTCGGGAAACTCGGCACTGAGCCTGGCCGCGAAGCCGGCGGCTTCGGCGCCCTCGCCCGCCGCCGCATGGGCAAGCGCCAGGAACATCAGCACGTTGGGAGAATCCGGCGTGCTTCGGCGCAGCGCGGCGACGGCTTCCCTGTGCCTGCCCTCCGAGAACAGGATGCGGCCGTACATGCCGAAATACCAGGGCGGGGCAAGCGGATTGAGGCGCATGGCGCGCTCCATCAGCGGCATCGCCTCGGCCGGATCGCCGGCGACAAGCGCCCTGCTGCCCGCAAGCAGCGCCAGCGTGTCCGCCTGGTTGGAACCGTATTCGAAGGCGCGGCGGTAACACCGCTCCGCGGCTTCCAGATCGCCGAGGCAGCCGAGGGCGTCGCCGAGGCAAACATGCACCGTGCTGTCCAGCGGGTCGAGCTGCAGCGCATTCTCGACCGCCCAGCGCCATTTCGCGGCCGCCGCCTTGGGATCGTCGCCGAAGCCGTTGCAGGACCGGATCGAGTAGGCGTAGCCGAGTTCGATCCAGGCCTTGGCCAGGGTCGGGTCGAGCTCCAGCGCGCGGGAGAACAGGCGAATGGCTTCGGCATTGCCGTCACGGCTGAAGGTGTTGTGCTGCTCGACGCCGAGCAGATAGAGATCGTAGGCGCGCAGGCTGGCCGGCGGCTTGCGGCGGATGGCATTGCGGCCGACGGTGGCGATCGCCCCGAAACAGCCGGCAAGCGCGTTGATGACGCTTTCGGCCAGATTGTCCTGCAGGGCGAAGACGTCCTGAACCGGACGCTCGAAACGCTCGCTCCACAGGCTGACGCCGCTGCGCGCATCGGCAAGCTCGATCGTCAATCGAACCCGGCTGTCGTCGGCGCGCAGCTGCCCCGACACGATGTAGGCGGCGCCCAGCGCCTTGCCGTCGGCGGCGAAGTCGGGGCGTTTGCTGCCAAGCGATTTCATGGTGTGGAAGGCGATGACCGGAATGCCGGCGTAGCGGGCGAGATCGATCGTGATGTCCGACGACAGCCCTTCGGCAAAGCGCCGCCAGCGATCATCGCTGCTGAGGCATTCGATCGGGAACAGGGCAAGCACCGGAGCGCTGTCCGACAGCGACGGTTCGAGTGCCGCGCCGACGCCGTTGATATGCGTGGCGAGCGCGACCTTGTTGCGCACGCCGAGCTTTTCATAGATCGCGGCGAGATGGGTGCGCACGGTGGACGGTGCGATGTACAGCGCCTCGCCGATCTCGCGATAGGTCATGCCGGCGGCGAACTTCTCCGCCACCGCGCGCTCGCGCTCCGACAAGGTCTCCGAGGTCGTCACGATGCGGTTCATGGTCCGTCCCTGCCAGCGGACGCAGGTGCTTTCAACCGGGGCTGACGCAAAATACTACAAATGCAGGACCCAAAACACCGCATGTGGCCGATTCCCGCGGCGGCGGGACCGGCGCAAAACTTTCCTTCAGCAAAGTCCCATCAGCCGAAGGAGGTTTCCATGCGCCGTGTCTCGATAGCGATTGCCTGTGCCATGCTGAGCCTGCCCGCCGCCACCCAGGCCTCATTGGCCGGCGAATGCCGGCAGCTCCTGGAATCGAACGTCAAGATCGACAGCATGCGCCAGTATGCCGCCATCCTCGCCAGCGCCGCCCGCAACGGCTGGAACTTCGCGCCGGCCGCGATCGACAGCGGCTCGAAGCGGCATTTCGAGGAAACCAGGCTGCAACTGATCGCCGCCGGCTTCGAGGTGCTGCCCGTCGGTGCCCACCCGCGCTGCGCCGACGAGGTGGCGAGCAAGTAGCTGAGGGGTGGTGCCGCGCACTATCTCCCCCCTTGTGGGGGAGAAAGCGATTTCAACATCTTAGCGAAGCTAAGTGTTAGAAATCGCAAGAGAGGGGATCTGCTTGGGAACTCCCTTTCCGAATCTCGGTGAGGATCGTCAAGCAGACACCATCGATATTTCGCACCACCTCGTCGTTCCAGAAGCGCACCGTTCGGAACCCTTTCATCGCGAAATGCCGATCACGCCCGGCATCTCGCTGCGACTCCGAATGCTGACCGCCGTCAACCTCCAAGATCAGCTTCGCCTCGAAGCAGACGAAGTCCAGGATGTAGCCGTCGAGCGGCACCTGCCGTTTGAACTTCAGGCCCTCGAGTTGTCGGTTGCGCAATGCCTGCCAAAGGATGTTCTCGGCCTTTGTGGCGTCGGCGCGCATTGTCCGAGCGAAGGTGCGGTGCGACGGCGGAACCTGTTGGCGCATGGTGCGTAAAAATCCCCTCTCTTGCGATTTCTAACACTTAGCTTCGCTAAGATGTTGAAATCGCTTTCTCCCCCACAAGGGGGGAGAAAGTTGCGCCTCTTCTAAAAACTCACCTCCACCGCATCGGCACTGCGCTTGGCCTCGCCGTGGAACACGGCCTCGATGTTGTTGCCGTCGGGGTCGAGCAGGAAGCAGGCGTAGTAGCCGGGGTGGTAGCGGCGCTCGCCCGGCGCGCCATTGTCCTTGCCGCCGGCGGCAAGCCCAGCGTGATAGAAGGCGTCGACCATGGCGCGGTCCCTGGCCTGGAAGGCGAGATGGTGGCGGCCGGTGAGCACGCCGAGCGCGGCGCGGCTGTCGGCGCTGGAGATGAACAGCTCGTCGGCCCAGAAATAGTCCTGCGCCTCGCCGCCGATCGGGATGCCCAGCACCTCGAACAACGCGCCATAGAAACGCCGGCTGGCCTCGAGGTCGCGCACCACAAGCTGGAGGTGGTCGATGAGCCGGCCGCGATAGAGTTCCATGGTGTGTTGCCTCCTCCTGATTGCTGCGGCTCAATCTAGAAGGGCCCGGCACGCGGTCAATGTGGGTGCGGAAGACTGCTGACAGTTGGAGAGGTCGGGGCGAGGCGCCCCCCTCTGTGCTGCCGGACATCTCCCCCACGAGGGAGGAGATCAGCCTTCACGCCGGCTTTTGCCAATCACCCACTCCGCACGAGAAGCGTCGGCGCGGGAACTGCCAATCTCCCCAGCCGTGGGGGAGATGGCCGGCAGGCCAGAGGGGGGCGCGAAGGAACGCGACCTTTCTGGCCACAGCCAAATATCCATCCCTCAAAATTCCAGTTAAAAAATGCAACCAGATTGTAGGATTGCCTCCCGCGCCGGCGTCCTTCGGACGCAAGCGGCGCGATGGATCTGGAAAAACCGTGCCGCATCAAACAGGATGCCTATGGCATGGGAGAAAACCATGAAGCTTTCCTATCGTTGGATCATCGTCGCGGCGGGCGCGCTGATGAGTTGCGTAGCGCTCGGCGCGATGTTTTCGCTGGCGATCTTTCTCGAGCCGATGGCGCTCGACACCGGCTGGTCGCGCGCGGGCATCTCCAGCGCCATGACGCTGAATTTCCTGGTGATGGGCGTCGGCGGCTTCGCCTGGGGCGCGATCTATGACCGCGTCGGGGCGCGCATCGTCGTGCTGGCCGGCGCGGTGCTGCTCGGCCTAGCGCTGGTGGTGGCGAGTCGCGCCGGCTCGCTGCTGGTCTTCCAGCTCAGCTACGGCGTGATCGTCGGGCTGGCGGCGAGCGCCTTCTTCGCGCCGATGATCGCGCTCACCACCGCCTGGTTCGACACCAACCGCAGCCTTGCCGTGTCGCTGGTCTCGGCCGGCATGGGCGTGGCGCCGATGACGATCTCGCCGTTCGCGCGCTGGCTGATCACGGCCTATGACTGGCGCACCGCCATGTTCGACATCGGCGTCATGGCCTGGGTGCTCGTGCTGCCGGCCGTGCTGCTGGTGCGCCAGCCGCCGGCGATCGTCGCTTCGGCCGATGGGAACCCGCCGGCCGCCGAGGATGCCGGCATGAGCGTCGGCCAGGCTCTGCGCTCGCCGCAGTTCATCGTGCTGGCGATGACCTTCTTTGCCTGCTGCGCGGCGCATTCGGGCCCGATCTTCCACATGGTGAGCTATGCCATGGCCTGCGGCGTGGCGCCGATGGCAGCCGTCTCGATCTACAGCGTCGAGGGTCTCGCCGGACTCGGCGGCCGCGTGCTTTATGGCGTGCTCGCCGACAGGCTGGGCGTCAAGCCGGTGCTGATCACTGGCCTCGCCATCCAGGGCCTGGTGATCGCCGCCTATCTCGGCGCCGGCCGGCTCGAGCATTTCTATATCCTGGCCGTCATCTTCGGCGCCACCTATGGCGGCGTCATGCCGCTTTATGCGGTGCTGGCGCGCGAATATTTCGGCGGCCGCATCATCGGCACCGTGCTCGGCGCCGCCACCATGCTCTCCAGCCTCGGCATGTCGTTCGGGCCGTTGGCCGGCGGCATGATCTACGACGCCTATGCCAGCTATGCCTGGCTGTTCATCGGCTCGGCGCTGGTCGGCCTCGGCGCCGCCGGCATCGCCATCGCCTTCCCGCCGCAGCCGAGCCGGCAGCGCTTGCAGATGGCGTAGGGACTGCGATCTCCCTCCACGGGGGAGATGCCGCCAAGGGCGACAGAGGGGGTTGCCGCGCCTGGAGCGCCAGCCTCCATCTGATGCACAGGGCCGAGCTCAGTAGGACCGACCCCCTCTGGCCTACCGGCCATCTCCCCCTCGAGGGGGGAGATTACGCGCTCAAACGGCTCGAAATCCATTTGCCGGACCGCGGCTAGTGTGAAACTCTGAGCCGAGACGCTGCATCTGAAATGCCGGCCTGGCCGGCGCGATCAATGAGCCGGGGGATATTGCAGTGGGCGCAGGCGTGGAAGCCGCAGACGCCAGGAACTGGTCCAGCCTGCTGATCGCGGCGGAGAAGGGCGACGCCGATGCCGTCGCCTCGGAACTGGCGGCGGGCGCGGACATCAACCAGGCCGATGAAGACGGCTGGTCAAGCCTGCACCTTGCCGCCCACAACGGCCGCATCGAAGCGCTCGAAGCCCTGATCGGCCATCCGGCGGTCGACGTCAACACCAGGAACAAATGGAAGAGCACGCCGCTCAGTCTGGCGGCGGCCAGGGGCCATCTCGCCTGCATCCTGGCGCTGGTGAAGCATCCGAGGATCGATATCGATGCGCGCGCCGATTATTACGGCCGCACGCCGCTGATCGAGGCGGCACGCAACGGACATCTCGATATCGTCAAGCTGCTGGTCGAGCATGGCGCCGACGTCAACCTGGCCGACAAGACGGGCCGCAACAGCGCGCTCATCGAGGCCATCAAGGGAAGGCATCACGCGGTCGCGGACTATCTGCTGGCGACCCGCAAGGTGAACTTCCTCAACAAGGACATGCGGCTCAACGCGTTGATCTGGGCCGGCAGCGCGCGGGACGCCGAGCTGATCGAGAAGCTGGACGCCGCGATCCACAGTTTCTTCGAGGGCAAGTGAGCGCCGGCGCCAATCTCCCTCCTCGAGGGGGAGATGTCGCCGAAGGCGACAGGAGGGATCCCTGCGCCTGAAGCGCCAGCCTCCATCTGGCGCAATAGACCGAGCCCAGTCGAACCGACCCCCTCTGGCCGCTTCGCGGCCATCTCCCCGTCGAGGCGGGAGATTCGCCGCCTGCCTCACCCGGTGCCGGTGCCGGACCGCAGCGCTTCGCGCTCCTCGTCGTCGCGGCGCAGGCGCGCGTCGGAGATCAGCATCACCGGGCACGGGCAGCGCTGCAGCACGCCGCTCGTCGTCTCGCCGAAGATGAGCTCCTCGCCCGGCCGCCGCGCCACGCCCATGACGATCAGCGCCACGTTCCGGCCGGCCTGGCGGGCGATGGCATCGGCGGCGGCGGCCTTGCTGCGGATGGCGGTCTCGATCTCGACGCCGTAGCGGTCGGCGAGCGCGACGATGTCCTTCAGCACGGCCTCCCGGCGGCGATGCGAGACCGTGTCGCGCAGCTCATCGCGACCGACCCGCGCGACATAGAGCATCTTGACCGGGGCGCCGGTGACGGCGGCGATGGCAAGCGCCAGCTCGGCGCCGCGGCGGGCGACCGAGGTGCCGTTGACCGGCACCAGGATGCGGCCTGACCGGGGGCCGAGCCTCGGCATGTGCCGGCCGGCGCCGGCCGGCTTCAGCACCAGGCAGAGCGGGCCGTCGAAGGCGCCGGCGACGTCGTTCAGCCGGCGCGAGAAGCTGCCCTTGGAGGTCACGGCGCGGCCGAGACCGATGAGCAGCATGCCGTAGCCCTTGCGCGCCTCCTTGGCGACGGTCTCGGGCGAGAGCTGGACCTCGTGGCGGCGGCGGGTCAGCGGCGCCTCGCGCACCGGTTCCTCGTTGGCCTGCTTTGCCGCCTCGCGTCCCTCCTCGGCGCCCTTCTCCACTTCGTCGAGATGCGCCGCCTCGCCAGGGTCGGCTTCGCTTTCGCCGCTGGCATGCAGCACCGTCGTCGGCTTGCCGGCGCCGATCACGCCGGCAAGGTAGGCGGCGAAGCGGCCGACCACGCCCTCGTCGACCACCACCAGCAGCCGCTCCAGACTGGCGATGAAGCCGCGCTGGTCGATCTCCTCGCGCTCCAGCCGCTTCTTCTCCAGCTCGCCCATCGGCAGGCGCCCCAGCGCCCAGCGCAGCGTCGGCGGCATGGCCAAAGTGGTGATGACGGCCATGGTGACGATCATGGTGAAGAGGTTGTGCGAGAGCACGCCGATCGACAGGCCGATCGAGGCGACGATCACCTCGGTCGAGCCGCGCGCGTTCATGCCGCAGCCGACGGCGATGCCCTCGGCGCGAGTCATGCCGGCGGCCTCGGCGCCGATGAAGGCGCCGCCGAACTTGCCGATGCTGGCGATCGCTACAAGCGCCAGCGTGAGCAGCGCCAGCTGCGGATCCATCAACACGGTGAGGTCGGCCGAAAGACCGGCAACGCCGAAGAACACCGGCATGAAGAGCGCGGTGATCACCCCGCGCAGCTGGCCCTCGATGTGACGCGACAGGATCGGCGACTCGCCGACCAATATGCCGGCGACGAAGGCGCCGAGCACGGTGTGGACGCCGATCAGGTCGGTGATCAGCGCCATCGCGCCCATGATGGCGAGGATGACGGTGACGACCGCATATTCCGAGCGAAACGTATCGTTGGTCCAGCGGATGGCATCGAAGACGATGCGGCGGCCGAGGGTGAAGGAAAAACCCATGAAGGCGGCAACGCCGGCCAGCGTGAAGGCGAGGCCGCCCAGCTCGATGCGGCCATGCGTGGCGATGCCGATGGTGATGGCGATGATCACCCAGCCGATCGTGTCCTCGATGATGGCGGAGGAGACGATGATCTGACCGAGGTCGCGGCGCATGAAGTTCATCTCGCGCACCACCATGGCGACGATCTTGACCGAGGAGATCGACAGCGCGGTGCCGAGGAACAGGCCGGCGACGATGCGCTCGCTGCCGGTGGCGAGCAGGGAGGCCGGCATGAACTGCGCCGCCACGAAGCCGAGCCCGAACGGCACGGCAACGCCGGTGGCGGAAATGGAGAAGCAGGCGCGGCCGACGCGGCGCACCAGCCGAAGATCCGTCTCCATGCCGGTGAGCAGCAGCAGCATCAGCACGCCGAGCTGGGCGATGGCGTTGATCATCGATTTCTGCGCGGCATCGCCGGCAAACACCAGCCGCTCGGCCGCCGGCCACAGCCAGCCGAGCAGCGAGGGTCCGAGCAGGATGCCGCCGATCAGCTGCCCCATCACCGCCGGCTGTCCGAGCCGCTCCAGCAATTCGCCGATGCCGCGGCCGACAAGCAGCAACAGGATGATCTCCAGGACGAAGATGCCCTCGCTCGACATCCCTTTCTTCTCGGCCGCCCAGGCGACTGCCGGCATGAGCGCGAGTACGGCGGCCGCAAGCGCGAGCGTCCATCGCCGATTGAGCATGAAGGACAATATCTGCACCCCTCGATTATGCCCCGCCATAACGGTTTCGCACATGCATCGGCTGCAGCGCAATCTCCCCTCTCGAGGGGGGAGATGTCGCCGAAGGCGACAGAGCGGGTCGCCGCGCGTTGAGCGCCGGCGCTTTCTACAGGCCGAGCCCAGTCGAACCGACCCCCTCTGCCCTGCCGGGCATCTCCCCTCAAGGAGGGAGATCGCCACAATTCGATTCAAATACCACCGCCCATCTTTGCTTCCCGGTAAAGCGACTCGCGCATGTTTCGCGCACGGCGGGCGATAAGGAGAAGCTAATGAAGAGCGACTTTGCCGCTGCGCACCTGCACCTCGACAGGGCCTGCCATTATCTGCGCGGCGACGATGAAACCAGCCGCGCCGCGCTCGAGGCGCTGGACCTCGTGATCGAGGCGGTGGCGGCCGCCCAATACTCCCGGCCCGAGGCCGAGGTGCTGCCGTTTCCGAGGGGAGCGAAGCGGGAAATGCCGCCCATGGCATCCTGACCTATCCGCCTGAAAGGGCGGAAACATTTTAGCCGGCCACACATTGTGCTATAAGGGGTGTGGCCGGCTGGCCGGCCTTGCGTTCGGGAGGCGCATGGCGGGGATGTCCCAGGTCCACAACGTCAAGCCAGTGGAGACCGGCGCGGCGCCGCGCGGCTCCGATGCGTTCGCGCTGAAGCTGACCTCCTCCGAATTCGCAACCACCATGTCGCATTTCCATCGCGCCGAAATCGCGCGCATGGCCGGCTGGCGCGACCGACTCGACCGCACCAGCAACTGGGCGATCACCGTGGTGGCGGCGATGCTTTCGGTGTCGCTGTCGACGCCGAACGCCCATCACGGCGTGCTCCTCTTCGCCATGCTCTTGATCACGCTGCTGTTGTGGATCGAGGCGCGGCGCTACCGCTTCTTCGACGTCTATCGCGCCAGGGTGCGCCAGTTCGAGCGCTATTATTTCGCGCAGATCTTCTCGCCGCAGCCGGACTATGCCTCCAACTGGCTGGCCATCGTCGGCGAAGGCCTGCGCTCGCCGCGCTTCCTCATCTCGCAGCGCGCGGCGCTGATCAGGCGGCTGCGGCGCAACTACATCTTCATGTACACGATCCTGATGCTTGCCTGGGTGCTGAAGATCACCACGCCAAGCCTGACGCATGACGGTGCGCCCGTCGGCTTCGGCGCCTCGCTGCTCGATACGCTGAAGGTGGCGACGCTCGGTCCCATTCCCGGTGCCGTCGTGGTATGCGCCGTCCTGGCCTTCTATCTGGCGATGGTTGCCGCCGCCTTCCTGGTCCGCGCCGACGACGGCGAGCTCTCGCACGGCAACGTGCATGTGTAAGGACGCTGCCGCCGCGCTCACAGTCCCGGCGGCCTGACGAAGCCGTCGGTCAGACGCGCCAGCGCCTTGGCGGCTGCCAGCAGCTTCATGTCCGAGTGGCGGCGGCCGACGAGCTGGGCGCCGATCGGCAGGCCCTCCCGGTCGAGGCCGATCGGAATGACGACGGCCGGATGTCCTGTCAAGTTGAAGCGACAGGCATGGGCGAGCGCGCTCCAGTAAGGCGTCTCGACACCATCGACGGGGATCGGCGCTCCCGTCTCGCGATGGCGGAAGGCGGTGCACATCATTGCCGGGCAGACGAGAACGTCCCAGTCGTCGAAGAAGCGCTCCCAGGCGAGGATGAATTCATCGCGCCGGTTGAGCGCGGCGAGATAGGCCGGCAGCGACGGCGAGGCCTCGCCCGGCGACCGGAAGGCCTGCGAGTACCAGGTGATGAAATCGGAGAACAGCGCCCGCTCGGCGGCGAAGTCATGGCCCGGCAAGGCCTGCGCCACGCGCGCGCCGCCAATGGCGGCAGCGTCGGCGAAGCCGGCGATCGCGTCGGCGATGTCGATCGCGACCGGGACGCCGGGAAAGGTCGCCGCCCAGGCGATCCGCAAGCTTTCGAGCGGCGGCTCCGGCGCCTCGTCCGTCGCCACCGGCGGCACTTCGGTGTCGAAACCGTCGGCGCCGGCGATGATGCGGTGGGCCAGGATCAGATCGTCGACGTCACGGGCCAAAGGGCCGATGTCGAACAGCAGGCGGAAGCTGCGCGGCATGTCGGGCGGATCGGCGTAGCTGCCGGTGAGCGGCACGCTCGCCTGCGTCGGCTTGAAGCCATAGATGCCGGTGAGATGCGCCGGGGTCCTGATCGAGCCGCCGGCATCGCTGCCGATCTCGAGCGGCGCCAGGCCGGCAGCAACCGCCGCGGCGGCGCCGCCGCTCGAGCCGCCCGGCGTGCGCGTGACATCCCACGGATTGCAGGTGCGGCCGAAGATCGGGTTGGCGGTCTGCAGGTCGCGCAGCCTCGGCGGCACGTTGGTCTTGCCGATGATGATGGCGCCCGCCTTGCGCAGCCTGGCGGCAATGGTGCTGTCGGTCGTCGGCACATGGTCGGCGAAGGCCTCCAGCCCGACCGTGGTGCGCATGCCGGCGGTGGCGTGGCCGTCCTTCAGCGTGACCGGGACGCCGTGCAGCGGCCCGACGGCATCGCCGCGTGCGATCGCCCTGTCGGCGGCCTTGGCGCCGGCACGGGCGGCCTCCTCGTCGAGCGTGACGATGGCATTGAGGAGCGGATTGACCATTTCAATGCGGGCAAGCTGCGCCTCCATCGCCTCGCCGGCGCTGACCTGCCCGTCGCGGATCGCCGCCGCCAGCTGCATGGCGGTGAGGAAGGTGGTGTCGGGGTGGGCCATGTGGTTCTCCGGGAGGGAGTGGTGGTGTGGTGGATGGTGGTGAATGGTGGTGAATGGTGAGTGGTGGTGAATGGTCAATGGTGAATGGTGAATGGTGAATGGTGAATGGTGAGTAGTGAGTAGCGAGTAGCGATGTTCAGTTTGTCTTGATGCCGTGCATTCACTATCTATTTTTCTTTTAACCATTTACCATTCACCATTCACCATTCACCACCATTCACCACTCACTACTCACTACTGCCTACACTACTGCCTACTCATCGCCGCTCGAAACTCCCCCGTGCTGTTCCGGTTCGGATAGGGCTCGTCCGGCACGGGGACGCCGAGATGGGCGCAGAGCGGCTGCCAGCCGTCGCCGAGCTTGTGGACCAGCAGGCGCTCGGCCGGCACCGCATCGAGCACCGCCTCGACATTGGCCTCATAGGTGGCGATCGCATGCGCGCGGTCGTGCGGCCGGCCGCCGAAGACCTGTTTCGCAATGAGCGCAATGCCCAGCGACTCCTGGTCCTGACTGTCCTCGATCGACGGCAGGATCGTGTTTTGAAAGCTCTCCCACCAGCTTTCGGGCGAGCGCCAGGTGAGGATGACGCGCGCCTGAGGATAGGCTTCGATCAGCTCGCGCCAGTAATGGGCGGACGGCCAGTCGACACAGGATTTGTATCCGGCAAAGAGCTTGTCCCAGTCGGGCGCGGCGCCCTTGGCGAGCGCCCGCCAGAGCCGCTTCTGCTCCTCGTTCGCCATCACCTCCGACATGTGATGGCATGGCCCGAAGCCGAGCATCGTCAGCGCCTCGCGCATCGAATCCGTGCCCGTGCGGCCGAAGCCCGTTCCAATCACCCTCATCGACATTTTCTCCCCTACGCCTGCTTTTCCTTGTCATGCATTTCCTGACGGAAAAGCGCTGCGCACTTTTCCTGGAATTGCTTGGCTTTGTTTCTTCGCAATTCCGGACGGAAAACCGTTGCGCACTTTTCCTGGAATTGCTTGGCTTTGTTTCTTCGCAATTCCGGACGGAAAACCGCTGCGCACTTTTCCTGGAATTGCTTGGCTTTGTTTCTTCGCAATTCCGGACGGAAAACCGCTGCGCACTTTTCCTGGAATTGCTTTAGGCGATCATCCTCCCTGGACCACGAGCCGCAAGCGATTGCCCTCCGGATCGGCGGTGGCGACGGCGCCGCCTTCCCTTTTCATCGGCGCATTGGCCGCCTCCAGCCTCAGCGCCACGGCGGCAAGCTCCTGCTCCGAAGCGAGCTCGACGGTGAAGTGGTCGAGGCCGGCGGCGCCCGGCGGCGGTTCGCGCAGCTCGTCGCGCGCCCACACGTTGAAGGCCACCATATGCGGCCGGCGCGCGGTGCCGCAGTCGAACAGGCCGAAATTGCGCGACTGGATGTGCGGCCGCAAGCCCAGCACGCCGATGTAGAACGGCATCAAGGTCTCGGGCGAGCGCGCCCGCATATGGATGTGGCCGATGAAGGCGTCGTCGGCCATCTTCTGCTCGACATGGCCGGAATTGCCGAGGTCGCGCAGCAGGCCCGGAACATCCAGCGGTTCGATCCCGGAATGCGCGCTGCCGTCGGTGGCGATGAGCGAGACGCGGCCGTCGGCCGCCTCCTCCCTGCGCAGAAGACGCTGCGGCGTGTCGAAACAGATTTCGATGCCGTTGCCCGACGGGTCGGAGACGTAAAGCGACTCCGAAATAAGATGATCCTGGGCGCTGAAGCGGAGGCCCGACGCCTTGAGGCGGGCGGCGACATGGGCGAGATCGCGGCGGCTCGTGACATGGATGGCGACGTGAAAGAGATCGCGCGACTTCTGCGGCAGGACCGTGTCCGCTCCGGCGTGGAGGACGATCAGCGTCCGGCCGCCGGTGCCGAGCTCCGCCGTGCCGGCATCCTCGCCAACCAGCCCAAGACCAAGCGTGCCGCGCCAGACGATCAGGGCCGCCGGGATGTCGGTCACCTTGAGGTGGACCGGCCCGAGTCGGGTGGCCTGAGACAGCAATGCTTCGTCCATCGTCGCCTGTCCGATTGCGGCCGATTCATATTAGTCGCGAATGATATTTCTGTCTTGCGTCAAGTTCGGGTTGACCCCTCTCGGGCGGGCGGCAACTATGGCGGCAGGCTATTTGTCTTCACGCCATTTCGGACGGAAACCGCCGCGCGGTTTCGTCCGGAATTGCTTGAGCTTCAGGAGGAGATCACATGGACGAGACCGACCACTGGCGCAACATGGCGAGCGCGCCGAGGGACGGCAGCCGCATCCTGGTCACGGTGCGCTCGTCCGAGCAGGGACCGGCCGAGGTCGACATGGCCTACTGGTCGCGCGCCGACCAGTTCGGCGCGGAAGGCTGGCGGGCGTCCGACTCCTCGCCGGGCCGCATCGTCGAGTATGCCGAGCCGGAGCTCAGATGCTGGATGCCGCTGCCCTCGGCCGGGAGAGGAGCGATGCCCAGCCCCTGGGAAGGCGACGACGTGCCGCTGCTGGATGGGTCTGGGATTTAGTCTTTCGTTGGCGATTGGCGAAAGCGGCCGTGACGGCTGATCTCCCTCCTTGAGGGGGAGATGGCCGGCAGGCCAGAGGGGGGCGCCGTAGAGTAAAAACCTCGGCGAAGGCCCTCGGGCTCAAACGGCTCCAGCGATGACCCATACTCCTCTACCGCCGCGACACCGCGCCAATGCGAAATCGATGCATCGCGTCATGACTGTTGGAGAACTGAAGCTCTGGAACGAGCTTCGTGCACATCAGCGGGCTATATCGTCGACTTCGCTTGCCCGGAGAAAAGGCTGCTTGTCGAGGTCGACGGTTCTCAGCATGGCGATGGCGGTGTTGCCAAGGCCGATGCACTGCGGACGAGACGTCTGGCAGAGGATGGCTGGACCGTCTTGCGGTTCTGGAACGACGAGGTGATCCGCGACGTCGACAATGTCTGCCAGCACATTGTTATCGTCGCGGGATTGGCTGATCCGACCTGAGAGGCTGGCGGGACAGCGCCCCCTCTGTCCTGCCGGACATCTCCCCCACTACTAGGCCACTACTAGGGGGGAGATTGGCTGTCTCGTCTGTCTCGCCAAGTCGCCCTCAATTCTTGTTCAAATATTCCGCCGCGTTCTGAGGCGTCACCAGTTCGAAGGGCACGTAGACGACGCGGTCGACCTTCTCGCCCTTGGCGAGCGCGAGCGCTGCATCGACGCCGCCGCCGCCCTGGCCCTTGGCGTTCTGGAACACCGTCACCGAGAGCTCGCCGGCCTTCATCGCCTGCAAGCCGTCCTGCGTGGCATCGATGCCGCCGACGACGACGTTCTTCATGTCGACGCCGTTGGCCTTCAGCGCCAGGATGGCGCCGATGGCGGATTCGTCGTTGTTGGCGATGACGGCGTCCGGCGCCGGGCCGGCGGTCAGCCAGTTGGTCATCAGGTTCTGCGCATTGTCGCGCGACCATTCCGACGACTGCTTGTCGGTGACCTTGATGAAGTTGCACATGTCGGTCGAAAAGATCTGCTCGACATCCTTGGTGCGCTGGAGCGCGGCCTGGTGCACCAGGCTGCCCATGACGATATAGGCGGTGGCGCCTGCCGACTTGCCCTTGGCGCGCAGTATCTTACAGACCTCGAAGGCTTCCAGCGTGCCCGACTCGACTTCGTTCGAGCCGACATAGACTTGGCGTTCGGGCAGCTTGGCCATGTCGACCGGCTCGAGATTGACGAAGACCAGCGGGATGCCGGCCTTGGCGGCCTCCTCGCTGATGGTCTTGGAGGCATTGGTGTCGACCAGCGTGATGATGATGGCGTCGACGCCGCTGGCGATGAAGTTCTTGACCTGGTCGAGCTGCTTGGCAACGTCGTTCTGGGCGTCCTCGACCTGGATCTCGGCGCCCTTCTCCTTGGCGCGGTCCTGCATGCCGTGCATCAGCAGCGTCTGGAAGTTGTTGTCGAAGTTGACGATCGAGACGCCGAGCTTGGCGGCGAAGGCGGTTGCCGGCATCGACATGGTCACGGCAAATGTCGTCGACCACAGCGCGGCCAAAGCCGTCGAGATGAGAAGTTTCTTCACGCTGTCCTCCCTTTGCGGATGGGTGCCGGTTCACCCGCTCTTGTCTCCGGCCCTTTCGGGATGGCCCCTTTCGGGATATTCGGGCGGATGGCCGAAGCCCTCTCACCATGACGGCAAATGCGGTTCACTGAGCGGCTAACGCCGCCAACCTGGCTGTCTTGAGGGCGTCACTTGGTAGCGGCGGCGTTGGCGCGCGCCTTCTTCTTCTCGTAGCGGGCCTGCATGCGCGCCTCGCCTTCCTTGCTGCCGTCGTGGAAGGTGCCGAGCCAGCGGTCGAAGGGGATCAGGCCGTCGCCGTAGTTCACCTCGAAATATTTGTGATGCAGGTAGTGGATGTAGGCGTGGCTATCGACGGTCCTGTCCTCGGTCAGTTCCACCTTGTCGAAGCCGACATGGCCGGGAATGGCGCCGAAGCCGGCATAGTGGAGCTGGTAGAGCGCCAGCAGCGGGTTCGACGGAATGACCAGGTGCCAGAAGGCGACGCCGAGATAGCCGAGCTGCTCCACCGGATGCATCGACAGCGACGACCAGGGCGACGGGTTGACCGAATTGTGGTGCACCGAATGCACCCATCTGTAGAGCGGCCCCCAATGGATCGCCCGGTGCAGCATGAAGAAATGCGTCTCATGGATGATCGGCACCACCAGGGCCAGGCAAAACAGATAGACCGGATGCTCGGCGACGGTCAGCCACGGCACGTAGCCATTGGCGTAGACGTAGAGGATCGTCACCTCGATCGCCGTCCAGATCGGCATGCCGGTGCCGAAGGTGCGCAGCATGTTGTCGATGTTCTGGTTCTCGAAGAAGAAGGCCTTGCTCTTCTGCTCCGAGGGCCATTTGCCGTTGTATTTGAAGCGGTTGCCCTGCGCTCTGAAAATGTAGAGTCGAAGCTCGAAGACGCCGAAGAAGACGAGCAGCGCCGCGCAGTTGACGAGGAACAGGCGCAGGATCCAGCCGACGGAGAGCGTCTTCATCACCTCGACGTCCGGCAGCACGTAGCGCCACCAGACAACGGCCGTGACGGCGAAGAGCAGGTTGTAGGGCAGGAAGTAATGCGGCAGCCACTTCAGCACCGCCAGCGGGCGCGGCGGAAAGACGAAAAGCGGCGCGGTGCCGGCCGGTTCGTTGGGAGCCCAGTCGCCCCGTTTGTTGCGCGTGCCGAATTGCAGGTCGTCCATGGCTGGTCTCACAAGGGCTTGGACAGGGTGAGGGATTGAGACAGGGTGAGGGATTGAGACAGGGTGAGGAAGCGGTCATAGGCGGCAACGTCCATGTCCACCTGGTGCTCCGCTTCCGGGTAACTGCCCTCGGCGACGTCGCGCCCGAAGGCGCGGAAGGCGGCGATGCGCTTTTCCTGCAGCTCGGCCTCCAGCGTCACGAAGTCGGCATAGCGCTTGGCGTGGCGCGGATAGTGGCCGGCATGGGTGCCGAGCACGTCGCAGGAGAACAGATACTGCGTGTCGCAGGCGGTGCCGCAGCCCATGCCCATGGTGATCAGCGGCGTCGAGCGGGTGATGTGTTCGGCGACGCGCACCGGCACCACCTCGACCTCGATGCAGGCGGCGCCGGCATTCTCCAGATCCTTGGCCGCGCGCAGCACCCTGAAGGCTTCCTCGGCCGTGCGGCCGACGGCGCGGAAGTTCGTCCAGGTGGCGCGATTCGGCACCAGGCCGACATGGCCGGTGACCGGAATGCCTTCTGCCGCCATGGCCTCGATGAAGCGCGGCGAATGCGAGCAATAGACCGCATCGGCGCCGCGCTTCATCATGGCGAAGCCCAGCCGCACCGCCTCATCGGGCGAAGCGACCGCGCCATGCGGCATGCCGACGGAGAGGAACGCGTGGGGCGCCGCCTGGCGAATGGCTTCCAGATTGTGGTCGGGCTCGCAGGAGAGGATGACGATGTCGCAGGCGACCGCGGCGGCCGCCTCGGCCGGCGTGTCGACATGCAGCTGCAGCCATTTCCTGCTGCCCTTGGCGCTCTGCAGATCGTAGGCCGTGAGCCGTCTTGCCACTGGTGATCCTCCGTTCGGCGGGCGGGACGATCGCAGGCTGGAAAAGCTCCCCCCTCACCCTCTCCCCGGTGGGGAGAGGAGCCACAGCGTCGGTGCCGGCCCTCTTCTCCCCTCGGGGAGAAGTGGCCGCGCTGCGGCCGGATGAGGGGGAGAGCCCGATCGTCTCCCGTCCGCGGACGAGTTAGCACCGCTATTGGTGCGATGGCTCGCGCTACCTTGATCAAATCAGATCAAAGGTTCTCGGCGGTGAAGGTAACGAAGCGGATCGGCGGGTTGTCGACCGGCAGGTCGTGCAGGTTGAGCGCGGCGAGCACCAGGTCGATGGCGCGGCGCGCCTGCGCCTCCGGCGCCTGGTCGAGCACGACATCCATCGTGCCTTCGCTCAGGCCGCGGGCGCTGCGCTCGGTGAGTTCGTGGCCGACGAAGAATATCTCGCGGCCGCACGGGTGGCGGCGCAGCACCTCCTTCAGCGCGGTATTGGCGCCGCCGGCGTTGTAGAGGCCGGCAAGGTCCGGCCAGCGCTTCAGCGCCTCGTGGAGCTGCTCGGCGTTGCGGTCGCCGTCGTCGAAACCGAACAGGGCGGCCATGGGCTCGAAGCCTTGGCCTTCATCGATCAGATAATCGAAGAAGCCGCGCACGCGGTCGCGGTGGACGCGGTAGATCTGGCTGTGGCAGATCGCGACCACCTTGCCCGGGCGGCGCTGCATGCGCGCCATCAACAGCCCTGCCATGCGGCCGGCGGCATAGTTGTCGATGCCGACATAGGTGCTTCTGGTGCCGGAGATCTGGGTGACGATCTGCACCGTCGGCACGTTTTCCGCCTCGAGTTTCCGCAAGGCGGTGCTGACAAGCGGATGATCGGGCACAGCGAGGATAAGGGCAGCGCGCCGCATCTCGGGTTCAAGGATGCGTTTCGCGATCGCCGCCGGATTGGCCTCGTCGAGAAAGGTACGGTGCACCGCGATCGTCCGGTCGAGCGTGGCGGCAATGCGCTCGAACGCGCGCGACAGCCGCGCAAAGAAGGTGGCGTCGGGCCTGACCAGGATCACCTCGATGCGGATGACGCCGCGATGCGCCTCCGGCAGCCGGCGCGGATAGTCGAGCGAGCGCGCCGCCGCGACGACCTTCTCGACGGTCCCGGGCCGCACCCCGCCCCTGCCGTTCAGCACGCGCTCCACCGTCGCCGTGCCGACGCCGGCCCGGCGGGCGATTTCGAGGAAGGTGGGCTTTGGAATGGGTGGGGCTCCGCTTGTGATTGGGACGACAAAGTAGCCAGGGGCAATTCGATTTCCAAGGTTGGTGTTCCTTCGCGCCCCCCTCTGTCCTGCCGGACATCTCCCCCACAAGGGGGGAGATTGGCAGCGTCGCCGGAGGTGCCATTCCTGCCACGTTGGCGGTTGACGAAAGCCGGCGCGACATCCGATCTCCCCCCAAGTGGGGGAGATGTCCGGCAGGACAGAGGGGGGCGCCGTAGAGTAGAAGCATTGGCGAAACAAACATCAGTCCCACCGCTCGAGCATGCCGCATTCACCCTTGCCACCCAGACACCGCGACAATGCGAGATCGATGCGCAAGGTCATGACCGACGCGGAGCTGAAGCTCTGGAACGAACTTCGCGCGCATCGGCTGATGGGGCTGGGCTTCCGCAGGCAGTTTCCGGTCGCAGGCTACATTGTCGACTTCGCCTGCCCGCAGAAGAGGCTGATCGTGGAGGTGGATGGATCGCAGCATGGCGATGCTGGGCGTGCGGTTGCTGACGAGGTCAGAACCGATCGCTTGGAACGGGATGGCTGGATCGTCCTGCGCTTCTGGAACGACGATGTCCTCCGCGACATCGACAATGTCTGCCAGCACATTGTTATTGCGGCAGGAGTGGCTGGGCCGCCTTGAGACGCCGGCGGGACAGCGCCCCTCTGTCCTGCCGGACGTCTCCCCCACGAGGGGGGAGATCGGCAATGCGGCGGCTTTCGCTAATCGGCAACGCGGTCCCCGAGCGAGCGGGTGCTGGTGTCGGTGCTCGCCATCGATGACGCGGCATACGGCGAGAATCCGGCCGAGCCGCACGCGGACATTGTGCGCGACGAACTGCTGCTTGCCGGTGGCACCGAGATCAGGCGGTTGCGCGGCAGGGTGCTTGCCGTGTTCCAGCGGCCGACGCGATCGATCCAGTGCGCGATGGCGATCGGCGAGCGGCTGAAGCCATCAGCCAACGGCGTTCGCGCGGCAATCCACGTCGGCGAGTGCGAAGCGCGCGGCGAGGATTTCTCCGGCATTGCCATCGAGGTCACGTCGCGGCTTCTGGATCATGCCCGCCCAGGTGAGATCATCGCATCGCGGACCGTGCGCGACCTGATCGTCGGTTCCGGCTTTTGCTTTGAAGAGCAAGGCGAGATGAAGGCCAGCGGCCTGCCGGGCGCGCTGCAGTTCTTTTCGGTCAGCGGAGCGCCGGCGGGTTCCTGACCTGCCCTGCGGAATTTGGCGACGGCCGGTGCGACGTCCAATCGCCAGCATAGGCCACGGAACCAAACTTCCCACTGCTACTTACCTTTGCGGTGTCGGACCGACCCGGCCAGTGCGCCGGGCCGCCGGCCTGATGCGGAGGCCGTTGGCGATGCCATCCGGACGGGTGGAGGCGGATTTGGCAGTTGAAAATGTGGCGGGTGCGAAGAGCGGCATTCGCCTCACGGTGATTGTGGTAGCGGCGGTGCCGCTGCTGTTTTTGTTGAGCGGTCTTGCCATCCGCTATTCGGCATTCGCGTCGGTGTCGCCGGATCCGAGCCTGACGGCCTATGTCCGCGCCTTCTGCAAGTGGGATTGCAGCTGGTATGTGGACATTTCCGAGCAGGGCTATGAGCGCTTTCCCATTCCGGGCCGCAGCAATGTCGGACGCTGGGGATTCTTTCCGCTCTATCCAATGCTGGTGGCGGCGGTCCGCTCGGTTCTTCCCTTCTCCACCATCGCGATCGCGACGGCGGCATCGCTGGCATGCGGCTATCTCTCGTGCCTGGTGGCCTGGCCGCTCGTGGACAGGAACATGCGGGCCTATGTGCTCTATTGCGCCTTCCTGCTCAGCGGCCCGTTCTCCTTCTATTTCGCCACCTTCCTCACCGAGCCGCTCTTCGTGCTTTTGACGTCATGCCTTTTCCTGGCGCTCAAACGCGCGAACTATCTCGCGGCGGGGCTGGCTTGCGCCTTGCTCTCGGCAACGCGGGTCGTCGGCGTGCTGGCCGTGTTCGCGATCGTCATCCGCATGTTCGAGGAGCATCGCGCCAGGGGCGGGTCGACTATGAGCTTTCCACGCTGGCTGCTCGGCCGGCCGGATCTCATCATCGCCATACTGATCTCGCCCGCCGGGCTGTTCGCCTACATGCTCTACCTTTACCTCACCGTCGGGGACGGCTTTGCCTTCGTCCATGTCCAGCGCGCATTCGGGCGCGTGGCGGGCAATCCGCTGCTGTTCCTCTGGGACGGCCTGGCCTATCACCCCAAGCCGGGCTGGCTGCCGACCGCGCCGCAATGGAGCGCGTCGACGGCAATCCTGGGGCTGGCGCTGTCGGCCGTGCTGGCGGCGCGCAGGCAGTTTGGCGCGGCCCTGTTCTGCGCCATGGCCCTGATCCTGCCTTTGACCTCGAACCTGGCTTCGATGGTGCGCTATGTCGTCGGCCTGGCGCCACTGACGATGATGACGGCGGTGCTGCTGTCGGCTTGGAAGGCGACATTGGTCGCGGCGCTGATTGTCTTCCTCGTCACCTGCTACTTCATGACCGTGGCCTGGCTTGGAGGCTATCTTGCGCTTGTCTGAGCTGACGAACTCGGCCAGGCCGGCAATCCTGGCCGGCGGCTATGCGCTGGCGGGCGCGCTTGCGGCGGCCGAAATCGCCATCCTCGCGCTTGCCCTCACCCCGAATGTCAACGACGACTACCGCGCCTATTACGTCGACAAGACCACCACCTGCCTCAACCGCGACGCCATCGCGCGCTACACGCCGGACCGGACCGTGTCGTTCCGCTCCGACGGGGCCACGGAAACAGCCGGCATGAGGGTCTGCGGCTGGTCGGGGCCGGTGGCCGACGGCACCCATTCGCTGGGCGAGACCTCGCGCCTCAGACTCGCCCTGCCGCCGCCGCGCGACGGGCTGCGGGCGACGCTGGAGCTCGCCGCCGTCATCCGTCCGTGGCGCAGCTCGCAACGGGTCGTCATTTCGGCGAACGGCGTCGAGGTGCACCGAGCGACCGTGTCGGGCACCGCGCCCATGACGGTGACCTTCGTCATCCCGCATGCCGTGCTGGCCGGCAAGGCGACGCTGGACATGGCCTTCGACTACCCCGACGGCGTCCCGCAAAGCGCCGATGCGAGCAACATCTACAACCGCGCCATCAAGCTGCAATCGTTCCGGCTGGATGCGCTTTGAAGCCTCGCTCAGGCCGGCCCGTCATCGCGGCGGCGCCGCTCGGCAAACACCCAACGGTCGAGCACCAGAAGGTTGAGCGCCGGGATGGCCAGGCAGGTAAGGAGAACCGGAACGGCGAGGGGCAGGCCGAGCGTCACCGTCAGCAGCCACGGCGCCGCATAAGCCAGGGCGAGGCCGGCAAGCGTCAGCAGCACGAAACGCGGCACCTGCGAACGGTGCGGCCCCGCCGACATGAAGGTGAAGGATCTGTGCGCCAGATAGGAAAACAGGGCGGCGGCCGCGTAAGCCCAGAGCGAGGCCTCGACCGGCGCTAGGCCGAGCCATTCCGATCCGGCAAAGACTGCGGTCAGGACGGCATAGAGGATCGTGGCGACAAGCCCGACCGAAGCGAAGCGCGCCAGGAGCTTCAGGCCGCCGGCAAGACGATGCTCAGGCACGTCCGACACAGGCATATTGCGCTCCGAGCGGCAGGGCGGCGAGCGCGCGCTCCAGCTTGCCGGCCAGCGGCCTCGTCGACGGCAGGAGCAGGAAATGCTCGGCACGCACGTCGCGGAAGCCCGCCTCAGCAAGCAGCGATGACGCCTTGCGGGCGCTGAGCAGGACGGCGTCCTTGTCGAACGGGCACCTCAGCACCGCCATGCGCGTCAGCGGGTTGTAGGGATTGTGCTCGATGATGCAGGCAAGGCCGCCCCGCCGCACGACGCGCCGCATCTCGCGCAGGAATTCCAGCCACGACGCAGGCGGCACGTGGTGAACGACGCAACTGGCGAAGGCCAGGTTGAACGTGCCGTCCGCGTAAGGCAGGCGCGCGGTGGCGCACGTGCTGTAGGCGACATGCGGGTTCTCCCTCTTGGCGCGCGCGAGCGACTCCTGCGACACGTCGCAGCCGTCGAGGCGATCGAAGACACCGGCGAGATGCGGGTGAAGCGAGCCCACGCCGCAGCCGACATCGAGCGCGCGCACGCCTGCCCCGCCGCGCCGAAGATCCTGCTCGACGATCAGGCGCCGCAGAAGCTCGGCCTTGGCACGCAGGAAGAAATCATGCTGAAGCCCGGAGAAGCGGATCGAGCCCTCGACCGCCTCGCCGTAGCTGGACCTATAGCTGTCGAAGAGCTCGGACATCCGTCGTCACCCCGTTGCCGGACTTGCGAAACGATGCGCGCTTGTCGCGGGGGGCGATGCGCATTGGACGGTCGAAACCGCTCAGCCTTTCGACGACATAGAGCGGGCGCCGTTTCACCTCCGCGTGGATGCTGCCGACATAAAGCCCGATCACGCCGGTCATGAAGAGATTGATGCCGATCAGCAGCGACACGATCACCACCGTCGAGGTCCAGCCGGCAATCACGCCGGCTTCGAGGATCCAGGCCAGGATGGCATAGGCGCCGAACACCAGGGCGAGAGCGGAAATCGCCAATCCGGTGAACAGCGCCAGCTGCAGAGGCCGCTCCGAAAAGCTGATGATGCCGTGCATCGCAAGCCGCATCATCTTCCACAACGGGTATTTGGTTTCGCCGAGCGTGCGCGCCGGGCGCTCGAACGGCACCGCCGCCTGCTTGAAACCCATCCAGCCGAACATGCCCCTGACGAAGCGGTCGTGCTCGGGCATGCGCTTGAAGGTGTCCAGCGCCTTGCGGCCGACGAGGCGGAAGTCGCCGACATCGCGCGGGATGTCGACAGGCGTCATGCGCTCCAGCACACGGTAGAAGAGGCTGGCGGTGAAGCGCTTGAACCAGGTCTCGCCCTCGCGCCTGACGCGCCTGGCGTAGACGATCTCGAAACCTTCCTTCCACTTCGCCACGAGATCCAGAACCACCTCGGGCGGATCCTGCAGGTCGGCATCCATGACGATGACGGCCTGGCCGGCGGCGGCTTCCATGCCGGCGGTGATGGCGATCTGATGGCCGAAGTTGCGGGAAAGCTCGATCAGGCGGAAGCTTGGTTCGGCGGCGACCATGCGGCGCAGGTAGGGCACGCTTCGATCGCTGCTGCCGTCGTCGACAAAGATGACCTCGGTCTCTCCGTCCAGCCGCGCGACCAGCGCGCCGATGCGCTCGACCAGCCGGGGCAACACCTCTTCCTCATTGTATATCGGCAGCACCAATGAGTAGCGTGGGGACGGTGCCCGCGTCCGGATGCGCTGGACAGCTTCTTGCATTCGGTTGCAATGGAACACCCGCCACAAGGTTCCATGAACAAACACTAATTTGTGTATTAGGGCGCGCGCTCGGAGTTGCCGGGGCGGCCAAGCCGCATCGAGACCCCGCCGCCAAGAACGTCGCAGCTGCTTTGACCGTGCAAGTCATGCGGCAACCGCCGGATGACTCGTCTGCGGAACAACTGCACGGCTTCGCGGTTTATACATTAGCAGAGACTAATGAAATGCTGTTTGCCCTGGGTAGTGCTCCTTCGGTTGCTGTTCTCGCCGCCAGAAACGTCGACGCGGAAATTCTTGGAGTGATCGACCTCACCAACAACGCCGAAGCCCAGATCGGCACCATCAGCTTAGGACAAGCCATTCAGTTCGTAGCCAACGCCTCGGTGCTTGGATACGACGTTCGCGCTGCGATGGTCCGCTACGGCGAACTGGGAACGCCGAGCCTTCGGGTCGGAGATTGTGAGCAGCTGTGGTCGCAATTTGGTTCAGCCCTGCTCGAGCCCGACATCACCTGACTTGCAGGACAAGCTTGACGTGAGTCGCAGCGACGCACGCGCTCCTGCGTCGCGATCCACTCAGGAGGGCTAAGGGATTCTGCAGTCCGGCCCAGAAAGAATAGGGCGACCGATCAGCGCGGGGTTGGGGTGGGGGGAGCAGCCGTCGGTCACCCAGGAAAAGGGGCCTTGAAATCAAGAAAAAGCAGGCCCTACAACGAATTATGCCATGAACCTCTGAGGATGGATATAACATTTGCTAGCTGTCGAGGCTGATCGCGCCGGCGTTGCGGGCTCAGGGCAAGTCGGGCTGCCGGGCCCGGCCATGCGCCGAAGGCTCACCAACGAGCCGGATAAAGGAACCGGCGCACCGCCTTTGCGAAGCCGGAGAGCGCTTGGGTCTGGAGCCCCAACAGCGCTCTGATCTTGGCGACGGACATGGGGGAGCATATCCGGGCGGTGCTCGGCGACCCCACATATTGGTCGCCGGAAGGTCGCCCAAATGCCGCCCCGTCGGGCGCGGCTCTCGGCTTCGGCTGTGATTGATCGGTTACTGCCCCCCGGCCTTCCTGAGCAACCGCGACAGGTGCAAGCGATGAAGCGCCTGCATATCCTCGAGCAGATGGAGAAACTCCATTGCCTGGGTCACCGGCAAACCCTCGTGATCAAGATGCCTGATGAGGCCGAGCTGACGGCTTATGTGCCGCTCGCCCAGTTCGACGTGTCGTTCCACCATGCGAATTTCATCCGCCAGTGCCATCGACGACAACGTCATTGCCAGAGAGCCGTTCCCCCCGGGCTGCACCGGGGCTGCACCGTCTCTCGCCCAGGAACTCCACGGGGCCTGTTCAAATGCAGCAGGCGCCGCACTCGCGTGCGGGATGTGCAGCGCCCGGCTTAAAGCGCGTCGCGCTGAAACGGATTCAGGCGATGCGCTTCAAGTCTTTGTTTTAAGCATGTCGTTGCCCCAGAACCGCTGTACACTTCTGGGCACGCTCCAAGCCGGTCATGAGCGTCTCATGCTGCGGGGGCCAATCGTGCAAAGGACGGCTGGCACCCAAGCGCCAACTAGCCGCGCGGTCTGATTTTCGGGGCCGGCAAGCTTTCACACGGATTTGCGGCCAATCTGGCCGTCCGCCAATCTCGCAGCGACAGAGATTTCTTTCTCCTTGCCAGTGCCTCGCTGCGATCGGCATCAGCGGCCAATCGGCCTCCCATCGCAGCGATCACGTAGTCGGCTCTGTTCGTTCGGTAGTCTTCCTTTTGGACAGCCATCGTTTCCTCCCGGGTGTCCGCGGGCCTTTCCCTCCCTTGAGGCTCGACGGAGTCACTAGCTGCCGATCTGCAGCAAGAGTCTACAAATTGTGGATTGTACTAAAATGATACAGCCGCCACACGCCCCAGCATGCGACCAGGCCCACGCGATCCCGCAACAGGCCCTTATTGGATATCCAACGGGGCAGTGGAAGCCGGCCGCGCGATCCTACTTGCCGTTCGAGGCCAGCTTCTCGATCCGTCCTCTGTCCAAACGGAACACGCCGTCCGTCCCGCCTTGCAGCTCAAAGTCAGTCTGCAGCTCGTCCCAGGTGCCGAGATACTTGCCGCAATCGGCACAATGGATCGGAGTGGTGGGTTCAGCATCGGCCGGGATCTGCAGACGGACGGTGCCGCAAAAGGGGCATTCCAATTTGTGGTCCAGATACTGGCCGGCCATGCCCGGAAGCATTGCGCAATTGAGCCGGGGGCGCAAGCGGGGATGCCTGTTGTGCGTGGGCTCACATCGTCCTGTGGGTTCACAACTTCGAGAGTCCCTCAAGGCGCGATCAGCGGCGCGCTATCCCCCCGCTCCGAAGCGCAAGCCATCCATCAAGAGCCTCACCAGGCGCCCCGACCGCTCGCGCCAGTCGGAGGTGTTGGGGGCCGAGTAGATGCCGCCCAACGCATGGAGCACATCGGAGGCATCGATGTCGGCGCGGATCCTGCCGGCGGCGGCGGCTCGTTCGATCAGGCCCTTCAGTGCGCCGGAGACGCGGCCGGAGGTGTCGGAGAACAGCGTCGCGTTGGTGGTCAGCAGGAGGCGAAGGCTGGTGGCCAGCCCGCGCTTGGTGGCGATGTAGTCGACGAAGCGCTGCATCCAGAGCTCCAGCGCGATATCGGCCGGATGCGAGCGGGCGAGTTCGTCCGCCGCCTGGCAGAGCCCTTCCACCTCGCGGCGGTAGACCACCTCGACCAGATGCTCGCGCGTCGGGAAATGCCGGTACAGCGTGCCGATGCCGACCCCTGCCCGCTTCGCGATCTCCTGCAGCGAGGCGTCGACGCCGTGTTCCGCGAAAGCCTGCGCCGCCACCTCGACGAGCGTGTCGCGGTTGCGCCGCGCATCGGCGCGCAGCGGCTTTGGCGCTGACGCGTCGGGCCTCTCTTCGGCGGGGGCTGGCGGCTGGTCGGACAGTTTTTTCTCCACGCTGGCATTTCGGGGGTTGAACCAATGCGGTCCAGCCCCCACGTAAATAAACGGAGGCGCCTCCGCTTTAGTGGAGTGCTCTTATCATATAATCAGGGGAAGCGATATGTCACGTGGTGAACGACGGAGAGCTTTCGCTGAACGATGGAAGTGCGGGGGGCATTCCGCGACGTCCCTAATTGGTCATCCTAGGGCGAAGCAAGGAGCGCAGCGACGCGGCGCAAACCCTAGGATCCATGCTGTTACCTTCGGGCGCCGCAGCGTGCAGAATTCTGGCCCGCCGCGTTCCTCGACAAGCGTCACGGAATGGATCCTCGGGTCAAGCCCGAGGATGACGAAGGAAGGGGACGGGACAGCGCCCCCTCTGCCCTGCCGGGCATCTCCCCCTCGAGAGGGGAGATTAGCAGCTTCGACGCCTTGCCCCTCACCTGCCCAGCCCCATTTCCCTCCCCCTAGCGTCCAGCAATCGGAGCCCGACGCCCCATGACAAGTCAAATCCATACTGGCCAAATCATCATCGATCCTCCTGAAGACGGCCATTTCAGGAACGGCCAAGCCGCCGACGGCTCAACCCAGCCCAGTCCGACCACGCTTTCCATCCATCTCGCCATCAACGGCCGCGACCATGCGCTCGACATCGAGCCGCGCGTTACGCTGCTCGACGCGCTGCGCGAGCGGCTTCATCTGACCGGCACCAAGAAGGGCTGCGACCAAGGGCAGTGCGGCGCCTGCACGGTGCATGTCGACGGCCAAAGGGTGCTCGCCTGCCTGACGCTGGCCGCACAGGTCGAAGGCCGCGCGATCACAACCATCGAGGGACTGGCCGGCGAAGACGGCACGCTCAATGCCGTGCAGGCCGCCTTCCTCGAGCAGGACGCCTTCCAGTGCGGCTATTGCACGCCGGGCCAGATCATGTCGGCGGTGGCCTGCATCCGCGAAGGCCATGCCGGCTCCGATGAGGAGATCCGCGAATACATGGCCGGAAACCTATGCCGCTGCGGCGCCTATCCGCACATCGTCGCCGCCGTCCGCCAGGCCGCACAGGAGCTCCGCTCATGAGAGATTTTTCCTACCTCCGCGCCGACAGTGTCGAGGCCGCGCGCAACGCGGCGGCGCTTCCCGGCGCCATGCTGCTTGCCGGCGGCACAACGCTGGTCGATCTCGCCAAATGCGGTGTGGTCGAACCGGCGACCGTTGTCGACATCAGCCATATCGAGGGACTCGACGCCATCGACGTCAGCGCCGATCGTGCGATCATCGGCGCGCTGGCCAGAATGAGCCATGTCGCCGACCATGCCGGGGTGAAGAGCCATTTCCCGGCCGTCTCGGAGGCGCTCTGGCAGGCGGCCTCGGCGCAGCTGCGCAACATGGCCACCATCGGCGGCAATCTGATGCAGCGCACGCGCTGTCCGTATTTCCGCGATCCGCAAAACTTCGCGGCCTGCAACAAGCGCGCTCCGGGCAGCGGCTGCTCGGCGATCGGCGGCGTGACGCGCGGCCATGCGGTGCTCGGCGTGAGCGAGGCCTGCATCGCCACCTATCCGGGCGACCTGGCAATCGCACTGGTCGCCTTCGACGCCGAGGTCGATCTCGGCGAGCGCAAGCTCAAGGTCGAGGACTTCTTCCTGGCGCCGGGCGCCACCGCCGAGCGCGAGCACGACATCCGCCCCGGCGAGGTGATCACGGCCATCGAGATCCAGGGCTCGGCCGCGGCCCGGCGCTCGACCTATCTTAAGGTGCGCGACCGCCAGTCCTATGAATTCGCAGCGGCCAGCGCGGCGGTCGGGCTGGAGCTCGAAGCCGACGGCCGCACCATCCGCGACATCCGCGTCGCGCTCGGCGGCGTCGCGACGAAACCGTGGCGGGCGCGCGCGCTCGAGGAAGCACTGACGGGCAAGCCACTCGATGAAGACACCGTGCGCAAGGCGAGCGAACTCGCCATGGAGGGCGCCGTCGACCATGGCGCCAACCATTACAAAATCGCGCTGGCGCCGCGCGTCATCGCGCGCGCCATCCTCAAACTGGGAGAGACGGCATGACCGTTCATGAGATGAAACACGCCGCCTCGGACAGCGCGCGCCTCGAAGCGGTCGGCGGACGGCTGTCGCGCGTCGACGGCCCGGCCAAAATCACCGGTGCGGCGCATTACGCCGTCGAGCAGCAGCTCGAAGGGCTGGCGCATGCGGTGCTGGTCGGCGCCACCATCGCCGCCGGCAAGGTGACAGCCATCGACGCCCGCGCGGCCGAGACGGCGCCCGGCATGCTCGCCGTGCTGACGCCCGACACCATCATGGAGCTGAAGGGCGCCTCGGACTGGCTGGGCAATCCGCCGTCGCAGCCGACCTACGCACCTTTAGCCCGCGAGGTCACCTTTTCCGGCCAGCATGTCGCGGCCGTGGTGGCCGAGACCTTCGAGCAGGCGGTGGCGGCGGCAGAACTGGTCAAGGTCAGCTATGACGAGATCCCGGCCATTGTCGACCTCAGCGACGGCACCGACGGCATTCCGATCGACGCCATGACCAAGGAATGGGGCGACGCCGAAGCAGCCTTCGCCGCCGCGACGGTGCGCGTCTGCGCGGCCTACAACACGCCGCGCGAATTCCAGGCGGCGATGGAGCCGCACGGGCTGATCGCGCGCTGGGAAGGCGACCAGCTGACCATCTGGGAGCCGAGCCAGTGGCTCGACGGCATGGCGCGCACCTATGCCGAATGGTTTTCCGTGCCGTTCGAGAATGTGCGGCTGGTCTCGCCCTATATCGGCGGCGGCTTCGGCTCGAAAGCGCTGGCGCTCGCGCACAGCGCGGTGGCGGCGGCGGCGGCGAAGATGCTGAACCGGCCGGTGAAGCTGGTGCTCAACCGGCCGCAGAATTTTACATCCTATGGCGGCCGCGCCGCGACCCGCCAGACGGTGGCGATCGGCGCCGACACCAACGGCCGCATCCAGTCGATCGTGCATCGCGGCGTCAACGAGACGGCGGTCGACGGCATGTGGGTCGAGCCGCTCGGCTCCGTCACCTCGATCATGTACGCCACGCCCAACTTCTCCTCGAAGCAGAATGTGGTGCGGGTGAACACGGTGGTGCCGGGAGCGAAGCGCGCGCCCGGCGAGAACCCGAGCGCCTTCGGCATCGAATGCGCGATCGACGAGCTCGCCTATGAGCTCGGCATCGATCCGCTGGAGATGCGGCTGATCAACTATGCCGAGCAGGATCCGCACGCGAAGAAGGCGTGGTCGACCAGGCAGCTGCGCGAGGCTTTCGCGGCCGGCGCGGAAGCCTTCGGCTGGGCGAAGCGCTCGCCCCAGCCGCGCTCGATGCGCGACGGCCACCAGCTCATCGGCTGGGGGCTGGCGGCCGGCACCTATCCGGTGCGGCGCGCCCATGGCGAGGCGGTGGTGAAGATCCTCGCCGACGGTTCGGCCGAGGTCGAAAGCTCCTCCATCGACATGGGCCAGGGCACCTACACGATCCTGGCGCAGACCGCGGCCGAGACGCTCGGCGTGCCGGTGGAGCAGGTCTCGGTGAAGCTCGGCGACTCGCACTTCGCCCGCGCCGGGGTCACCGGCGGCTCGCGGCTCGCCGGCGTCATGACCGGCGCCGTCCACAAGGCGGCGGGCCAGGCGCTGGACGAGCTGATCGGGCTGGCGCTCTCCGATCCGCATTCGCCCTTCAAGGGGCTGCAGGCGAACACGCTTCAGGTGAAGAACGGCCGCATCGCCTCGCCGCGCGGCGAAGGGCCGGAGCTGACGATCGCCGAGCTGATGAGCGCCCTTGGCCGCGAAAGGATCGAGGCCAAGGGCGACACGATGCCGGCCAACGCGACGCCGCAGGAGCGCTACAAGAACTACACCACCATCGCCATGGCGCTGCCCCACACCGAGGGCGACTATTCGCGTCATTCCTGGTGCGCGCATTTCGTCGAAGTGCGCGTCGACAGGGACTTCGGCACGGTGCGCGTCTCGCGCGTGGTGTCGGCCCTGGACTCGGGGAGGCTCTACAACCCGAAGCTGGCGGAAAGCCAGTGGAAGGGCGGCATCATCATGGGCATCGGCCAGGCGCTGCTCGAAGAAGGCATCGTCGACCGCCGGCACGGCCGCATCGTCAACGGCAACCTCGCCGACTACATGCTGCCGACCAATGCCGACATCCCCGATATCCAGACGATCTCGGTCGGCATCCCCGACCCGCATTCCTCCGCCCTCGGCGGCAAGGGCGCCGGCGAGCTCGGCATCGTCGGCGTCGCGCCGGCGATCGCCAACGCGGTTTTCCACGCGACGGGCAAGCGGGTACGGGATCTGCCCATCACGCTGGAGAAGTTGATTTGAGGCGGCCCTTGGAGCGCGTGATCTCCCCCCTTGCGGGGGAGATGCCTGGCAAGGCAGAGGGGTGCGAAGGAACGCAGCCTCTCGTCTTCGTCATCCTAGGGCGGAGCAAGGAGCGGAGCGACGCGCGCAGACCCTAGGATGACGAAGGAGAGTGAGGCCATCTCCCCCTCGAGATGGAAGATCACCTGCCCTGCCCCTTCAGGAACTGGCTGAGCAGATCCACCGGCAGCGGGAAGACCACGGTCGAGGAGCGCTCGCCGGCGATGTCGTGCAGGGCCTCGAAGTAGCGCAACTGCATGGCCTGGGGCTCGGCGGCCAGCATGCGGCCGGCCTCGACCAGCTTGGCGGCGGCCTGCTGCTCGCCATCGGCGTTGATGACCTTGGCGCGGCGCAGCCGCTCGGCCTCGGCCTGCTTGGCGATGGCACGGACCATGCTCTCGTTGAGGTCGACATGCTTGATCTCGACATTGGACACCTTGATACCCCAGGCGTCGGTGCGCTGGTCGAGGATGTCCTGGATGTCGCTGTTGAGCTTGTCGCGCTCGGCCAGCATCTCGTCGAGCTCATGCTTGCCGAGCACCGAGCGCAGCGTGGTCTGGGCCAGCTGGTTGGTGGCGGTCATGAAATCCTCGACCTGGATGATCGCCCGCTCGGCGTCGACGATGCGGAAATAGAGCACGGCGTTGACCTTGACCGAGACATTGTCGCGCGAGATGACGTCCTGCGGCGGCACGTCCTGCACCACCACGCGCAGATCGACCCGCACCATCTGCTGGATGAACGGCACGAGGATGATGAGGCCGGGACCCTTGACCCCGGTGAAGCGGCCGAGCGTGAAGACCACGCCGCGCTCATATTCCCTCAGAATGCGGATGGCCGCCGACAGGAACATGATCACTGCCACCGCGATGACCAGATAGGCCACGTAACCGACCATCATTTTACCGCTCCGTTGCTTTGCGCGCCGCGACGCCGCACCGTCAGCACGAGTTCGCTGACGCCGATCACCTCGACCTCGTCGCCAGGCGCCAGCGGTCCCTCGGCCCGCGCCCGCCAGCGCTCGCCCAAGGCCAGCACATGGCCCTCGCCGCCCTGCCAGTCGAGGATCTCGGCGGAAACCCCGCGCATGGCTTCGCCGCCGATGCGCGGCGGGTTGCGGCGCGCCGCCCAGAGATAGCTGCCGGTCAACAGCGCCAGCCCCAGCGTCAGCGCCGCGGCCGGCGCGGTGACGGCCCACGACATGGCGAAGCCGGGCCCCTCGACCTTGAGCAGCATGGCCGAACCGAGCAGGAAGGCGGCCACGCCGCCCAGGCCCAGCACCACGGTGGGGTTGAAGGCCTCGACGATCAGGAAGGCGACGCCGAGCAGCATCAGCGCAAGGCCGGTGTAGTTGATCGGGAGCAGGTTGAGCGCATAGAGGCCGAGCACGAGGCAGATCGTGCCGATGACGCCGGGCGCCACGGCGCCCGGGCTGGTGAACTCGAAGATGATGCCATAGACGCCGACCAGCATCAGGATGACGGCGGTGTTCGGGTCGGTGATGACGGAGAGCAGCCGGATGAACCAGCCGGGCTCCAGCGTCTCGACGGCAAGGCCCTTGGTCGCCAGCACCACCTTCCTGCCTGCCACTTCCACGGTGCGGCCGTCGGCCAGTTGCAGAAGCTCGGCCGCGTCGCGGGCGACGATGTCGATGACGTGTTCCTGCAAGGCGGCGTTGGCCGACAGGCTCGCCGCCTCGCGCACCGCCTTCTCGCCCCAGTCGCCATTGCGTCCGCGCAGCTCCGCCAGCGAACGGATGAGCGCAACCGCGTCATTGGTCGCCTTCGCCATCATGGCGTCGGGGGCCGGCTTGCCGCTGCCCTTGTCGTCCTTCTCGCCGCCCGGAAGCGAGGGCAGGCCGCCGAGCTCGACCGGCGTCGCCGCACCCAGATTGGTTCCGGGCGCCATCGCCGCGACATGGGTGGCGTAAAGAATATAGGTGCCGGCGCTGGCCGCATGGCCGCCGGCCGGCGCGACATAGCCGATGACCGGAACCGGAGAGGCCAGGATGTCGGCGATCATCTCACGCATCGAGGTGACCAGGCCGCCCGGCGTGTCGAGCTGAAGGATGAGGACTGCGGCATTGCGCCTGGTGGCGACGTCGAGCGCCTCCTCGAGCTGCCTGGTGCTAGCCGGCCCGATCGCACCATCGACGGCGACGCTCAGGGCGATCTTCTCCGCCGCCGTTCCGGGCGAGGACAAGGGGAAACAGACGGCGGCCGCGAAAGCCGCTGCGAGAAGGGCCAGCCGCGCGAGTCTCACGCTAAAAGCTCCGTGGATTCAATATGGGGTTGTGCCGAGGCGAAGTCCAATGAGGACGTGCGGTGGAAGGGCGAAGGCGGCGGCCGCTGCCGATCTTGCCCAGGCCGGCGCGAGGCACCCCCCTCTGCCCTGCCGGGCATCTCCCCCTCAAGGGGGGAGATTGGCTGTATCGGCGCCGCGCCTAGCCTTCTAGCGCTGGAACATGGCGAAAGCGGCGGAGCGAATAATCTCCCCCCTTGAGGGGGAGATGGCCGGCAGGGCAGAGGGGGGTGCCTCGCGCCGACGCCTCACAATTCTCTATCCACAAAGCTCGCTCACCGGCTTTCGCCAATCTCTGTATGATCCGACAGCTTTAGTGGGGGACGATCATGAAAAGCGCATTGGCGAAATTCATCACGGCTGCCTCTGTGGCCGCTCCATTTTTCACCACCCAGTCCGCCAACGCCGCCGCCTGCGCCTGGTCCGCCAAGATGGAAGAGGACGAGGGCGGCAGCGTGCTCACCGCCTCGGTCTGCGGCGGGCCGCGAGGCGACGCGCATCTGATGCTGACCTGCTTGCCCAAGCCGGTGCTGAGCTACGATCTTGGCGCCTCGGGCCCGCAGCTCGAACCCGGCATCAGCGGCTCCTTCACCTTCAAGGCCGGCGACAAGAGCCTCACCAAGAAGCTCGAGCTCGAGGCGATGTACAATTACTTCACCTCCGAGCTGAGCATAGACGACCCACTGCTCGCCCTGCTGCGCGGCAAGGGCGAGGTCACGGTTTCCGCCGACAGATATGGCGAGGCGCGCTTTCCGCTGGCCGGGTCGAGTGCTGCCATCGGCAAGGTGATGGCCGCGTGCGGGAAAGGTTCGGGCGGCGAGGCCGATTGAGGCTGGCTGATCTCCCCCCTCGAGGGGGGATTAGCGCTGCCCTCACGATTCCACGCTCGTTTCGACGCCGGCTCCAACGCTGGCTCCCTCGCCCTTGCCTCATTGTCCTTCCATCGACGGCGCGAATGGTCGCGTCGCAATTTGATGGAGACGACGATGACGACGATGGATCATGCGCATTACGAAACCGGCCGCGCGGGCTTCGGCCTTGCCGGCTCTGCCGGCCGCCTTTTGCGGCTTGCCTATTACGCCATGAAGATGCGCAGCGAGCGCGCCGCGCTGCAGGCGATGCCGGATCACATGTTGAAGGACATGGGCATCAGCCGCTCGCAGATCGACCGCTACACCACCGCGCAAGGCGCGCTAACCCAGGCCGACAGGATGTTCGGCTGAGGCGGCGCGCCCACCTGGAAATGAAACGCGCGATGCAATTCCACGGCGCGCGTATCGAAAATTCCACGCTGGCACCCACTCTCGCTCAAACGCCTCGGCGCCAAGACTGCATGGTCACGGCAACCAAGCCGCAAACGACCCAGGGAGAAGAGAAATGCAACCCAACACCAAACCTGCACGCGTTCCGCTCAACGGCGTAGACACGCCGAACCTGCTCGCCACGATCAACTTCGTCGCCGGCCAGCCGGAACTGGCGAAGTTCCAGTTCCGCGCCCACAATGAATGGGTCGAAGGCACGCACTCCAAGAGCGTCATGCATGGCTTCCACGGCGCCGGCCAGGAGCAGAAGCACGAGAAGCCCTTCTATGCCGACAGCGACCATCCGGCGATCCTGTGCGGCGCCGACAATGCGCCGACTCCGGTCGAATGGCTGCTGCACGGGCTGGCGAGCTGCCTGATGGCGGGCCTCGCCAACATCGCGGCGGCGCGCGGCATCAAGCTGACCAAGGTCAAGTGCTCGGTCGACGGCGACATCGACCTGCGCGGCATCCTCGGCATCTCCGACGAGGTGCGCAACGGCTTCCAGAACATCCAGGTGTCGTTCGAGGTCGAGGGCGATGCGCCGGCCGAGAAGCTCACGCAGCTGGTCGAGCAGGCCCGCGCCCGCTCGGCGGTATTCGACGTGCTGACCAACGGCGTGCCGGTCACGGTCGGGATCAAGACCATCCAGTGATCCTATGACCCACGGAGGGAGACGGGCCCTACCCCACCCACCGTCTCCCTCCCAGCCAACGGAACAGAGCCATGAAACGCGCAGACGTCGTCATCGTCGGCGGCGGGCAGGCCGGGCTTGCGCTCAGCCATTGCCTTGGCCGCAGCGGCATCGACCACGCCGTGCTGGAGCGCGGCCGCGTCGGCGAACGCTGGCGCTCGCAGGCCTGGCGCTCGCTCAGGCTGCTGACGCCGAACTGGCTGAACGCGCTGCCCGGTTCCCCTTATGCCGGCCCCGACCCCGACGGTTTCAGGACGAAGGACGTGTTCGTGCATGACCTCGAAGCCTATGCAAGCCGCTGGCAGGTGCCGGTCGAATGCGGCGTCGAGGTACTTTCGTGCCGGCGAAACGGCGCCGGCTTCGCGCTCGCCACCAGCGCCGGGGACTGGTCGGGCAAGGCCGTGGTGGTGGCGACCGGCCATTGCGACCGGCCGCTCGTCCCCTGCGCGCCCGACATGATGGGCGGCCCGCTCACCATCCATGCCTCGCGCTATTCCTCCCCTGCCGAACTGCCGCCCGGCGGCGTGCTGGTGGTCGGCGCGTCCTCCTCCGGCGTGCAGATCGCCGACGAGTTGGCGCGTGCCGGCCGCCGCGTGCTGCTCTCGGTCGGCAAGCACACCCGCCTGCCGCGGACATGGCGCGGCAAGGACATCTTCTTCTGGCTCTGCGAGATGGGCTTGATGACGCAGCGGCTCGAGGCTCTCGCCAATCCCGAAAGCGCCAGGCGCCAGCCGTCGCTGCAGCTCGCCGGCCGGCCGGACGGGGCCGATGTCGACCTTGCCACGCTGCAGGGGCTCGGCGTGGAGCTGACCGGGCGTGTGCAAGGCATTGCCGATGGGGCAATCGGCTTCGCCGACGATCTCGGGGCCCAAGTCGCGGCGGCGGAGGTGAAGCAGGCGCGCCTGCTCGCCGAGATCGACCGTTTCGCCGGCGCGGCGCGGCCGATGCGCCGCGAGCCGGTCAGGGTTCCCTCTTCCCATGCGCGGCGGCTTTCGCTGACCGACGGATCGATCGGCACGGTGATCTGGGCGACCGGCTATGCCCGCTCCTTCGATTGGCTGGAGCCGCAGGCGCTCGGGCCCGACGGCGAGATCGCGCATCGCGACGGCGTCACCAGCGTGCCCGGCCTCTATGCGCTCGGCTTCCGCTTCCTGCGCAAGCGCGATTCCAACTTCATCGGCGGCGTCGGCACCGACGCGCAGGCGATCGCCGCCGAGATCTCGCTCTATCTCGACCGCAACAGCCGCCAAGCCGCGTGAAGAACGCCGCGTGAGGACAATGACGATGCTGACGATCCCGAACCGCTCGCGTCCAGCCGTCCCCAGGCGCGCCCACTATGACGCCATCATCGTCGGCGCGCGCTGCGCCGGCGCCTCGACCGCCCTGCTGCTCGCCCGCGCCGGGCTCAGAGTGCTGGCGATCGACCGCAGGCCTTATGGCTCGGACACGCTGTCGACGCATGCCCTGATGCGGCCGGCCGTGCTGCAGCTGTCGCGCTGGGGCCTGCTCGAGCCGCTGCTCGAGGCCGGCACGCCGCTGATCGAGACGACGACCTTCCACTATGGCGACGAGGCGATCACCATCCCGCTCGACGCGGGGCCCGACCTTCCCGGCCTGATCGCGCCGCGCCGCACCGTGCTCGACCGCATGCTGGTCGATGCGGCGCGCGAGGCGGGTGCGGAGTTCCTGCACGACATGGCGGTCGGCGATCTCATCGCCGATACACGCGGACGCGTGCGCGGTGTCGAGATCCGGGCAGCCGGCGCGTCGCTCAGGGTGAGCGCCGACATCGTCGTCGGCGCCGACGGCATCGGCTCGCTGGTCGCCAAATGCTGCAACGCGCCGATGCTGCGGCACGGCAGCGTCTCGGCCGCCCATGTCTACGGCTATGCGCCGGTCGAACCCGGCGCGGGCTATCACTGGTATTTTCGCGATGGGCTCGCCGGCTCGCTGATCCCGACCAATGACGGGCAGGCCTGCATCGTCGCCTCGGTGCCGACGAGGCTGTTCGACCAGCGCTTCCGCCTCGGCCACGCAGGCGCGCGCATGGAGGTGCTGGAGGCGCTGTCGCCGGCGCTGGCCGAACAGGCGAGCCGGGCGCCGACGGACGTCCGGCTGCAGACCTTTCGCGGCGTGCCGGGCTTCATCCGCCAGGCGCATGGCCCGGGCTGGGCGCTGGTCGGCGACGCCGGCTTCTTCCGCGACCCGATCACCGCGCACGGCATTTCCGACGCGTTGCGCGACGCCGAGAGCCTGGCACGGGCCATTGTGGATGGTTCCGAAGCCGCGTTCGCGGCCTACCAGCGCGACCGCGATCTCGTCGCCGCCCAGATCCTCGCCACCACCGATGCCGTGGCCGGCTTCGACTGGACGCTCGCCGGCATCGGCGAGACTCACCGGCGGCTCAGCGCGATAATGAAGGCCGAGGTGCAGGCGCTGTCCGAACGGGGCATGCCGCTGCGCCGCTCCGCATCGCGGCCGGCGGCCGGGCGGACGCCGGCGAACGAGGACAAGGCGCCGGTCACGACCGGCTGCGGAACGTATCGCAACAGAATGGGAGCACGATCATGACTGCACATGTGATGAAGGACGGCTGGGTTGGCATCGCCAACGGGCGGCCGCAAGTGGGCGCTTTCGCCGAGCGCTCGCGGCGCACGCGCGCCGAAGACATCGTCGCGTTCACCGAAATGACCGGCGACCGCAACCCGCTGCATTACGACAAGGCGGCCGCCGAAGCCTCGGTGTTCGGCCGGCTGATCGTGCAGGGCGGCGTCACCTCCGGCATCCTCAACGCGCTGGTGGCCGAGGATCTTCCGGGCCCCGGCTCGGTGTTCCTCGAAGTGGCATGGAAATTCGTCAAGGCGGTGGGCGTCGGCGAACTGATCACCGGCCGCGTCGAGGTCACGGAGGTGCGGCCCGACAAGCCGATCACCAGGCTGGAGACGTCGGTGCGCAACGAGGCCGGCGAGCTCTGCTTGACAGGCACCGCAACGGTATTCACCGTGCCGGTGGCGAAGAGTTAAGCGGCGGAAACGATGGCCTTGCAGAACGGCGGCGCTCTCCTTGCCGAGGATGCAAACCGCTGGAGCATGCTCGGCGTGCTTTGCCTTGCCGTCGTGCTGTCACTCACCACCTGGTCCTCGGCGACAGCGATCGTTCCCGAACTCAGGGCCGCCTGGCAGCTGTCGGGGGCGGTCGATGTCTGGCTGACCAATGGCGTGCAGATCGGCTTCGTCGCCGGCGCGCTGGCGGCCAGCCTGGTCAACCTGCCCGACATCGTCAGGCTCAACCGGCTGATGGCGATCTCGGCCCTCGTCCCGGCCGCGGCCAATGCCTCGCTCCTGCTGCAGCCGGGGCCCGCAGGCCTTATTGCGGCGCGCATCCTGACCGGCGTGGCGCTGGCCGGCGTCTATCCGCCGGCCTTAAAGCTGGTCTCGACATGGTTCGTGCGCGGACGGGGACTGGCGCTCGGCGCCCTCATCGGCGCTCTCACGCTTGGATCCTCGCTGCCGCATCTGTTCCGGGCGCTGGCCGGTTCGCTCGACTGGCAGCTCGTGGTGATGGCCGCCACCGCGGCCGCGCTTGCCGGCTCGATGCTGTTCTGGTTCTTCGCCCGCGAGGGGCCCTATGCCTTCGGCAAGGCCGTGTTCCAACCGCGCCAGATCGGCGCGGTTTTTCGCATCCGGCCGCTGATGCTGGTCAATATCGGCTATCTCGGCCACATGTGGGAGCTTTACGCCATGTGGGCCTGGCTGCTCGCCTATACGCGCGCCGCGCTGGAGGCGCAGCAGCAGTCCTCGCCCCAACTGGCGTCGGTGCTGACTTTCCTGGCCATCGCCGTCGGTGCGGGCGGCTGCCTCATCGGCGGCGTGCTCTCCGATCGCTTCGGCCGCAGCCTGACCACCGCCGGGATGATGATGGTGTCCGGTTCCTGCGCAATAGTCATTGGTTTCGCCTTCGACGGACCGCTGTGGCTGTTCGGGCTGGTCATCCTGGTCTGGGGCGTTTCGGTGGTTGGTGATTCCGCGCAGTTCTCGGCGGCGGCGACAGAGCTTGCCGACCAGCGTTTCGTCGGCACCGCGCTGTCGGTGCAGCTTGGGCTCGGCTTCGGGTTGACGGTGCTGACGATCTGGCTGCTGCCGCATGCCGCGGCTCTGCTCGGCTGGCGCTGGGCTTTCCTGGTGCTGGCGCCGGGCCCGCTCGTCGGCACGCTGGCCATGCTTTCGCTGCGCCGCTTGCCGGCCGCCGCAAGCATGGCGCACGGCAAGCGGTGACGCTGTCGGTCCCGAGCCTCGGGCGGATCAATGCCCGCAGGCCGCGCCTACGAGCCGGAGCCGATCAATAGTCGGTGTCGCTGTCGACGATGACGTGACGGCGATGGTGGCGGTAATGATGACGCTCGATGGAGCCCGTGATCACGACGGTATCGCGGCGATGATGGCGATGCCAGGCGCGCCTGCCGTTGTCGTAGAAGGCTTCCGTGCCGTGGCGGCGGTGATGCAGACGCTGGCCTTCGTCGTTGATGACGACGGCGTGCCGATGATGGTGCCTGTGGTGCGTCTTGATGACGAGGTCGGCCTCGGCCGGGGATGCTACGGCCGGCGCCGCGATGCTGAGCGCCAAGGCGGCGAGAAGCACTGTTTTCATTGTGATATTCCCGGTTCCTTGAACATCCCTTCGCCGGGTAAACCGATGCCGTTCCGTTTGGTTCCGGCCGGGCGCCGGGCAGCTTCGGGGCAAGCAGGAGCACGCAGGCTGCGGAACAATGTGGTCGCCCGGGGGTTCGGCAGGCCGCAGTCCACTCCTCCCGGATGTAGCTGCCGCCAAGCGCAACGGCCCGCTGCCCTCCTCCCGGCAACGGGCCGTTGCTCGCTTCCGGCGCGCTCATCATTTGTTGTTGACGGTCGAGCAGCTTCGCGGCAGGTATCGGGCGTTGGATTCAAATGCGGGGCCACACATGAAGAAGACATATGAGAAGCCGACACTGACCAGGCGCGAAAAACTGGGCGCCGTTACGGCCGTTCCGGCGGCATCAGGTCCAACCACGATCTGACGTCCCGGCCAGCAGCCATTGAGAAACCCGTCGGCTCGGCCGGCGGGTTTTTGTTTTGTTTTGGAACATCTCGCCGAGATATTGGTTCGGGGCGCGGCGAGATTCTCTCCTGTGTCACGCTGTCGGTCGACAAAGGCCCGCCCGCTGATCCAGCGGGCGGGCCTGTTTTCGGCTGAGCGATGCATGCCCTTGTCCCGGGACCGTTGCGCGCTGCCGGGCGGCATGCATAGGCCGAAAGAGGTACGGAACCTTCTCTCCCGGCCAAAGTTATACTGCGCCTGCTTGCGCCCATACCCCTTTGTGCGCAGGCAGGGATTCCAACCCCAAATTTGCCCCCTGGCGTCCCCCAGGCGGGCTTTTTTGTTTCAGCTGCCGGCAGACGCCCGGCCATGGCCGAGTCGCCCGAAGCTGACCTGTCCCATTTCAGGACCGAAAGGCTGGCATACGCCTTGCACCGAGGACGTTGCCGGTTAATCCCGGTCCTGATCGCGTATTCTGATCAGGTTAGTAGGCTCGCCGGGCTTGAGGTGGTTGGGGTTCTCGCCCGGCGGGTTTATTTCCGAACGCCAAACTGGCTCGCTCCTGCTTACACAAGAGACGAGCCAGCCCGGCCCGGTGTTGCGTTGTTGGGTGGGTTCCACCGAAGGCCTCTGCCGCGTGCCCAAGGGAGGACGCGGCATTGGCTTGCATCGCGCTCCGTTTGGGCGTTTGTGTCAATCCAATCATTTTAGGGGGCGCTAATACGAACGGGTTAGACCCGTCGAGGGACGCTTACCGCGGTTGGAGATGCCGGAAAGCCTTGCAGCCAAGGAGGATGGGGCAGGTGAGGCGTCAAGGGTTTTTTTTGGAGGAGCCTTTTGCGCCGAGCGCCCTGTCTGGCGCCGCAGTGCGACACTGCTGTCGGACACCGGAAGACGCGGCTGACGAAGCTGCGCGACTCGGGGCGCGTGCTGGGTGATCGAGCGATCGCTGGGCGAGAATGGCTCTTGCCGGGCAAGCTGTGGGCATGCGCAGCGGCTCGACAAGCCTCTGCGTTGCCGACAGCGTCGACACCCGGCTCGAGGCCGAGCAAGATCAACAAGATAGCGGGGAACAAATATCAAATGTTAATGTTAGGGGGCCCCACGGAGGCCTTCCCATGACATCGGAGCAGCAGAATGACACGCTGGCCGTGCTCGTTCGGCGGCTGGTCGAGAGGACCAGCATCACCGAAGAGCAGGCCCGGGAACTCGTCCTGCTCATCGGCTTCGAATGGCCCTCGCTGCTTCGCGAGGCCCTGGCCATAAAGCCGAAGGATTCGGCATGAGCAGCTGGGAGCTGCGGAGCTTTTCGATATAGCTGTCATGCTCTGAATGTTCGAAACATGCTGCCAAGCGGCCTGCCGAATACATCCGCCGTCACGGCCAATATACGGCGCTATGCAGTCTAAGACCTCTGCGCCGGCACATTAGACTTCGGTCACAATTGAGTCGCATCAAATAAAGCGGCAAACTTGCCCAATGAGATTCGCCGTCATCCAGGATCCGTGCGACGACTGGATGGTGTATGACCTGCTTTACGATCTCCCGGCGGAGATCGCGGGCGAGCTGCCAGTCGGGTTGACGCGAGAGGAGGCCGAACGCCTGGCCCGACAAGCCAACCAGGGTCGGCCGGTCCGGCTGCGGGCATTGCCTGGAGACGGCGGCACGGCGATCCACCAAATCCGTCGCCTATGAACTGACGCGATCGCCAAGGCCGGTCACCCGGCCGTTTCGGCGATGAAGGCCCGGACATGGCCGACGAACTCGTCGAAGGCGGGTTCGCCTTCGAGCAGGATGTGGTTGCGGCTTTCCAGCTCGAGGAAGCGCGCGCCTGGAATGCCGGCGGCCAGGGTGCGTCCGGATTCGACCGGGGCGACATTGTCGTCGCGCGCGTGCAACACCAAGGTCGGCACGCTAACCTTCTCCAGAAGATCGCCGACATCGATGACGGAAAAGGCGCTTTGCAGGCGCCAGGCGTCGTCCGGAAGGATGGTGCGCAGCAGCAATTCGTCCATCCAGGCGAAGTGCTCGTGCGTGGCGCCGGGAATGAACATCGAGCAGAACACCTGGCGGAACATCGGGTTCGACTTGCCCCAGCCCTCGCGCATCAGCGTCGCGATCGCCTCGCGCGTCGCGATCTCGCCGGCGTCGCCGCGTGCCCGCCAACCTTTGACATAGCCGCCATAGAGGATCATGCCCGATACCTTCTCGGGATGGCGTATGGCGTAGGCGATGGAGACGGCGCAGCTCTGCGAGAGGCCGAGCAGGGTAAAGCGGTCGAGCCCTGCCGCCTCGACCACGCATTCGAGATCGGAGACCATGGTGTCGAAGGAGACGTCGGGCACCTGACGCTGCGACAGGCCGTTGCAGCGCTCGTCATAGCGCACCAGCTGGTTGTCGCGCGACAGCGCCGCGATCCAGTGCCGCCAGATCGGGCTGTCCCAGTCATAGGTGAGATGCGACATCCAGTGCGCGGCGCGCAGGATGGGCGGGCCGCTGCCGGTCCTGGCATAGGCGAGCCTGGTGCCGTCGACGGCGCGGCAGAAATGCACGGCGCGGCCGGGGTCCTGCGCGTGCGCCGGCCTCTTGGCGGGCGCAGGCGATTGCGGCGGGGCGGCGACAGCGGTGGCGGGCTGCGCGGACCGTGCCGTCGGCTGCGCGGCCGCCGTCCTGACCTTCTCCTCCAGCGCCTCGATCTCGGCCGCAAGGCTTGCATCCTCGGGAACGAGGCGGCGCAGACGCCGGGCGAGCGGCAGCGCCCGCTTCGGCTCGCCGGCCAGGCGCTCGACCAGCTCGCGCAATATGCCGAGCTCGGCGATCTCGACCTCGCTGGCGATGGCCTGCCGCCACGCCTCGTATTCGGCGCACCGCTCGAGCGACAGATCGGCCAGGACATCGCCGCGGATCGAGGCGACAACGGCCTCCAGCTCGTCGGTCGGCCATGAGGACAGCTCGCCCTTCACCAGGGGCTGCAGGCGGGCGTAGTCGGTTTCGACCTTCAGCGACACCGCGTTGCGGTCGGCGGCCAGGGCGGATTCGCTATCTCCCAGCACCTGGCGGATCTTGGACAGGCTCCAGCGGAGCGCGCCGCGCGGATCGTCCGGAACGTCCCAGAAGATCTCGCATAGCCGCTCGCGCTGATGCGACCTGGCGGTGACGGCAAGGTAGGCGAGCAGGGCGCGGGTCTTGCGTGAGGGCGGCAGGTCGAGCAATTCGCCGCCGCGGGCCACCTCAAAATTACCGAGCACGCGCAATTCCAGCGGCCCGGCTTGCGGACCGTCGGTCATGCGGCCAGGCACCCTTCGGTTGCCATTTACCCCCTTCGGTTCCTCATCGCAGCGGCGAGAGAACACCGCACCGGAATATCAAAATCGGCTAAAATGCGGAAGCCTTGTTCGCTGCCGGCACGACCGATACGCCAAGATGGCAGTGCCGAATGTGCGATGCGTTACATTTGGCGACGGCGCCGAAGCTGCCAATCTCCCCCCTCGTGGGGGAGATGTCCGGCAGGACAGAGGGGGGCGCGAAGGAACTCGGCCTTCCGTGATCTTGTTTGTCACAAAAACGGACAGGCTGGCGGGACAGCGCCCCCCTCTGCCTTGCCAGGCATCTCCCCCACGAGGGGGGAGATCAGCAGCTTCAACGCTTTCGCCAACGTCCAACGGCAATCAGCAGCGCCACCACCACCAATCCCGCCGCCACCGCGAAGGTGACTCTCATCCCGCTCGCGACCGCCTCGGGCGCTGCCCGACCGATATCCCTCGCACCCACCGCAAAGGCAAACACCGCGCCCATCGCCGCCGCGCCGGTGACGAGGCCGAGATTGCGCGACAGGCTCAGCATGGCCGACACCACGCCGCGCTCACGCTCACCGACATCCAGCATCACGGCGGTGTTGTTGGCCGCCTGGAAGAGCTGGTAGCCCGGCGTCAGAAGCACGATCGCGGCCGTGTAGCCGGCGAGGCCGAACAGGCCCGGCAGCATCGACAGGGCGAGGCAGCCGACGACCATCATCGCCAAGCCGGCGATGATCATGCGGCCGGCGCCGAGGCGATCGACGATGCGGCCGGAAACGACGCCGCAGAGCGCCGAGACGACCGGGCCAATCGACATGACGGCGCCGGTGAGCGCTTCGCCCAAGCCGAGAGCGCGCGACAGATAGAACGGCACCACGACCAGCGTCGCCATCATCACAGTCGAGACCAGCGCATTCACGGCAAGGCTCGAGCCCAGCACGGAACCGCGCAGCAGCGAGAGGTTCACCAGCGGCGCGGCGACCCTGCCCTCGGCGATGACGAACAGACCGGCGCCGAGCGCTGCCACGGCCAGCAGCGCCATGTTGAGGCCGCCGAAATGGCCGCGCCCGATTGTCATCGCCAGCGCATAGGCGGCCAGCGTCGCGGCGAGCAGCAGCGTGCCAAGCACATCGAAGCGAGGGCCAGTTTTCTTCGCCGGCTGGCCGACGGCGCTCGCCGCCTTGGCCTCGCGCGCGGCGGGCAGGAAGCGCTGCGCCGCAAGCAGGGCAACGAGGCCGAGCCCGGCGTTGACCAGGAAGATCGCGCGCCAGCCGAGAGCGGCGATGAGCACGCCGCCGAGCGAGGGGCCGAGCGCGGTGCCGATCGCCGACATGGTGCCGAGCAGGCCCATGGCGCTACCGGTGCGCTCCCTCGGCACCGTCTCGCCGACGAAAGCGACGGTCAGCGCCATCATCACCGCCGCGCCCAGTCCTTGCGCGGCGCGCGCGGCAACCAGCAGCGCGA
Source organism: Mesorhizobium sp. M3A.F.Ca.ET.175.01.1.1 (assembly GCF_004791945.1). Taxonomy (NCBI): domain Bacteria; kingdom Pseudomonadati; phylum Pseudomonadota; class Alphaproteobacteria; order Hyphomicrobiales; family Phyllobacteriaceae; genus Mesorhizobium; species Mesorhizobium sp. M3A.F.Ca.ET.175.01.1.1. Next base: position 14,050 of record NZ_SRTP01000016.1, on the reverse strand, counting down.
GCGACGGCGCGAGCGCCGCGGCAAGCGAGGCAGCGCTGAACAGGCCAAGGCCGGCGACCAGCAGCAGGCGGCGGCCGACCAGATCGCCGAGCCGCCCGACGCTGACGATGAAGGCCGTGATGGCCACGAGATAGGCCAGCACCACCCATTGCACCGCCGGAAACGACGCGGCGAAGGCAGTGCTCAGCGTCGGCAGCGCGACATTGGCGATCGAGGTGCTGAGCGAAGAGAGCAGCATGGCGAGCGACAGGCTGGCCAGCGCGCCGGCCGTGGATCGGCTCGCGGATGCGACGTGGGAATGAGCGATGTCGGCCATGGTGCTTCTCCGGCGCGGGTGAGACTTGCCGGCAAGATAGGCGGCTGCCAGATATGGCGGAACATGCAGCATTTGCACTTCATCATTGCATGAAACGCCATGTCACCGAGCGACAACCATGTTATGGTTGCGCTTATGTCGCGACCCGATCTCAACCTGCTCTTCACGCTGGACGTGCTGCTCGCCGAAGGCAGCGTCGCCAAGGCGGCGCGGCGGCTGCGGCTCAGCCCCTCGGCAATGAGCCGGGCGCTGGCAAGGCTGCGCGAAGCAACCGGCGATCCGCTGCTGGTGCGGGCCGGGCGCGGCCTGGTGCCGACGTCGCGCGCGATCGAGCTCAGCGCCGAGGTCGGCCAGTTGGTGAAACAGGCCGAAGCCATGCTGCGCCCGGCCGCGAAGCTCGACCTCAAGCGGCTCGTGCGCAGTTTCACGCTGCGCAACAGCGACGGCTTCGTGGAGAATTTCGGCCCTGGGCTGATCGCCCGCGTCGCCGCCGAAGCGCCGGGCGTGCAGCTGCGCTTCGTGGCCAAGCCCGACAAGGACAGCGCCCCTATGCGCGAAGGCGGTGTCGACCTCGAGACCGGCGTGGTCGGCGGCTCGACCGGGCCGGAGGTGCGGGCGCAGGCGCTGTTCCGCGACCGCTTCGTCGGCGTCGTGCGGCAAGGTCACCCGTTAAGCCAAGCCAGGGTCACCGCCGCGCGTTTCGCCGCCGGCCGCCACATTTTGATCTCGCGCCGCGGACTCGACCGCGGGCCGGTCGACGAGGCGCTGGAACTCGACGGGCTCAGGCGCGAGATCGCAACCGTGGTCGGCGGCTTCTCGGAAGCGCTGGCGCTGGCGCGCGGCTCCGACCTGATCGCCACCGTGCCCGAGCGCTATACCGGCAAGCTGCGCGAAGGCATGTTCAGCTTCGCGCTGCCCCTGCGGCTGGCGGAACTCACCATCTCGCTGCTGTGGCATCCGCGCCTCGACGCCGATCCGGCGCATCGCTGGCTGGGCGCGCTGGTGCGGGAGGTGTGCGCCGGCCGATCGTAAAGCGAAACCGACTTTCGCTTTCCGCCCGGAACCTATCGTCGACGGGCCCGTTCTGCATGAGGTTGCGCCAGTTCACGCACTCCTCTTCTCCAGTTACTTTGTAACTTGGAGCGGTTTGTTTGCGTCTTGTCTTCCTTGTTTATCTACAAGATTTGCACCTGCCAGGATAATATTGTTTTCGTCGGGAAACTTCCACTTGCGATATTCGTTCTTCAATCGATCGTGATGCGAACGATCTTTTCACTTGGAGGTATATCATGAAAACCCGTTTCCTTTTCCTTGGCGCGATGGCGCTTTCGATCATGGCCGGCTCGGCAATGGCCGGCAGCACGACCGGCACCTCGGCACTCGACGATCCGCAGAAGATGTCGCCGTTCTTCACCGACGCCGGCATGAAGACGATGAAGAGCGAAGCCGATTTCAAGACCGCCTGGATGGCGCTCACCGAAGAAGACCGCACCTCGATGAAGAAGGACTGCGGCGACGAGGCCATCGCCAAGCAGCACGACGATTTCTGCAAGATGACCAAGCAGCTCGGCGGCGCGAATTAAGCGGCGAGCCTGGGCAGCCAAACGGCGGGCCGCAGCGCCCGCCGTTTGGCGTTCTCAGGACCCTGCCGACGCGCCATCGTGATCGCGATGCGCGGCGGCCGACTGTGAAAGGTCGCAGGCCCGGTTCCACTCTCGGCCGGAGTTGTTACCACTTTCGCGAAACCGGTCATAGCCGGCTGACGACCGCACTTGATCCGCCAAGGCAGCAAATCGCCAAGGCCGCAGTGGTCGCCGGGTGCAAATCCTGCGCTTCGGCAGCCTCAGACCCGGGCGCCGCCCAGCAATGCGGCAATCAGCGTCACCAGGAAGACGAGCAGCCCCAGCGCAAACCGTTCCAGCCTGGAGCGCCGCAGAACCCGCAGCAAATGATTGGCCATGGCACCCTCCCCGCTCGCGCCGCGCATTGTAGCATGGTGGCGTGCAGACACCATGAAGCGGTTCACAGAGGCGCAGCGGGAGCGTTACCCGAAGGCGACAGAGGGGGTCGCTTTGAAGTGCCAATCCTCCACGGCTGCAATAGGCCGCGTCCAGTCGGACCGACCTGGCCTGCCGGCCATCTCCCCCTCGAGGGGGGAGAGCAGCCGTCACCGGGCGCTCCGCCATAAGCGAATGCTGTCGGCAGAAATGCACCCAAAAAAAGTCAGGTGGGCGTCGGCCCCGCCAATGAGACGAGTCGCGAAAAACCAGCCTATTCAAACGGATAAGCGGATCGCCCGATGAAGCGGGCGAAAAGGCCGGAAATCCGCCATCTCGGGGCTTGGCGAGGCCACGACGCGGCGCTCACGGCAACCCAAATGTGCGCTGCAAAATGCTGAAAAACGCGCTTGCACCCCCCGGCGCGGCCAGATTGACAGCCGGGCACGCCAATGGCACTTCGCAATCACTGGTCACGCATGACCGTTGCTGTTGGGGACGGACGGGGTTTCAGCAGCTTGGCGGCGGCGCCGGACGGGCGGGCACCTGCAGTGCACCGCCCGCTCCTGGCCAGGAGCGTCGAAGCGGCGCTCGGGCCGCTGGCTAGATCAATATCGAAGAACCATTGGCCGCGGTGACGGCAGAGAGCTTGCCGCGCTTCTCGAGTGTCGGCTTCGCGTAAACCTTCTTCATCCGAGATTCCCCCTGAAGACAATCCGTGCAGGTGAGCGCCTCAAGGACGGCTTGTCAAGCCGCGGCTGCGGGCCGCCAGATCGCGGGCTCAGAATGTGAAGCCGGACGCCGGCACCGTCGCCGTGGCGGCGGAAAGCTTATCGCGCTTGTCGAGCGTCGGTTTCCTGTAAGGCTTCTTCATTCGGCTGGTCCTGCACAGTCGACGACTGGCGCAGGGGAGCGCGAACGAGCCGCGCTGTCAAGGTTTGGGCGGACGGCAGGCGAACCGCGCGGCTTCGCGACAGGCCCGCTGGCTTGCGCGGCGTCATGCCGGCTGGCGCAGCCAGTGGCGGTCGAACACGTCGAGGATGGCGCGGAATTCGGCCGGCGGGATCTGGTTGGCGCCGCCGTCGCCGTCGGCGGCGAGAAATTGCCCGAGCTGCCGGTCGACCGTTTCGGGGTGCTCGATGGCGATGCCGAGGCCGGCCAGGTCAGCGGCGATCGAACCTCCGGGCAGCAGATAGCCGCCCCAGGAGGCGTCGGGCGCCGCATGGCGCAGGCGGATGATGAGGATGCGGGTGAGCGAGGGCTGCGCCTCCGGGCCGATGATGGCGGTGCCGCACATATAGCCGCCAAGCACGCTGCCCGGCTGCGACTGCGGAAACAGGCTGAAGAAGAACTGGGCATCGCCGCCGGTTTCCTTGAGATGCAGGTAGAGGCCGCGCTTGGCCGGCGTGACCGGGCCGGCGAGCGCCAACTGACCGGTCGGCAGCGCCTCGCGATAGGTGGCGGTGAGACCATGCACGCCGGGGCCGGCCTCGATCGCCAGGCTGCCCTTGATGAGCTGGCCGCGATAATAGGGCGACCAGGCTCGCGAATAGCAGGCATAGCTGCCGACGAGCGCGATGCTCAGGCCGCGATCGTCATGCGCGGAGGAGGCTTCGACCTGCGCCACGGCGCGACGTTCGAGGTCGGCGCTGTCGATGCCGTGACGGGCCGAGATCTCGGCCGTGAAGCTCGACAGGTCGCTCTCGGCGATCCAGGCGCCGGGCTGATCGAGCCGCAGGACCTTAGCCCAGTCGTCATAGACGCTGAGCTCGCGCGGATGGGCCCTGCCCTGCAGCCATTTGTCGGCGCGGCCGAGGTCGAAGGCCGTCTTCGGGTTGACGGCGCGAAACGCCGCCGCCAGATCCTTGCGGCTGACCGTCCCCAGCACCGCCGACGTCAGCCGCAGCTTTTGCGCGATATGCTGCGCCATGCCGTTTCCCCTTGCCTCACCAGCAATAACACACGCCGGCAGTCGGCCGCCACGCCGATTTTCCAACAGCTAATATTCCAGGAATTCCAGAGAATTCCAGGGTTTTCCGCGCATGCAAGCTTCGCGGCGGGACTGCCGGCGCTAGGCTCGTTGTGGGGCACTGGGGAGTTGTCATGAAAATCGTTCTGTCCGTACTCGTCGTGGCCCTTGCGCTGTCGCAAGCCGCCATAGCCAAAGAGAAGATCCCGCCGCACGGGACCAAGGTCGTCAAGACGCAGAAAACCCCGCCGCTCGACCAGACGGTCACCGGCGGCACCATCGCACCGGCCGGCAGCACGGCCTCGTCAGCCGATCAGAGCCAGTTGGGCCAAGGCTATCCGGAGGCGCTGGACCTGCATTTCTAGAGCGGATCATCGTTTCACCGAAACGCCGATCCGCTCTAACCATTTGTTTTTGCGCAGTTCCGGACGGAATTGCGGTGATGCACGTCGCCCCGAAATGTGCAGCGGGGATCACGACCTGCGTCAAAGCTAAGACTTGAAGCGCGTCGCGCGTCCCCCCGGGAGCGAGCGAGGAAAACAGCGGCGGCCGACAAGGCCGAACAGCCCAAGCCGCCGGCAGCGTTGGGAGGCTTGGCGCCGCCGCGGGGGCAGGCGCCCACCCGCGCGGACCGCGAGGCATCGCGGTCCGCGCGGGAATGCGTGACGACAGAAGGGCGGACCGCGAGACATCGCGGTCCGCGCGGGCATGCCTGACGACGGGGCGCACTGATCTCCCCCCTCGAGGGGAAGATGGCCGCGCAGCGGCAAGAGGGGGTCGGTTCGACTGGACTCGGCCCCCTTGCTGCAGGTGAAGGCTGGCGCTTCACGCGCGGCGACCCCCTCTGTCGCCTTCGGCGACATCTTCCCTCGAGGGGGGAGATGGCGCTCGATCTCTACTTAACCGGGATCATCAGATGGGCGTAGGGCGTGCCGGGCCACATCACATAGGGCTTGCTCGTGTCCGGCTTGGGGTCCGTCGGATAGCCCGCCATCATGTCCATGGCGTTGACGATCATCACATGCGGGCCGGTCTCTATCCAGTTGTTGCCCTCGGCGGGTGCCGTCGCATAGGGATCGGTGTTGCTGCCGTCGGTGCCGCCGGACAGCATGTACATGAAGCCGACCTTGCCCTTGGGCGGATCCTTCTTCTCGAGCCACGCCATCGCCCACTCCATCGAGTTGGCATCGCCGCACATCGGATCCGGTCCGGGCGAAGCCGGGTTGTCCGGCATGCACCAGAAACCGTTCTTGCCCTCGCGCAAGGTTTTCATGTTGCCTTTGTCGTCCATTGAGTAGATGGCGGCGCCGCTCGCCACGGCGGCGGGCGCGGCGGACTCGGCGCTCTTGATCAGCGCAGCATCGTCGGCAACTGCGCTCTGCATCGCAATCAAACTGCCCGCTGCCATAAGCGCAGCGACCGTCAGAAGCCGTTTCATGGCCGTTCTCCGGTTCGAGTGGATGTCTTGTGCATGATGTCGGACGCACGGCTCTCCGGGGCCGTTTGTCGGTGACCGGATTTTACCAGATCGGGCGGTTCTGGACAATTGCAGGGTAGCTTCGGCTAAGGGGGTTGGCGAAACCGGCGGCGACATCGATTCGATCTCCCCCTCGAGGGGGGAGATCAGCACCCTCCCTTTATGTTGCGGCGCGTTAAATATGTTGCATTGCGATAGAGGCGCATAGAGGCGAGGCTTTCTTCAAGGCGGGATACGAACGAACATTGCGAGGTTCGTCTTCGTGTCAGAACCGTCCCAGGGCTTCCGGCCCGACATCGAAGGTCTGCGTGCGCTCGCCGTGGCGGGCGTGGTCGCCTTCCATTTCGGCCTGACGGGCCTTCCCGGCGGCTTTGCCGGCGTCGACATCTTCTTCGTCATCTCGGGCTATCTGATCACCCGGCATCTGGTCGCCGAGATGTCCTCGACCGGCCGGCTCGACCTGCTGCGCTTCTACGCGCGGCGCGCGCGCAGGCTGTTGCCGGCAGCGCTCTTCGTCATCCTCGCTACGCTCGCCTTCGGCGTCATCGTGCTCTCGCCGGAAGAGCAGGCGCTCTATTCCAAGGGCGCGATGTTCGCCTCGGCCTATATGATCAACCTGTGGCTGATCCGCTGGTCGTTCGACTATTTCGCCAACGACGCGGCCAGCAACCCGTTCATCCATTACTGGTCGCTGTCGGTGGAGGAGCAATTCTACCTCGCCTGGCCGGCGCTGCTGATGCTGGCCGCCTGGCTGAAGCCCGGCCGCCGCGCCATCGTGCTTGCCATCGGCATTGCCGGCCTCGTCTCCTTCGCCGTCTGCGCCTGGCTGACCACCGTGTCGCAGCCCTGGGCCTTCTACTTCTCGCCGCTGCGCGCCTGGGAGTTCGCCGCGGGCGGCCTGGCTTCGCTGGCGCCGGCGTGGCTGCTGGCGAAGCGCCCGCGGCTCGGCCTGGGTTTCGGCCTCGCCGGGCTGGCGATGATTGCGTTCGCTTACCTTACCTTCAGCGAGGACTCCCCCTTCCCCGGCTTCCTGGCCCTGGTGCCGGTGGCCGGCACTGTCCTTCTGCTGCTGGCGGGCGCGGCCGGCGTCGGGAATGGCATTTCTTCACGCAACTCCGAACGGAAAACCGCGGGGCACTTTTCCTGGAATTGCGTCAATGCCTTCCTGGCGCTGCCGCCCTTGCAGTGGGTCGGCAGGCTGTCCTACTCGCTCTATCTCTGGCATTGGCCGGTGATCGTCTATGCCGGCATGCTGACCACCGAGCTCTCCGTGCCGCAGCGCCTGATCTGCCTGGGGCTGACGCTGGCCCTCTCCGTCCTGACCTACCACCTGATCGAGAACCCGATCCGCCGCAACGGCTGGCTGATGGCCAACGCGGCGCGGGCGCTGGTGCCGGCCCTCCTCCTGACCGGCACCGGCGTCGCAGCTGCCTATGGCAACGCCAGGCTTGCCGTGCACGACCTCGACCCCGAGCAGCGCGAGATCGCCGCAAGCGCGGCCGAGCCGGCCACCGCGCGCGCCAGCGCCTGCGTGCAGGATTATTTCACGGTGCGGCCGGCGCCCTGCGTGTTCGGGACCGGCCGGCGCGCCATCGCGCTGTTCGGCGACTCCCACGCCGACCACTGGTCGACGCCGCTGATCGAAGCGGCCAGGAAGGACGGCTACCGGGTCGAGACCTGGCTGAAGAGCTCATGCCGGGCCTCGCGCTTCACCTTCTTCGTCGCCAAGCTGAAGCGCAACTACAGCGAATGCGACCAGTGGCGCGAGCAGGCGATCAAGGAGATCATCCAGGCGAAGCCGGCGCTGGTGGTGATCTCGGAACTGGCGCTGACCTCCTCGCGCAAGATGGCGGAAGGCAAGCGCGAGCCGGACACCTCGGACGCCGCCTGGCAGGCCGGCCTGCGCTCGACGCTGACCACGCTGAGCAATGCCGGGCTGAAGATCGCCTTCATCCGCGACGTGCCGTTCAACGACGAGCATATCGACACCTGCGTGGCGCGCGCGCTGTGGCGGGGCGGGACGCCCTCGCTCTGCGACCAGGCGCGCGCCGATGCCGCCAACGACAAGATGGCGGCGGTGGAGCGCGAGATCGTCACCAGCGTGCCGAACGCAAGCTATGTCGACCTCACCGACCGCTTCTGCAACGCCACCACCTGCCACGTCTTCATCGACGGCAAGCTCGCCTTCCGCGACCAGCACCATCTGGCGACGCCGTTCGCGGAATCGCTGGAGCCGGAGGTGGAGAAGAGGGTGATCTCGAAGGTAGGACGGTAGGCGGGGCGATGGAGCGCTTTATCTCCCCCCACGAGGTGGAGATGCCCGGTTCACCCTCCGTAGCTGCAGCGAAGCTGCTGCGAAGGATGGGCAGGCCAGAGGGGGTCGTCTCACGTAGAGCGCCGACGCCCCTCTCTCGACAATGAAGGCGTCGGCGCTCCATGCGCAACGACCCCCTCTGTCGCCTTCGGCGACATCTCCCCCTCAAGGGGGGAGACAAGACTCACCCCACCACGACCACAAAATGCTTGGTCACCGGCTCGACGATCTTCCAGGTGCCCTTGAAATCCGCCTCGACAACGAAGGCATCGCCCGGGCCGACCTCGACCGACTCGCCGCCGTCCGGCGTGATGATGATGCGGCCGGCGATCATGTGCACGAATTCATAGTCCGTGTAGGTGGCGTGGTAGGTGCCGGGCGAGGCGCGCCAGGTGCCCGACATCACCTTGCCGTCCTCGCTGGTGTGCTGGACCGCCGTCTGCATGGTCGGCCTGCCCTCGACCACGACCCAGCCCGGCAGGTCGCCCGGATCGGCATGCTCGACGGCGCCGAATTTGAGGATGGTCTGCTTGGTCATCGGTGGCTCCTGCGGTTTGCGTTGGCCGGGTGATAGACTAGCGGATGTCGGCCCGACCCGCACGCGGCGCCGCGACAGTGGGTGACGGTGAGGGGATGGTTTTGCCCAGTGAAGGTAGCGCGGGGCGCTGGAGCGCGTGATCTCCCCCCTTGCGGGGGAGATGGCCGGCAGGCCAGAGGGGGGTGCTGTCCCGCCAGCATATCAACCGGCCAGGTTGCGACTTCTGACGTTGAAGCCGTTATGGGAGGCGTCGGCGTTCCTTCACACCCCCCTCTGCCCTGCCGGGCATCTCCCCCGCAAGGGGGGAGATCGGCAGCTTCGGCGTCGGCGCCCTACTAAGCCGCCCCCCTACTCCGCCGCCCGTGCCAGCTTCCGCCGCGCCGGGGGCCGGCGTTTGTGGGCTGGCTTCAGCGCCACGGGCGCGGCGTGCGAGAGCGCGCCGGTCACCGCGTCGACCATGCCGTGGGCGACGAAATCGGCGTTCAGGTCACCGGCGAGCTCGGCCGCGGCCTCGACATCGCCATTGCCTATCTCCGACCAGAAGACGATGCCGACCCTGAGCTGCGGCTTGAGGCGCTTCAGCCGGCGCACCATGAAACGCGCATGCTTGGTGGAATCGCGATTGAGGAAGCCGATGACGACGGCGTCGATGCCGTCCAGCGCGAGGCGGCGGATGGCGGACGGCTCCAGCTCGGCGAAGCTCGCCCGCGAGGCTTCGGCGCCCTGCACGACCAGCACCTGCGCCAGCATGGCGGCGGCGGCGTCGTCGAGCTCGCCGCGGCCGCCGGCGCACAGCACCGAAATGCCGGACCCGTCCGGCAGGTCGACCTCCTCGGCCTCGTCGGCGGTCTTGTCGCCATTGATCTTCACTTCAGCCGCCTTGTCGGCGCCAGGCTTATCCGTGCCCGCTTTGTCCGGGCTTGCCTTGCGGCCATCGATCCTGGCTTGCGAAGCCTTGGCTTGCGAGCCCTTGCCGGGGGGCGCCTTGCCCTCGGCTGTCTTGCCCTCGGGCCGCTTCTCCTCGGCGGAAGCGGCGGCCTCCTCCTCCTCTTCGGCCTCGGCCTCCTCCTGGGCGCTGTCGTCGAGATTGGCGACCAGCGTCAGCGCGCTTTCGGCCACCTGCTGCCGCTGCTCGTCGTCCATGACGCCGCGCATGCGGTCCTGCTCGCCGAGCAGCAGCGCCGGCACGGCCACCTGGTCGTAGAACTCGAACAGGTATTTTTCCTCCAGCATCTCCTCGGCATGGTCGGTCGCCTCCTCCGGATCGCCGGCCAGCAGCCGCTGGTAGAGCCTGGCATGCGGCTCCAGCACCGGCTCGTTGCCGAACAGCACGTCGAGGAACTCGAACTGCGGCACATGCCGGCCGAGCACCACCAGGCAGACGGTGAGCGGCGTCGACAGCACCAGGCCGATCGGCCCCCACAGCCAGGTCCAGAAGATCGCCGCCACGATGATGGCTAACGGCGACAAGCCGGTGCGCGAGCCGTAGAGCCAGGGCTCCACGACATTGCCGGTGATCAGCTCCATGACGATGAACAGCGCCGCGGTCCACAGGAGCAGCGACCAGCCGGGCGCCACGGCCAGCGCCAAAAACAGCGGCAGCAGCGCGCCGATGATCGGGCCGATATAGGGCACGAAGCGTAGCGCCAGTGCCAGCAGGCCCCAGAGCAGCGCGTTGGGAATGCCCAGCACCCAGAGCCCGATGGTGATGGGGATGGCGTAGACGATGTTGACCACCAATTGCATCAGCAGATACTGGCCGACGCGCTTGCCGGCATCCTGCAGCGCCTGCGTGGTGCGGTGCAGGTCGCCATAGCCGACGAGGCGGATGAAGCGGTCGCGCAGATCCTCGCGCTCCATCAGCATGAAGATGACGACGACGATGACCAGGCCGGCGGAGGCGAGCGGGCTGAGCAGCGGCGCCACCAGGTTCTGCAGCACTTCGAGCGGCTTCTCATGCGCGACGACCTCGACCGGAATCGGCTCGCGCTTCGGCGCCTCGGCGGCCGAAGGCAACTGCGGCTCCTGGCGCTCGATCTCCTGGCCCACGCGCTCGATGACGCCGCTCAGGCGCGAGATGATGCCGCCGCCGAGCCCGCTTTCCTTGAGCGCGCGGATCTTGGTCAGGATGTTGATCTGGTAGACGGGGATGTTGCTGGCAAGGTCGCTGACCTGGGTGGCGACGACGAAGGAGAACAGCGCAAGTGCTGCGAAGGCGCCGAGCACGCTGGCAATGACGGCGGCAAGGCGCGGAACGCCGAAGCGCTTCAGCCAGGCGACGACCGGGGCGATGGCGAAGGTCAAGAGCAGCGCGACGGCGATCGGCAGGAACACCTCGCGGCCGAAATAGAGTGCCGCGACCGTGGTGACGACGCTGGCGACGGTCGGCAATGCGGTGCGGGGATGCCCCCTGGAGGCGGCAAGCAGGCTCGCCAGCCCGGGCTCCGACGCCCGTTCACCATTCCCACGATTGGCCGCCACTTGTAGCCTCCACCGCCATCATTGGCGATATTTCGCCGGCGTGCAACGCATGGCGGGGGCGATGGTTGCGGAGCGCGACCAATCTCCCCCCTCGAGGGGCCATCGAGGGGGAGATGTCGCCGTAGGCGACAGAGGGGGTCGCCGCGCGTCAAACGTCATCAATGACCTTCTTGCGCCGCCGAAAGGACGCCGGCGCTCTACGCGCGACGACCCCCTCTGGCCACTTCGCGGCCATCTCCCTCTCGAGGGGGAGATTGCTTGGCGCCGCACATTTTCCCGGGAACACCACCCGCCCCGAAACCGTTTAGCGATCGAAGGGGCATCCATCGAAACCTCAAGGAGGCAGCGATGAAACGGCTTCTGCTTGCTTCAATGATCGCCATCGCCTCGGCGTTCGCTGTTGCACCGGCCAGCGCCGGCGGCGTCCAGCTCGGTATCGGTATCGGCCCGTCCTATGATCCTTACTACGGAGACTACTATGGCGGGTATTACCCTCATCGCTATTACCGACACGTCTACGATGACGACTACTACACTCCCTATCGCGATCGTTATGTGGTGCGCTATCATCACCGGCATTATCGCAATTGCCGGATCAAGCTCGTGAAGCACTGGCGCCACCACCACCGCGTGGTGGAGGAAGTGCGCATCTGCCGCCGGTAACGGGTGGCCAGCGACTCTCCCCCAGCGAGGGGGAGAGTCGCCGTGGGCGACAGGGGTCGCCTGGATATTGCATTTCCCAATCACAGCGCTTGGCTCTGGACGGACGGCTCTGACCGCCCCTCAGCTACGCATCCTCCTCCGACGAACATCGGCGATCACGAACATTAGCAATCGGGAACACAGGCTTCCCGCAGGGCGTTTACCGGGTAATCGGCCTTCAAGGAGGAGGTTGCCATGAAAAAACTGTTACTTGCCTCGGTGATCGCCGTCGCTTCCGCGGCAGCGACAATCGCGCCCGCGGACGCACAGGGGTTCTTTGGCCTCGGCTTGAGCCCGTTCGGCGGCCCTTTCGGTGGCCCCTTCGGCGGGCCGTTTCCGTTTTACCGACCCTACTATGGCGGCCCATTCTACGACTATGGCGGCCGCTATTACGGCCCGCGCTACTATAACGATTATTATCCGGGCTACGCCGTGCGCTACCCGCACCGCTACTACTACCGGCACCGCCACTATCGCCACTGTCACGTGAAGTGGGTGCGGCACTGGCACCATCACCGCCGTGTGCTGGAACGCGTGCGGGTGTGCCGGTATTGAGGGTCGCGATTGGCTGATCTCCCCCCTCGAGGGGGAGATTTGACCGCGCTTGCAAATCCTGCCTGAATTGCCATCTACCTTTCGGCATTCAGGGAGAATCCCACATGACGCAGCGAAGCGGCAGTGCCGACCTGCCGCTGCATGGCGGGCGGGTTCCGAAATGGCTGGGCGAGCGCATGACGAAGCTCGGCGCGGTGCTGTGCGAAGCCATCATCCACCATTACGGCCGCGACGAGCTTTTGCGCCGCCTCGCCCATCCCTTCTGGTTCCAGTCCTTCGGCGCCGTGATGGGCATGGACTGGCATTCCTCCGGCATCACCACTTCGGTCATCGGCGCGCTGAAGCGCGGGCTGAACCCGATGGCCGGCGAGCTCGGCATCCATGTCTGCGGCGGGCGCGGCGCGCATTCGCGCAAGACGCCTGGCGAATTGCTGGCCATCGGCGATCATGTCGGGCTTGACGGCGCCGCGCTTGCCACCGCCAGCCGGCTCGTCGCCAAGGTCGACAGCGCCGCCGTGCAGGACGGGTTCGACCTCTATCTGCACGGCTTCATCGTCACCGATGACGGGCGCTGGGTGGTGGTGCAGCAGGGCATGAACGGCGACGCCCGCCAGGCGCGCCGCTACCACTGGCTATCGGAGGGGCTGACGAGTTTCGTCGACCAGCCGCATGCGGCGATCGAGGGCGAGCGCCAGGGCGAGATCGTCAACCTCACCGACCACCGCGCCGAAAAGGCGCGCAGCGGCCAGATCGCGCTCTTGAAGACGATGAGCCCGGAAAAGATCCTGGCCGAGCTTGCCGTGCTCGAGCCGCAGCCTGAGCGAGCTAAGCCAGAAATTGGGCTCGCCGCGCAGCCGCTGCTGCCCCATCTGGTCATGCCGGCGCATCACGACGTGCGCGAGAGCGACATCGTCATGCGCCGCCTGCACGGCAACATTTCCGCCGCGATCGACAGCGGCCCGAAGGATTTCCCCGAGCTGCTGCTGGTCCCCGGCGTCGGCCCGCGCACGGTGCGGGCGCTCGCCATGGTCTCGGAAGTGGTGCACGGCGCCCCCTGCCGCTTCTCCGACCCGGCGCGCTTCTCGCTCGCCCACGGCGGCAAGGACCGCCACCCCTTCCCGGTGCCGCTGAAGGTCTATGACGAGACGATCTCGGTGCTGAAATCGGCGGTGAGCAAGGCGAGGCTCGGGCGCGAGGAGGAACTGCAGGCGCTCAAGCGGCTGGATGGGGAGTCGCGAAGGATGGAGCGCTATGTGACCGGGCCGAGCCTGAAGGAGATCGTGGCGGGCGAGATGGACCAGTCGCATCTGCTCGGCGGGCGGAGCGTGTTTGGGTGGGAGGGGGCGCCGGAGGGTGGGCCGAAGCCGCTGAAGGATGCTTGAGGCGTCACTGACAAGCCCGTGGGTCGGCGCCGCCCCTCATTGTCCCGCCGGACATTTCTCCCCGTATAGTGACGGGGAGAAATGGGCTGTGATCGCTGCTTTCGCCAACCTTCAGCGTCGCAGAACAAGCACCGCCGGCGCGCCCAGCCCTCTTCTCCCCGTTCACGGCAGGGCTATCGCATATGAGTAAGCGCCTGGATGAGGTAGTCGTCATTCCAGGCGCATTTCTTGATGCGGTGGCTAATGGGGACTTTGTCGACATCGGCGCCCTGAAGGATGTTTCTGGCGATGCGGTTGAGGAGCGCGGTGTTGGCGGGAG